>NZ_JCANVJ010000065.1:0-1084 GCF_059569355.1 Desulfobotulus sapovorans DSM 2055 | reverse complement strand
GAAACGCCCTTTGCCTTTGGAACCTGCCTTTCCACGAGTGATGCCAATTATGATGGGGATTATCCCCTGCCTGGCTGCCCCAAGGGCAATTATCGGGGAAAACCCATAAAGGTGGCCTCCTTTAAATCCAACGCCTGGGGGCTGTATGACATGCACGGCAATGTGTGGGAGTGGGTTCAGGATGTGTACAGAAGGGATTATGAGACCTTGTCGGGAACGGATCCCATATATGCGGCAGGCAGCGGCAGCCGCGTCTTTCGGGGCGGCGGCTGGGTCAGCCGCGCCGGGAACTGCCGTTCGGCCGTTCGCAGCAGGCGCGGGGCGGATTTTCGCAACGACGACCTGGGGGTTCGCCTTGCAGGATTCTGACCTTTTGTCTTTTTAAGTTTTTTACCTTTTGTGCCGCTTTTTTTCCTTTTTCTGTTGCGGCCGAAGGCCGCCTTGGGCGGCGGGTGTTTCGGGACGTGGCCGGGTTTATGGCCATACGTCCCGAAACACCCGCCGCCGGGCAGTCCTCAGGAGAGGGCGGGTGGCAGAATCCGGATAGGTTTGTGGTTTTCTCCAGTCTTCCCCTGGGAGAGAGGCCGGGGGTGAGGGGTTTTCGAATATAAAGGAGGCAGGTCGTGGAAACGCTGGCGTATGTGAATCCCACATCCGATATCTTCATCAAGTACCTTTTTGGTAAGGAAGAGCATAAGCCCATTCTCCTGGACTTCATCAATGCCGTCCTGAAGAATGCGGATTTTTCCCTGATCACAGACCTTGAAATCCGCAATCCCTTCAACATCAAGTCCGTGGTCAACGAAAAGGAAAGCATTCTGGACATCAAGGCCAGGGCTGAAAACGGCAGGTGGTACAATATCGAGGTGCAGAGCACGGACAAGGGCGCTTTTGCGGAGCGCTCCCTGTATTACTGGTCGAAGATCTACGGAGGTCAGCTGGATACAGGGGAGCCGTATGCAAAGCTCTGTGCCGTGATCTGCATCAATATCCTCAATTTTGTGCTGGTGAAGGACACGGAGCGGTCTCACCTGTGCTTCATGCTTTGTGAAAAGGACAGCCCTGAGCTGATCCTTACGGATCA
>NZ_JCANVJ010000064.1:0-1150 GCF_059569355.1 Desulfobotulus sapovorans DSM 2055 | reverse complement strand
CGGTGGTACAGGAATATTAACCTGTTTCCCATCACCTACGCCTTTCGGCCTCGGCTTAGGGATCGACTAACCCTGAGCAGATTAGCTTAACTCAGGAAACCTTAGGCTTTCGGCGAGCGGGTTTTTCACCCGCTTTATCGCTACTCATGTCAGCATGGGCTCTTCCATGCAGTCCAGCCGTCCTTACGGTCAACCTTCTGCCCACATGGAATGCTCCCCTACCGCTATCCATTTAAGAATAACCCGCAGCTTCGGTATCATGCTTAGCCCCGTTACATTTTCCGCGCAGAACCACTCGACCAGTGAGCTATTACGCTTTCTTTAAATGATGGCTGCTTCTAAGCCAACATCCTGGTTGTCTGAGCATTTCCACATCGTTCACCACTTAGCATGAATTTGGGGACCTTAGCTGGCGATCTGGGTTGTTTCCCTTTCGACCACGAAACTTAGCTCCCGCAGTCTGACTCCTGCGATACAACTATACGGTATTCGGAGTTTGGTTGGGGTTGGTAATCCGGTGAGACCCCTAGCCCATCCAGTGCTCTACCCCCGTAAGTCAATCACGCAAGGCTATACCTAAATATATTTCGGGGAGAACCAGCTATTTCCAGGTTTGTTTGGCCTTTCACCCCTATCCACAGCTCATCCGAGCATTTTTCAACATACGACGGTTCGGGCCTCCACGGGATTTTACTCACGCTTCACCCTGGCCATGGATAGATCACCTGGTTTCGGGTCTACTCCACGCAACTCACTCGCCCTCTTAAGACTCGCTTTCGCTACGGCTACACCTCCCGGCTTAACCTTGCTGCGTAAAGTAACTCGCTGACTCATTATGCAAAAGGCACGCAGTCACACGGCATCCGAAAATGCATCGTGCTCCCACTGCTTGTAGGCAAACGGTTTCAGGTTCTATTGCACTCCCCTCACCGGGGTTCTTTTCACCTTTCCCTCACGGTACTGGTTCACTATCGGTCGCCAAGACGTATTTAGCCTTATGAGATGGTCCTCATTGATTCCCACAGGGTTTCTCGTGTCCCGTGGTACTTGGGGCGCTCTTAAGACAGATCCATGACTTTCTGCTACAGGGCTTTCACCTTCTGTGGCCGGACTTTCCAGACCGCTCGCATAACCATGAATTTTATCACTG
>NZ_JCANVJ010000063.1:0-1373 GCF_059569355.1 Desulfobotulus sapovorans DSM 2055 | reverse complement strand
GGGCAACTGTGTGGGAGAGTAGGACGCCGCCGGATTCTTTTAACGCCCTGTCTTCAAGGTGAACCCACCTCGAAGGCAGGGCGTTTTTTATTGGGATAAAGAAAGAGTCAGGGGGTTTTATGGATAAGAGACTCCCTTTCTTTTTTATAGATTTCATAGGAAGGGGTGTTTTCTATTCGGTCGAAGCATTTTTCCTGTTCGGATTCGTGGAGCTGGTAGCATTTTTCACGCTGCATGTCTGTTGTAACATCATAAATGGCTCTTCCACTGCACCCGAAAAACAGGAAACTTGCTAAAAGGCTGGAGGAAAAACAATTTAATTTCATGGTGTTATTTCCTGTTACTTGTATGTTTTCTTTCCATAATGTGTACTTTTCAGCCTCCTGTATTATTTTGAATAAGCCGGAGTCAAGCAAAAAAGGTAGTGCGGGATCAGGTTGAAAAAAACTTTGAAACATGGCTCCGGCTACAGAGAGAAGGATGGGGATTTTTTTCCATTGGGCTTCTTTTTTGCAGTAATGCGAGAGAGTATTGCTTAGATTATTGGAGTCTTTCCAAAGATTTGACTGATTTCACCGAGGATGGGACGCAGTTTTTCCTGAGAAGATTTGGGAATCATAAGCATGGGAATTTTGTGGTTCTTGGGCATGGCGACAGGGTTGCTTCCAGGATGACGAATTTCCATGAGGAGATCCATGAGATTGGCACTTTTCCCGTTTGCATCCAGATGTTCTACCGCCTGTAGAAAGAGGGTATGCAGCAGGATGGTATCTTCTTTCATATCCGCAAATGTATCGGCATTACAGCGTATTTTGGATATCATGCAGCGGCAGGCCATGGGACGATGGGCATAGGCCGTGCATTTCCCTGTTTTGTCATCCAGGAGGGGGCAGGGCCACCAGGAGGGATCGGTTAGATCTTCGGGGGGATCTTCTCCTTTCATATAAAGTGCTGCCATGGCATTGAGGGTCAGCCTGGGCTGCATACGCAGAAGGGCCGGAGTCTGGGAGAAGGCTGTTTCAAGCCGTGTATTTTCTTTTTCCCCCATGGCGAGGGAGAGAAATTCGGCTTCAAGGCCGGTGATCACCACATTTCGGGTGCAACAGAAGGTACATCCCGGAGTACAGGCTTTGTCAAAGGTTTGAAAGGTTGTTTCTTGAAGGTTGTAGAGATCTGCAAGGGTCTGAAGGCGAGAACTGTAAGACATGAAGACTCCTTGGGTTATGGAAATGACATCTTGGCCAAAAACCTGCTGTTTTTATCTTGAAATGTCAAGGGTGATGGACTCGCAAAAAGTCTCAAGCCACATTTAGTGAGAAAAAGTTGAAAAGATTGTTACGGGACAAAAATATCCTGAGAAATTGATGAATCGA
>NZ_JCANVJ010000062.1:0-1760 GCF_059569355.1 Desulfobotulus sapovorans DSM 2055 | reverse complement strand
TGTGGCACCACCTTTTGGGGTTTTTACAAGATGCGACATAGTAATTACAGGCATTTTGAACAAAAAAGGCTTCCCAACTGTAGAAGATGAGTCAAGGACAACTCGGACGGCTTTTATCGGCGCATCCTGCCCATCAAATTTAAAAGGCAGTTCAAGGGCAAGGCCATCCAGAAAAACCTGAGGGCGATTCTGATAGCAGAGCTGCCCGGTATTCTGCTGTGGGCGCTGGTGGGGCTGGAGCGGCTGCGGCTGCAGGGAGGGTTCACCCATTCGGATGACATCCACCGGACGCTGGTGGAATACCAGTTTGCCAATAACCCGGTGCAGGCCTTTGTGGATGAAGAGTGCCTGACGCAGCCGGAATATGATGGGCAGGGCCTGAGCGTGAGTAAGAAAGGCCTGTATGATCGTTACAGGCTGTACTGCACGGGGTATGGATTTCATCCTATGAACATCGTGCATTTTTCAAGGGAGCTTTTGACCATTCTGCCCCACGTCAAGGAAACCCGTCCCGGCGAACGAGGCGGCAGCCGCCAGAGGCATTTTGATGGTGTGGCTCACGTGGATAGGGGTGTCATATGATGGCCCCCTCTCTCCCCCACACCCCCTCACGGGACAGGGCGTGTCCAGGTAAACTGGCCAAATGTCCAGCCCGTGTCCAGGTAAACACGTTTACGGCGTTTTCAGATTTCCAAAGAAATCAGAATATTGCAAGCCGTGTCCACCGTGTCCAGGTAACTTCCGAAATACGCGCATGCGCGAGGGGATTATTCTACCAAGCTACAAGCCAAGCGAAGACTCATAGTAGTTTAATAGAGATTTACCTGGACTTGACGGACACGGAATATAAAAGACTGAAAATAAAAGAAAAACAAAAATGCCTTAAACCAAGTTACCTGGACACGGGCATTTTTCAAAAACTTTTTAGTGGCAAAGCCATTGAAAATAAAGGGGTATTTTATGTTTCTTAAAAAATACCCTCAGCTCAGCCGGTTTACCGGGGGGCAAATCCTCTCCACGGGGAGCGAAGAAACGGCAAGCGCATCAAACCACAGCCCGGTCACGGCGGGGCTGCCGACGCACACTGGTGCGACTCGGGATGGACAAGCACCGCAGGCTTTCGAGGAGGGGGTTTCCCCGGAGGAAGTAAGCAGCGTCAGCACCACTGGCGTCCGAGAGGCAAGCGCATCAAACCACAGTTCGGTCACGGCTGGACTGCCGACACACACTGGTGTGACTCGGGATGGACAAGCACCTGGATGCACGGGGCAGACGCACTGGCGGGACTTTCCCGCCGTTGTGGCACTTTCTGAGTTTCTGAGGTCAAAGCCCATGGGCATTTCTCTGGCCAGAGATCCGCACTGGCGGATCATCCTGAGAGCCAGGCCCGGCGTTACGCCTGAGGAACCGGAACGATGGGAGTTCTACCGGCAGGCCCTGACACTGGTCGAGGCTGCGCTGCCGGATCTGTACGAGCTGATGGACCACGGCGGGATGAACCTGCCACTGGATGATTTTTACGGAAACCAGCGTCTTTGAACCGGCCAAGGTACTCCCTGACCCCCGACGCTGCACGGGGCGCGGAGGCGCGAAGCTTGCGCACAGTGAAAACCGAAAACGGAACGGAAAACGGAAAAGTCTGTGATTCCGGAGGGTTTTTGGGGGATTCCGTCATGGAACTGACGCTGCAAAAAGAGTTCCCGCCTTAGGGGCCAGCAGCTCAAACCCTTAAAACCCGCCGGAAAGTGCGCAAAAAAGGT
>NZ_JCANVJ010000061.1:0-1796 GCF_059569355.1 Desulfobotulus sapovorans DSM 2055 | reverse complement strand
CATTGCTACTCGATACGATAAGCGGGCCGTCGTTTTTTTGGGTGCCATACACTTGGCAGCTTCCGTCATATGGCTTAACTGATGACACGCCCTAAATAAGGGTGGCTTTTTTTGTAGAGTTGCATCCAAATAAAATTTGAAAAGGTCGGGCCTTTGATTGCTGCATGTTTTGGCCTGTAAATTGTCAAAAACCATTGATGCGTAGAAAAGGGTAGTGGAATGAATGCTCTGAACGTTCTGAGGGAGAGGGGTTTTATCGAGAGTATGACGCATCAGGAAGAGCTCCAGGCGTATTTGGAAAATCCTGGTCGTTATTGCTATATCGGATTTGATCCTACGGGATCCAGTCTTCATGTAGGGCATCTCGTAACAGTTATGGCTCTTGCCCATATGCAGCGTTCAGGGCATCGTCCAATTGCCCTTGTGGGGGGGGGGACAGGAATGATCGGTGACCCCAGTGGCAAGACAGAGATGCGGCAGCTTCTGACACCGGAAAAGGTGGAGGAGAATAAGGTTGGTCTTCAGGCTCAGTTGGCTTTTTTTCTGGATTTTTCAGAGGGGCAGGCACTGCTTGTGGATAATGCGGACTGGCTCTCAGAATTGCAATATATTCCTTTTTTAAGGGAAGTTGGTTCCCATTTCAGTGTGAACCGTATGATCAAGGCAGAGAGTTATAGGGCAAGACTTGAGTCCGAAGAAGGACTGAGTTTTATTGAATTCAATTATATGTTGCTTCAGGCCTATGATTTTTATGTGCTGGCTGAAAAACACGGCTGCCTTTTGCAGATGGGGGGGAGTGATCAGTGGGGGAACATTGTGGCCGGTGTGGAGCTGGTGAGACGAAAGGCGCAGAAAACGGCTTTTGGTATTACTTTCCCTCTGATCATGACGGCGGCTGGTATTAAAATGGGTAAGACCCATGCAGGGGCTGTATGGTTGGATCCTGATAGAACGTCTCCCTATGAATATTACCAGTTTTGGGTGAATACGGATGATGCGGACGTGCTGCGTTTTTTGAAGCTTTTTACTTTTTTACCTATGGATGAGATTGATGCTGTTTCACAGCTGGCGGGAAAAGATCTCAATGCTGTAAAAGCTGTGCTGGCCTATGAAGCAACGAGTATTGTTCATGGAGAAGAGGGGGCAGCTCAGGCGCATAAGGCTGCTTCTGCCATGTTTGGAGGCCGTGAAATTCCCGGAGAGATTTTCCCTTCAAGTCGGATTTCTCGGCAGGTTAAAGGAGATACCGAAGGGATGCCATGTACACGGTTTACCGTTGTTGAATTTTCTGAAGGGTTCTCTGTGGTGGATCTTTTCTGTCGAGCTTCTCTTTGTCCTTCCAAAGGTGCTGCCCGCCGTCTTATTGAGCAGGGGGGGGCTTATGTGAATGGAAAGCGTGTAGAAAGTACGGATGGAGTTGTGGGAATGGCAGATCTTGAGAGGGGCGTTCTGGTACTTCGATCTGGTAAAAAGCAGTACCATCGTATTGAGGTGGTCTGAAATTTTGGTTTTTGAGGCTGGGTAAAATATCCTGGCGCTGGGATCACACCGTTCCAAACCATAAAAAATCCACAATATGTGGTGATTTATTGACAATTCAAAGCACACGATGTTGTCTGTTGGAATGGTGTGAGTCCAGTGCCATGGTTTTGGATTTTAAATCCGCTTCTGATGTTAAAGCAGCGGATATTTTCTTGAAAATATTGAATAATTTTATTGAGCAATGTTTGACTCAATAAATTTTAAAAAAAATAGTTGACAACAAAAGTTAAAATATGTAATTTGATCCTCGTTGC
>NZ_JCANVJ010000060.1:0-2884 GCF_059569355.1 Desulfobotulus sapovorans DSM 2055 | reverse complement strand
CGATTCATCAATTTCTCAGGATATTTTTGTCCCGTAACAATCTTTTCAACTTTTTCTCACTAAATGTGGCTTGAGACTTTTTGCGAGTCCATCAAAAATAATTCTGAGAAATTGTTCCAACATAGAAGGTATGACAGATCATTTTATACGATTCTCATTGCGCTCTGAAAAAGACAATAATTTACTGACAGACCGTTTACGTGCCATGCTCGTCCATTGACAACCCTTTACACCTAAGTTTTTTATATGAAAGGTTATACAATGACTCCTTATTATGGCTGGACAGAGAACTGCAAAATGAATCTTCAACAGAAGATAAGAGAAGATATGAAGACAGCAATGAAAGGGAAAGACGATACCGTACGGGACACCCTGCGTATGATTATCAGTGAATTCCCAAAACTGACCGTTCCCATAATTCTTGAATCCGGAAAAAAAAGCTTCCGGTGCAAAAAGAATGAAGAGATCAATGATGAGGATATTACAGGAATTATCAGATCTCTTATCAAGTCTGAAAAAATTCTTCTCGAAGCTAAAAAGGAAACCAGTTCATCCTTCCTTGAGATCCTGCAAACCTATATTCCAAAACCTGCTGAAGAAGAAGAGATCAGGGTATGGATAAAGGAAAATATGAAAATGGAGACCCTTAAAAATGCCATGGCTGCCATGGGGCCTGTCATGAAACATTTTGGGCAGCGAGCGGATGGTTCACTTGTAAAAAAAATTCTGAACGATCTTTAAGTGTGCTTTTTTTGAAAATTCAGCCCTTGAGATAGCCAGTGTAAAAATGGCTTATTTGCTATGAACATCAAAGTAAAATATAATTACTTCATAATATATATAAGCAAGGCTGTGGCATGGCAGTATTCTGCTGCCATGCTGAATTCTGTATCTATTTATTTTCCCTGAAAATTCTCTTGAATGAAATTGAAAGGCGAAAAAATGACAAATTTTATTCCAAAAAAATATAGAATTATCATTTTTTTCACCTTTGTTTTTGTTGTAATTATTTCTTTTATCTTAACATTCACCAATAAATCAAATATCCAGCTATCAAAGACAGCCCATGAAAGCCCTTCTGAAAGTTTTTCCTTTTTTTCAGTTGGAGAAAATACAATTCTTACCCGATCCAAACTTGAAAAATTGAGAAAAATTTTAGGACAGGAACGCCTGGAGAATATAACCCCGGTATTTCTGGATTTTATCCATGAAGGCTGGCTGCCTTCCCATTTTCAGGCAATGAAAGATAAAGATGCTTTTTTTACTAAAAAACATTTGATCCAGCCCATAGCTTCAAATACCCTGAAACTTTATTACAGATATGCGCGTCAGTACAATGTACCCTTTAGTGATATTCTGTTTATTTTTTCTGCATATGACAAAAAACCCTTATTTTTAAAGCTGAAACTTCCAGGGAATGCTGAAATAATTAAAGAATCCCTCCAGAGGAATCATGGAAATCCGGAAAGCATTCAAAAAGATACAACTGAGGGATCTTTTTATTTATGGCAACATCAGAATGATTTTCTTCTAACAGCAACTCTTTCCGACCGCTTTGGGAAACCAGAAACCCATATATTCATTGCCTACATGGATAATCTGGATAGATTTATGCAACAGATTCTTTTGCACCACCCTGAACCAGGTATACGTATCGGTTTTTAAATTGTTTCCCCCCTGAAAAAGAAGGCATCCTCTTCGGGATGCCTTCTTTGAATATCTTATTGGAGTACCCGCTCATGAAGCATGATTTCATGCGGTGCACATAAAAAATCAGAAATTAAAATGTCTGTCAATAAAGCTGTTTCTTGCAAAAAAACCTTTGAAAAATCGAATAAACATGATGACCTCCTTGATATATGTTCCCTATGCAATCGGTTATTTTTTTGCATCACACCATAACGTGTGTGAAACACATACTAAGATTTTTTTTGCCTTAGTCAAGAAATTTTATATGAAAGATTTTTTTCTTGAACCTTATACTTTTATATCCAGAAGATTTTATATCCCCATATCAGGTACGGATCACCGGATCACGACTGGTGCATATCCGGAATACACTTAAAATTTCCATAGGTGATTGTCTTTCCATGGGTATAGCCAATGCTTCCATGGGAAAAGGTGAACTTATTCACAGAGAACAAGACGCAGATATTTTTACAATCCAATGTGATGAAAATCCTCCGGAACCAATTCCTCTTACCCTGATTATGGCTCTTCCCAGACCCAAAGTCTTCAGGCGAATTTTACAATCCATAACAAGTATCGGCATCAAAAATATTATTTTTATACATACTTTTCGGGTTGAAAAAAGTTATTGGCAAAGTCCTTTTCTCAGAGAAAGCACCATCATGGAACAGTGCGCATTGGGTCTTCAGCAAGCCAAAGATACCCTTTTTCCAAAAATTGAGATGTATCCAAGGTTCAAGCCCTTTGCCGAAGATATCCTCCCCTCCCTTTTACAGGATAAAAAAGGATATATTGCCCACCCCTACACAGAGAAAAGATTGCCCATGAATCCTATTTCTCCTGCCATACTGGCCGTTGGCCCTGAAGGTGGTTTTATTCCCTTTGAAATTCTGATGATGGAACAGGCAGGGATGGAAATTTTTTCCATTGGAAAACGTATTTTACGCGTTGAAACAGCACTTCCCATATTAATATCCAGATTTATTCCAAGATGACTCTGTAAGAATAGACCTCTTGTCTACCATAAAAATTTAGCCCTTTATTCTTCCTTTTTTATGAAAACCGCCTTTTTAAAATTTTTATTGTTTTTTTGTACAAACCTTGTAACTACTCCAAAAGTCCGGGCAGCGTGAATAGAAACAGAGAAACAGAGAAACAGGTTCAGCGAGGGATCGAGTCAGCGACAAGGCGTGGC
>NZ_JCANVJ010000059.1:0-3565 GCF_059569355.1 Desulfobotulus sapovorans DSM 2055 | reverse complement strand
CCTTCCGCATCCTTCTTATAATTACAAACCGTGCAGGATTTCAGGTAGGCATCATACCCATCAATGCTCTTTTTTACTTCTGCTTCCTTCCACAAAGACTTATCTGTTGAAACAAAGAAACCGTACACCAGAAAAACTAACAAAAAAAACAGTCCCGACACCCCGAACAGCATCCACCTCCTCTTTCTCCCTGATGCCGGTAACTTTACCGTCAGCCCTAACCCTTCTTTCCTGTTCTGGTCACTGCCTAAAAAATAAAGGGGCAAAACCCCCTGGCACGTGGCAAGTTCCACTTTCTCCAGTTCAGCCTGCCCATTTTTCCATCTGAGCCAGGCATACACTGGCCACTCATTCCCCGCTTCAAACAATCCACGCGCCAGATCACGATCCCGTGATACCGCCAATCTCCCGTTATCAAGCCAGGCCTGAACCTGATTCTGAAGACCACAATCCGCACTCACCGTTATATCAACAGGAAAATCACCACTGTGGATATCGTAACTATCCTTAAGCAAACTCCCTGTTCCCACATAACAGGGTCTATCCTCTACGCGGGTTGCAAATTCCTTCTCCGTCTCAAAGGAATCCCGTTTCAGATTTACGCGAAAATCCGGATTGTACATCCGGATCTCCCAGATTTTCCGTGCCTCATCCAGACGGGCCAGGGCCACATCCGCAATGTCTTCCTCCCGGCTTCCAAGGATCAGGGGAAAATCCCATCCACACTGACTGCAAACTTTCTGGCCCTCTTTCTTTTCCAAAAAACAAACGGGACAAGCTTCCTCTGTCATCCACCACCCTCCTTACCCCCATATCCCTTCCAAAAATCATCAAACAGCCCCATTCCTATGACAAGGTCTTCAGCCAGTTTGACAAACACTCAAAATCCGTCAAAGAAAGGGGACCGAATACCGCATGATGATCCCATTCTGTTTTTTCCACAAAAAAAGCGAAGGATACCAGCAGCGCCTCTACCGGAACATAGGGGTTAACAGCTCCAACCAGTCTTTTTACCATACCAAGACGCACCCTCTTGCCCTTAAGGGGGCTGAAACGTAACTCAAAAAGAAATCCGGGTTCATCCGACCCTCGACTTTTCACATAAAAATAAAGAACCCTCCTTTTTATTCAAAGAAGGCCCCATGGTAACATCCATCCCCCTTGAATCAAAAAGAGAAAACAACAGTTTATCCATTTTTTCCGAAGCAGCAGGCTGATTCCTTCGGTTAGTCCCCACAATACATTTGTCCAGAGCTTTTTCCGCTTTCAAAACCCAGCTGTCCTCCAGAGGAAAGGATGCATATGCAGAGCGGTAAATGATCTCTGGCCTGGATGTAATGTACTCGATACATTTCATGTAGTTATGACGGATGGATATTTCTCCCGCTTCATGGATATCATCATTGAAGTCCATTTGAATGGGGATACAGGGCATCCCCCGCATACCAAGCTCCTCCACAAAATCCTCCACGCCGACATTCCCAGCCCTGAGAGATCGAACAGGACGACTATCATGATAAAAATCTCCCTCCTGAGTCTTTGGATCAAGATACACGGCATAAGAAATATCCGACCAGACCTGTTCCGCACATGAAAGCATCTCCTCTCTGGGTACGCTGGTATAGTAAAAAAAATAAAATTTAAAATCCTTAAGGGCATCAATATACACCTGATACTCCGGAAGCGCTTCTCTCCTTACCGTGTAAGGTATGTCCAGATCCTCACTCAACCTGTTGGAAACTGCCCCGGGTACAATCAGCATCACCTTGATTTCAGACATAGAAAACACCTTTCATCAGAATTTTTATCTTTCAACCCATTTTACTATCCAGTAAGCACAAATTTATTTTGTAAATAAACACAGGACGGCCTTAGCGCCGGGAAAAAATAAAAGCTGAACAATTAAGAACCTGCGAGGCGGAATCCAAGAAAAATGTCGCTTTTGTCAACTCTGCTTTTTTCACGATTGGCCGAACGGCAGAACCTGGCATCACCATACCAGCCACCGTCCCGGAAAACCCGATCACCGCCTGTTCCTGGCGCATGTATGGGGTCGGTTCCGGACAGATTCTCATAATCCTCTCGGTACACATCCTGAACCCATTCGCTTATATTGCCATGCATGTCATACAACCCCCAGGCATTGGGCTTAAAGGATGCCACCTTTACAGGCATTTTCCGACATATCCCACTGGAGCAACCGGGCAAAGGATACCTGCCATCATAATTGGCATCATCGGTGGAAAGACATTCTCCAAAGGCAAAGGGCGTTTCTGTCCCCGCACGACAGGCATATTCCCACTCCGCCTCCGTGGGCAGACGCAGGGTAAGGGTTTTATCCAGATCATTGAGTTTTTTAATGAATTCCTGCACTTCATTCCAGGAAACACTTTCCACAGGACAGTCCCTGCCGCAGTCTTTAAAATGGGAAGGGTTATACCCCATCACAGCCTCCCACTGGCCCTGGGTCACCGGGGTGGTCATCAGATAAAAATCTTTGGAAATTCTCACACGATGCCGTTTTTCACTATCAGACCGCTTCGGTTCGTTTTCAGGTGAACCCATCCAGAACCCACCCGAATGAATTTTTACAAAACGCATACCCAAATGGTTCTCAAGGATCTTTTCATCCCTCCTTTCTTCCCCATTCCCTAAAGAGACAGAAACCTTTTCCAGCAATGCCTCCAATACACCCGCACCTGTCCACAAATGGCAGGAAACCGGACGCACCTTTTCTCCCTTCACCCCAAGACGAAGCCCCATAGGGAAATCTTCTGCTGAGGCGTAAAGGCTCAGGGCCGCATCCCGACCGAGATTCAAAACAGGATAAAACTCCTCCACAATTTCCACGGCCCAGTCTGCTACTTCTTTCCAGGCCATGGGAAAACGGCCCGTCTGGATCTCATAGGCATCCTTTACCAGAACAGCACGGCCTACCTTCCAGACGGCACTCTCCAGCCGGGCCACACGATCTTCCTCGTACTCAAAGGGGTCTCTCTTAAAATCCGGGGCTTCATCCCGGTTCACCCACTTTTCTGCCCATTTTTTCCGGGCCTCATCCAGAAGGGAGAGGGCTGCATCTGAGATGTCTTCTTCCCGGCTGCCAAGGATCATGGGGAAATCCCAGCCGCAGGTGGGGCAATTTTTGGATTCTTCATTTTGTTTCACCCCGCAGACGGGGCAGGTTTTTTCTTCCATCGGATATTTCCTTCAAAAAAACAGGATTTATATCAATACAATCAATAACTAAGATAAAAACACCAAAAGCAGAATCACTTTTGCAGCAACAGGATTCATAAAAACAACCTCCGCTGAAGGATCCGAATCCCCCCTCTCACACGGCAAGGCTTCCTCCCCCTATACGAAAAAGCCTTGCCAACAGATCTTAGGGAATGCAACATCTGCTCCTTGAAAACCATGCATCGCCTGATAAGGGAAGGAGCATAGCACCATGGCAAGATTTTTCAACGTCGCAGGCCCGGTCATTCCGGAAGATCACTACCACATTGATCCCATAAACCGCATGGACTGGGAGGAAATCCAGGAATTCATCCGGAACAAGCGC
>NZ_JCANVJ010000058.1:0-3591 GCF_059569355.1 Desulfobotulus sapovorans DSM 2055 | reverse complement strand
AAGGGTTCTGCCAACCAGCGCGCCCTGGCCCTGACGGATCGCTACCATGCCTTTCTTTCCCTTTATTCCGATACCGAGGCCCGCCATGTGGAACTGCATATAGATAGGGATGCGGATTTTCTTGTGGGGGTGCCCAGCCCCCGCCAGCTTAACTGGTGGCAGGGGCGCAGCGGAGAGCCGCCCCACCCTTCGGAGCGGTGACAGGAAGCAAGGATGCCATCGTCTGTCATTCGACCATAGCCATTTTGTTTTTTTGTAGAAGCGGCTTCCAGTCGCTTTGAATAAGTTGAACAGTAGAAAATACTTAAAAGAACAGGGATATCCTTATGCGTAAAAAACTCAGTACATCCGTTTATACTTTTCGGACAATCATTGAAGAAAACGGAATGTATGTTGATAAGACAAGAGATATTTTCCGCATGGTCAGCAGGATGGATGGTCAGTTTTTTCTGTCCCGGCCCAGGCGATTCGGTAAATCCCTTACCCTCTCCACACTGGAATCCGTGTTCCGGGGGGAAAAGGAGCTGTTCAAAGGACTGTATATCTTTGATCAGCCCTATGACTGGAAGGTCTATCCCCTTATCCGGTTGGTCATGAACAAGGTGAGTGCTTCTTCCTGTGCGGAGTTTGAGGAAAATCTGGCCATGGAGCTGGACTGGCTGGCAGAAAAAGAAGGCCTTCGTCTCAGGGCCGAGCGGCCTGCTGCAAAATTCAGAGAACTCATTCAGATTTTAAGTGCTGGCTCTGATAAAGTGGTGATCCTCATTGACGAGTACGACAAGCCCATTCTGGATAATATTCTGGACAAGGCTGAAGTGCTGAAAATCCGCACCCTCCTGAAGCAGTTTTACGGCATGATCAAGGCCATGGAGGAACACATCCGCTTTTCCTTTATCACCGGCGTGAGCAAGTTTACCCATGTCTCCATTTTTTCGGATCTGAACCACCTCGATGACATCACCATGATGCCAGACTATGCCACCCTCTGCGGCTTTACCCAGGAAGAGTGCGAAGGGTATTTTTCGGAATGGATAGAGGAGAATGCCATCAAAAACGGCATGGACAGAAACGTTTATCTGGAAAAGCTGAGAAAAACCTATAACGGCCTGCGTTTCAGTGAAAAGCCCGTGTCCGTCTATAATCCCGTTTCCTTTATCAAGGCCATGGATCAGGGCAATTTCAGGCACCATTGGTTTGAGACCGGAACCCCTACCTTTCTTTTGAAACTTCTCAAAGAGGAAGAGGAAAAGAGAGAAGGCGCAAAAAAACCTGCCCCCGGTGTGAAGGATCTGGACGGTATGCGGCTCATGGCCGATTCCTTTTCAAGCTATGAAATAGAATGCCTGAAGGTGGAACCGCTTTTGTTTCAGACCGGATACCTCACCATTCTGGATTATGATCCGGAAAGTGAGCTTTACACCCTTGGCTATCCCAATGACGAGGTGCGCTTTGCCTTTGTCAAAAAACTCTCCGGGTATTTTACACCCGTCCCCGAAGCTCAGGTGCCGAGCCTTCTGGATGAACTTGTTCAGGCCTTGAAGGCCCATGACCTTGAAGAGGTTTTTGAGATCCTGAATGTGTTTTATGCACGGGTGGATTACAGCATCCGGCTCAAACACGAAAAATACTATCAGACCATCTTCTATATTCTCTTCACCCTTCTGGGCTATCGCATCCGTGTGGAAGAAAATACAAACAAGGGCCGCATGGATGCTGTGGTGGAAACCGAAGACCGCATTTATATTTTTGAGTTCAAGCTGAACATGGATGCCGAAGCCGCCATGAAGCAGATCAAAGAGAGGGCGTATTTCCAAAAATATCTGAGAACTTCCAAGGCCCTCACCCTTGTTGGCGTGGCCTTTAACCCGGATACGGGCGAGATCGGGGAGTGGAAGGTGGAAGACAGACCCTGATTTTCTTCCCTCCCTTTGGGAGAAGGGGCTGGGTTAGGATAAAAATCAATACTATCAGGTGTCTTAAAACAAGACCCCTGTTTTGTGTACATTGTTCAAAGGAGCTTTTTCATGGAAGAAACAACCTGCCCGGTCTGTGGGCTGAAACAAAGTGAAGAATCCAAAAACTGCCCCGCCTGCGGGTGGGATTTTCCCCTTTTTCTTGGAAACCGGGAGGAAGACATCGCAGATGCGGCGCTTTCCCTTCTGGATGAAGCGCGAAGCAAATGGGCGGAGAAGTGGGTGAACCGGGATGAAGCCCCGGATTTTGCGAGAGACCCCTTTGAGTTCGAGGAAGAGCGTGTGGCCCGGCTGGAGGGTGCGATCTGGAAGGCGGGCCGTGCGGTTCTGGTGAAGGAGGGCTATGAGATTAAAACCGGCAGGTTTCCCATGGCCTGGAAGGAAGTTTCGGACTGGGCCAAAGAAATTCTCTTGGGCCTTTGTCCGGTTCTGAATCTGGATCGGGACGCAGCCCGGAGCCTTTACGCCTCAGCAGAAGATTTTCCCATGGGTCTTCGCCTTGGCGTAAAGGGAGACAAGGTGCGTCCGGTTTCCTGCCACCTGTGGTCTGCGTCGGGGGTTCTGGAGGCGGCTTTGGAAAAGGCCCCGGCATCTTCAGGGCATCAAGGAGAAAAGAGGGCTGAAAAGACCTTGAAGAACCGCCTGGGTATGACCTTTGTGAGGATTCCTGCGGGTGAGTTCTGGATGGGCTCTCCAGAGAATGAGCCGGGGCGGTTTGGTAATGAAAAACGGCACCGGGTAAAGATTTCCAAAGATTTTTACATGATGACCACCCCGGTGACCCAGGGGCAGTGGGAGGCGGTGATGGGCAGCAATCCTTCCTATTTTAAAGACTGTGGCAAAGACTGCCCTGTGGAGAAGGTTTCCTGGAATGATGTTCAGGAATTCATAAAAAAGCTTAATGCCATGGATAAGACCCTTAGTGTGCGTCTTCCTACAGAAGCGGAATGGGAATACGCCTGCCGTGCGGGGACAGATACGCCTTTTTCCTTTGGCAACTGCCTTTCCACAGATGATGCCAACTATGATGGCAATTATCCAATGCCTGGCTGCCCCAAGGGAACTGATCGGCAAAAAACCGTAAAAGTGGCTTCCTTTAAACCCAACGCCTGGGGGCTGTATGACATGCACGGCAATGTGTGGGAGTGGGTTCAGGATGTGTACAGGGAAGATTATGAAAATCTGCCCGGAACCGATCCCATATATGCGGCAGGCAGCGGCAGCCGCGTCCTTCGGGGCGGCGGCTGGCTCGACGGCGCCAGGGGCTGTCGTTCGGCCCTTCGCTTCAGGTACGGGGCCGGCCGTCGCTACGACTTCCTGGGGTTCCGCCTTGCAGGATCTTAACCTTTTGTTTTTTTTAGTTTTTTACCTTTTGTAGCGTTTTTTTCCTTTTTCTTTTTGCGGCCGCAAGGCCGCCTCAAGCGGCGCGTGTTCTGGGGCGTGGCCGGGTTTTTTGGCCATACGCCCCAGAACACGCGCCGCCGTGCGGTCAACCCGTCATGCCTGGCGCAGGTGATTCTGTGCCAGCGCTTCATCAGGTTCTGGAAGAGGGAGCCGCTTTGATGACAGAAAACCCCCTTGTTCTTTATGCCTTAAAGGAAGGCACCCGCAGCCTTGG
>NZ_JCANVJ010000057.1:0-4272 GCF_059569355.1 Desulfobotulus sapovorans DSM 2055 | reverse complement strand
CAAAACAAGTCCGAGCATGGCATAGAGTTCCTTGGTTGGCCGACCCTTCCCGTCGTCAAAGAGAGGAAACAGCTTCTCAACCGGAAGTCTGTGGAGGATTTCTTCACGAAACAGATGCGCCCATGATGATTTCAGAAGAGCCAGCCTCTTTGAGCCAAGATGTTCAAACGGACTGAACATGTCGTACTGTTTGTGGTCTTTGATGTGGATCATGTAAAATCCTTACAATATGTTTAAATTACAGCATATACATACCAAAAACAGTATCTTGGATCAATATGAAAAATCAAAAAATATATCTATTTTAAACACTTATGCCATTTTGGCTTTTTTGCGAGTGCATCAATATTTCTGAATATAAGTTTAAAAAAGAAGCAATTTTTCAGCCAAAACCAAAGCTTTCTTATTTTAAAAATGCATTTAGATTTTTGTATTTGACATCAAGAATCCATGGTGCAGTAACAGCAGGGTTATTTGTCTGTATTGAACTACTTTCGTCCTTTAATGTTTTATCTGGTTCAGACTTATTGCTTCTTGCTCTTATTGGGTTTTGGTGTTTGATATCACAAATTCATGTTGCAATAACTACAGGGATTTTTATCTTTTTTGTAAAATTTTTATCCGATCCTTCTCTTTCGAGTGCAGATTTATTGTCTTTTGTTCCTATTTTTACCGTTATCGTTTTTCTATTCTTGGGTGCATCCATCTTTCCGAAGCTTAGGCAGGCAGAGATGACAAGGTTCTTTTTTATACTTGCCGGTGCTACCGGGGGGGCACTGACTAGAATTTTGCTGAATAATACGAAGAATGCAGGAATAGACAGCGTTGTTTTGAATAGTGTTTTGTTGCTTGGAGGGACGATAGTTATATTCGCCATTGTACTTTATATCTTTTATTGGCTGGGTTGTTGGAAAAAAATTCATGCATTTAACATAGAACAACCTTCTGTAAAAACTTTGGTTTTTTCTCTTTTTCTTTTTTTATTGTTTTTTATAAGCCTAAGCTTCGGGATGCATTCATTGTTAATGGGTTTTAGTTAAAAAATATGCCCTGGATTCTCAGGATCTTGGAAGGAATGGTTCGGTATCATTGTAAAGCAGAGCCGGTATCATAGGTGATTTTCACAAATAGTTTGGAAATGAAGGCCTTTTGGGGCAGTGGATGGAATGAGGACGGTGAGGGCCGGGATGTCGCCAGAAGCCCGATTTTTTTCAGACAGCGCCAGGGAAGTAGGAGGGCTGCCCCTTTTGGAGGAAGGAAGATAATGGAAACTGAAGTGCGTCATGATGCCCTGTCTGTGGGTGAAAAACTCCATGTCTATGTCATTGAGTCCATCCTTGGTTCCGGAGCCTTTGGCATCACCTACCGAGTGCGACACAGCCATTTTGACAGCCTGCATGTGATCAAGGAGTATTTCCCGGAGTCCGGGGTTCGGGATCGGGGAACCCAGCGTATCACCGTCCGCAGTCAGTCGGAGAAGGAGATTTTCACCTGGGGGCTGGACAGTTTTTTCAAAGAAGCAAAACTTCTCCATAACCTCAGCCATCCCAACATTGTGAAGGTGAGTGACTTTTTCGAGTCCAATGATACCGCCTATTTTGTCATGCCCTGGATTGAGGGAAATACCCTTCACTCCTGGATGCAGGTGAATCCCAGGCCATCCCAGAAAGAACTGGAATCCATCTTCATCCCCCTGCTGGAGGGCCTGAAGTATATCCACGAAAGGGGGCTGCTGCACCGGGACATCAAGCCGGAAAACATCCTTCTGACCTCTAAGGGAATGCCGATTCTGATCGATTTTGGCGCGGCCCGTGATGCCATTGGCATGAAAAGCCGGGTGCTGACCCAGGTGCTCACCCCCCACTTTGCTCCCATCGAGCAGTACGGCAGCAAGGGAAATTTTACGGCCAGCCTGGATCTCTACAGCCTTTCCGTCTGTCTGTACCAGTGCATCACCGGCGATCTTCCCGATGTGGCCACAGACCGGATGCTGGAGGATAGCCTTTCTCCCCTTGGGGGCAGTGCCTATGAAAGTGATTATACCTCAGCCTTTCTGTCGGGCATTGATAAGGGCCTTGCCCTGCGTGCAGAAGAGCGTCATCCGGATGCCTCTTCCATGCAGAAGGCGCTTTGGGGGATGGAGGAAGGGAGGGGGGAGAGGAAAGAAAAAAGGGATGAAGCGAAAAGGGAGGATCGGATTTCTGTTAAAGAGAAAAACCATTCTGCTATGGCATTGCCAAGGGCAGAGCCTCCTTTTTCCGTGAGAACCCTTGCTTTTTCCATTCTTCCTTTTTTGCTGATTTTCATCGGTTTGGGTTTGGGAGCTGGGCTGGCTTATGTGGGGTATCAGGAATATCTTGAGAAGAGAAGCCGTGAAACAGCGGATGCAGAGGAATGGCGTCTTGCATCTGAAAAAAATACCATCAAAGAGTATGAGGGCTATCTTGAGGGCTGTGTGGCCTGTATGTACCGGGAGGAGGCCATCAGCCGGGTTGCGTCTTTGCATGGGGAAGCCAAAAAGCGTGAGGCGGAGAAAAGACGCAAGGCAGAGGAAAAGCGCAGGGCAGAGGAACTGAAAGCTTCGATTGGGAGCCTGCGTGTGGATGTGGAGCCAGTATCCGCAAAAATCCGGATACTGAATATTGTCCCGGTATTCAGCCAGGGGATGGCCCTGAAGGCGGGCCGTTACCATGTGGAGGTGTCGGCTCCGGGATATGAGACCAGGAAGGAGTGGGTGAAGCTGGATTCCGGGGAAGACCGGACTCTGACTGTGCGGCTTGTGGATCTTCCTCCGATTAGAGAAAAAATAACCAATTCTATGGGTATGACCTTTTTGCGTATCCCGGCAGGAGAGTTCTGGATGGGGTCTCCAGAGAATGAGGATGGACGGGATGATGATGAAAAACGTCACCGTGTAAAGATTTCTAAAGATTTTTACATGATGAGCACGGAAGTGACCCAGGCGCAGTGGGAAAGGGTGATGGAAAAGAACCCTCCCAGCTTTACAAGCTGTGGTAAGGACTGCCCTGTGGAGAGGGTTTCCTGGAATGAGGTGCAGGAATTCATCAAAAAGCTGAACACCATGGATAAGAGCCTCACCGTGCGTCTGCCCACGGAGGCGGAGTGGGAATATGCGGCCCGTGCGGGGACGGATACGCCCTTTGCCTTTGGAAGTTGCCTTTCCACGAGTGATGCCAACTATGACGGCAACTATCCCTTATCCACTTGCCCTAAAGAAAGTTACCGGCAACGTCTAGTAGAGGTGGCTTTTTTCAAACCCAATGCCTGGGGGCTGTATGACATGCATGGGAATGTGTGGGAGTGGGTTCAGGATGTGTATAAAGAAGAATATGAGACTTTGCCCGGAACCGATCCCATATATGCGGGATACGGTGATTACCGTGTTTTTCGGGGCGGCGGTTGGAACGGCCTCGCCAGGAACTGCCGTTCGGCCGATCGCAGCAGGAGCGGGGCTGACCTTTACAGCAACGGCCTTGGGTTCCGCCTCGCAGGATCTTAATCTTTTGTTTTTTTGAATTTAAAGGAGGCAGGTCTTGGAAGCTTTATCTTATGTGAATTCCACATTCGATATTGCATCCCCTCCCCCTCAGCTTGCCACCGTCCGTGAAAAATATGTGGCCTTTACCCGTGATGATGCCCTGCGGGAAGCTTACGCAGCTCCCATGAAATGGCAAGGGGATCATCTTTGGGGAACTGTCTCTGCCAGAAAAACGGGCCTTGGCCTGCTGGAAGACGAAGGGGGCTGTTTCCTTGTAAAGAGAGGAAGATAATGGAAACCGAAGAGCGCCACGATGCCTTGCCCGTGGGGGCAAAACTCCATGTCTATGTCATTGAGTCCATCCTGGGTTCCGGAGCCTTTGGCATCACCTACCGAGTGCGGCACAGCCATTTTGACAGCCAGCATGTGATCAAGGAGTATTTTCCGGAATCCGGGGTTCGGGATCGGGGAACCCAGCGCATCACCGTCCGCAGTCAGTCGGAGAAAGAGGTCTTCACCTGGGGGCTGGACAGTTTTTTCAAGGAAGCAAGGCTTCTCCATGGCCTGAGTCATCCCAATATCGTGAAGGTGAGTGACCTTTTCGAGTCCAATGATACCGCCTATTTTGTCATGCCCTGGATTGAGGGAAAAACCCTCCATGACTGGATGAAGGAGAACCCGAAGCCTGACCAGGAAACGCTGGAATCCATCTTCATTCCCCTGCTGGAGGGCCTGAAATATATCCACGAAAGGGGGTTGCTGCACCGGGACAT
>NZ_JCANVJ010000056.1:0-4513 GCF_059569355.1 Desulfobotulus sapovorans DSM 2055 | reverse complement strand
CAAGGATTCAATTGCATTGGCAAGCTCTTTGAACTGCTCCTGGGGCACATCGAGAATCCCCAGATTTAAAATAAGACGCTGCCGAGGCCCTTTCGGGGTTCGGATAGTTTCAACAAGGTGCAGATATTCATACACCTTCTTGCTGTTACGGTTCGATTTGCGGACGCGTTTAATATACATACCCGTCACCGTAGCTAAAAAACAGGGGGGTGTCAATAATTATTTTGTTTTATGGGTCACTACATTTGGGTTTTGCCCGGTGCAAAACAATGATTTCAGGCGGTTATGCCTGCAAGACATGGGGTTTTGGGCAAAAAATAAGCGTTGCCCGATCAATTTTGACGAAGTTGGGTTAAGGGTCTTTTCCATGCGGCTCAGGATGGCCGCCATGGGGCCGTCATCCTCTTTCCGGGAAATGGCCCGGCAGATGAGGCTGTGGCTCTGCTCCGTTGAAAGGGCTGACATGATTTTTCCTTTTTGAGATGTGTCTGCAAGGGCAGAAAAAATCTGCCGATTTTTTTGCTGGCCTTCCACCCCGGAAGAAGAGGCGTTTTTCAGCGCCACCCTGCATGAACTTTTACCCCAGGGATGCGACGGATTCTGTCTTTTAAAAATCCGGGAAGCGTTTTTTAAAACTGGCAGGGCCTCACGGGATCAGGGCATGGCTGCTCCGTTTCTTTGCCGGGATCATCCAAGGTCATAAACCTTAAAGCCCTCATTCCCGAAGCAGTAGATGACGTGCCGGGTAACCCTTGCCTCCGGATACTCCTTCTGAAGCCCTTCCACATAGCCTGCAATCTGCTCCGTATCTTCCGGCATCAGGGGAAAATCTTCGGTCTCTGTATGGAATTTTCTGAACTGGGTGTTGGAAAAATACTTGAATTCGATGACCATGCGGATGCCCGCAAAGCATTCATTGAATTTCCCCACAAACTCAAGATCTGTTCTGCCTTTGGGGTAGGAGCGTTCCACATTCCAGGTGAACCAGCGGGAAAGATAGCGGGAGCACAGCTCATAAAAGGTGGTGCGGTAGAAGTTTTCATTCACCTGGGAAAAAACCGCTTCCGGAAGCTGGGAAACGTATTCCTGCCAGTAGCCCGCAAACAGGGCTTTCAGGTCAAGGGTTTTAACAAAATGCTGCATCATGTCTCCGTAGCGGGTGGAAACGTCAATGCGGTACAGCTCATTGAAGTATTCCACAAAGATTCTTCTCATGTTGAGGTTGGGGAGGGTAAGGGCGAAGTCGTTTTTTCGGGTAAGCATTCCCAGATAGAAAAAGGAGATGGGGAAAAAGCCCTTTTCAAAAAATTGGGACATGTTGAATTTCTGGGTGAGCAGGGTGTCATCATAGTCAATGCTGTTCTGGGTTGTCAGCCGGGTGACAAAATCTTCCGTAAGCTCGGGGTTGGAACCGGTAATTCTTTTGATCCACAGGATATCGGTTTTGAGGTTCATGTCTGTCAAGTGTTTGGGCATGGTGCGGTATTTTATGAACCAGCTCAGAAAATACTGGAGAATGGTGGAATTATAGACGGCCTCGCCTTCCGGATCGATAAAATGATAGCCGTTGTACTGGTTTTTGATCACATCCTGCACTTCGTTTCGGGTATCCTGGTTGATGTCATAGTCTCTGTAAATGTCATCGAGAAGTAAATTCACTTCAGACTGGGTGAAGCCGATCATGTTTTCAAATTCCGGCTCAAGGGTGATGAAGGTGGCAATGTTGAAGCCCGAAGCCAGTTCATCCATGGTGACGGGCAGAACGCCTGTAATGAAAACATTGTGGATGGCCCCGGTTTTCCGGCCTTCTTTCAGAAGCTTGAAAAAGGTTTTTAAAAAGCCGTCATCGGCCATAAGCTGCTTATAAAGAAGGTCTTTATGGCCTGTGATAAGCTGGTTGGCAAAGTTGTCGTACTCGTCGATGATGACATAAAGGGGATGAAGCAGGTCGGGGGTGAAATGATTGACAAGACTTTGCAGATTGGCTGTGGCGCTTGCTGTGGGGTCAAATGAAGGACTGTTTTCAAACCATGTCTGACAGTTTCGTATGAGGGCTTTGATTTTTGAGTTAACAACATGATTAAAGCTTTTTTCCATCACCTCCAGCTCACCCGTCTCAATGGTGGAAAAATCCAGATGCAGCACAAGCATAGTGTTGTGCAGAGGCGTTGGGTTTTTGCCTATCCATGTGTGGCCGAAAAGCGCTTCAAAGTTTTCTTTGTATAAAACCGAATAGTAGGACTCCAGCAGGGTACAGAGAAGGGACTTTCCAAAGCGCCGTGGCCGAAGGAATACGGCATTTTTAACCATTTCCAGTTTTTGGATATAGGCGGTCTTGTCCACAAAGTAGCCGTTTTCACGGACAATAGCCGGATAATTGGCTTCGCCGTAGAGGATGCGTTTTTTCATGGTTTTCACCCTGTTTGGTGTAAGGTTTCTTTTTCTTTCCGGGCAAGGCCTTGGGCCAGTATCAGGCTACATGAAAAAAAGCCTGGCATCCATGGGAACCATGGGGATGGTGCCGGGGTATATTTTATCGGATCATATGTCTGGGATCAGAACGCCGCAGTCTCGCGGGGATCTCCCCTTCAGTACCTGGCCGTGCCATGGCCTCACAGGCAAGTTCATATCTCTTTTCAAGGGAAAGTTCGTTCATGCCATGCTCCCTCCAAGGTGGGCAAGCAGGGCCTGAAGGCGTTCCCGATCCTGGATACGGGCCGAACGTCTGGCTTCAAATTCTGCCTGACTCTGTTTCAGTTCCTCAGCAAGTTCATTCAGGCTGTTTTCCATGTTCTTCCGTTGCTGATCAATGCTTTCACGGATTTCCTTCTGTACCGTCCGGATCTGGTTTTCCAGAGCTGCGTTCATTTTGGGTGAAAGACGGCTCAGGACTCCGGGAATCAGGGTATGCAGCACCTTTTGTCGCACTGCTTCCCGCCTTTTCTCTTCAAGGATTGTTTTTTCCGCCTTGCCCATGAAAAGATCAACAATACCGAAAAGAAGGGGGGTGATAAGGGTCAGAATAGGATGAGATTTCATAATCATGAGCAGAGAAGTGAGGGTGGTGCGGATACTGTTTTTGAAAGAATCTGTCCCCAGATCTTCCTGACCATCCAGAGGCACATTAAAGGCCCGTGTGAGGTCTTTCGGAAGCAGGTCTTCAAGGGTATGAAAATATTTCTGCATTTTGGGCTCAAATTCAGACTGTATGCCCCGCGTGCAGGCACTGCGAACCCTCTGGCCCACAAGGGCTTCCATGTCGCCTCCGTGCAGGGCTGCTGTGGTAAGGTTTTCAAGGCTTCCGGACAACTCCGATTCCACCATGGAGAGGATGCGCTCGCAGCAGGGAGGGATCTGTTCCTTCAGCCTCTCATATTCCCGGTTCATTTTTTCCTCAAAGGCCTTCATTTCTGTTCTCAGATTCTCCTGTTTAAGGGCAATCTCTTCGGCATTGAGGTTTTCCTCATTGAGAAGAATGGCGATATGGCTCTGGATCATGCCCAGCTCCTGAGCCATTCTGGCTCCACAGCTTTTCGCAAAAAGGCTTTCCGCCTGCTTCTCAAGGGAATCAAGGCTTTTGATGAAGGCTGCGATGTTCTTTTTGCGGGAAGAAATGAGATCTGTGGTAAAGGGGCTTTTTTTCATAATCCCCGCCATTTCGCTGCGGATTTTTTCAAGAACGGCCCCGCCATCCTCCGGAGTTTTCTGATCCGCCTTGCTGATGAGCACAAAAATGGGCATGGCGTGGAGGTTCAGTTCGGAAAGCAGGCTGTGAAGGCTGGCCTGAAGGGTGCCGTCGGATATGGGAAACACCAGCACATAAGCGAGACTGCGGCTCAGGTAGTTGTCGATGGCCGCACTGTGGGCCTCAATGCCTGAATCCCAGCCCGGCATGTCCACAAGACAGAGATGGGGCCAGGCGGATAGTTTGTCGCTGGCAAGAAGGGCCGAAAGGTGGGACGGGTTCTGGCCAAAGGCGGAAAATTCACGGGCCTTGAGAAGATCGCGGGACGCGGGTCTGCGGGTTTCATCCTTCATTTCCAGATAAAAGGCTTCTTCGCTGCTGTAACGGATTTCCGTGGGCAGGGCAGTTTCCGGATCCACCTCCACCCCCAGAAGTTTTTCTTCCAGAAGGGCATTGATCAGGCTGCTTTTTCCCGCACTGAAGGGGCCGATGAGGGGAACCCGCACCACAAAATCCCTCACCTCCCGTTCAAGGGGATCCAGTTTTTTAATGGACAGATTGTAGTTTTCGCACAGTGTTCGTACTTCCGGGAAATGCTGAAGCATCCAGGACTGAAGGGGAAACATGGGCTATCCTTTCTTAAAAGGTTCGGTTCTTGGAGAAAAAGGTTTTTGTTAACCCAACTTCGTCAAAATTGATCGGGCAACGCTTATTTTTTGCCCAAAACCCCATGTCTTGCAGGCATAACCGCCTGAAATCATTGTTTTGCACCGGGCAAAACCCAAATGTAGTGACCCATAAAACAAAATAATTATTGACACCCCCCTG
>NZ_JCANVJ010000055.1:0-4558 GCF_059569355.1 Desulfobotulus sapovorans DSM 2055 | reverse complement strand
TCCGGAATGTGGGATGTCCCATGACCGGGATGTCAATGCGGCTATCAATCTGAAAAACCTTGCAGTTCACAGTACGGCGAGTTCCGCCGGATCTTAAAGCCTGTGGAGAGGAAGGCTCTGGCCTTTGCCGCAAGGCAGGGGTGAAACCAGCCTCAGGGAAACAGGAAGTCAGCGCCAAAGCTACCTATGGGGAGATTTGGGCAGGTCTGGCAGAACGGTATCGGATCAAGGGAAGGCCCTGGAACTGTAAGGCTGTCGTCCTGGAGAAATCAGAAAAAACAGCATGTGCCTTACCTTGGGATACACCGGGTGTGCTATAGATTCTCTATGGCAAAACGCTCATACCCGTCCATGCATCAAAAAAGGGAGAGACCATGGCTGCGGAAGACTCCGGAACAAAGGGCAATTTCGATTTTCTGAAAAACCATGACCCCATTTTTTCCGAACTGGCCCTGCGAGCGGAAGAGGCCTTTGCCAGCGATCCCAACACCACCCTCATCAAGCTCCGTCAGCTGGGCGAAGCCTTTGCCCAGGACATTGCCACCCGCTGCGCTATCCCCTTTGACAGCCAGACCACCCAGGCCACCCTCCTTTACAGACTCCAGCAGGACATGGGCCTTGATCCACAGATCCGGGAGATCTTCCATACCCTTCGCATTGAGGGCAACAAGGCCACCCACGCCTTCCGCACCTGCCACAGACAGGCTATGGATGGCCTGAAGCTGGCCCGGAGCCTTGCGGTCTGGTTCCACAGAAGCTTTGGTAAAAATGCAAAGGATTTCAAGCCCGGCCCCTTTGTTCCGCCCAAAGATCCCAGCCAGCCCCTGCGGAAACTTCAGGAAGAAATGGAGCAGCTGAAGGCAAGTCTGAAGGATGCCTTTGAAAAGGAAGGGGAAAGCCGTGCCCTTGCCGAGCTCATGGCAAGGGAGAAGGAGGAATATGCGGCCCTTGCGGAGCTGATGGATGCGGAAGCCCGAAGCTTTGAGGAAAGGGCGAAGATGCAGGAGCAAAGGCTTGAGAAGGAAAGGGAGGCCTTTGAAAGCCGCATCAAAAATCTTCAGGAAGCCCTTGAAAAACAAAAAAATGAAAGAACGGATACCTCCGGCCTGAAGGACATCCGCAAGCGCACGGCGAAGGCGGCCGAAAACCTTTCCCTGAACGAGGAGCTGACCCGCATCCTCATTGATGCCAGACTTAGGGAATCAGGCTGGGAGGCGGATTCCCAGTCCCTCACCTATTCCCTTGGCGCAAGGCCTGAAAAAGGGAGAAACCTTGCCATTGCGGAATGGCCCTTAAAGGGCGGACACCGGGCGGATTATCTTCTTTTTGCGGGCCTCATTCCCCTTGCCGTGGTGGAAGCCAAGCGGGAAAACATCAACGTGGCTTCAGCCATTCCCCAGGCGGAACGCTATGCCAGAGCCTTCCGGCCTTCAGACTCCATGCAGCCCCTTTGGGAAAATGGTCCCTGGCCCGATGGTCAGCAGGATTTTTTCGGCATTCCCTTTGCCTATGCCTGTAACGGCAGGCCCTTTTTGCCCCAGATGGCGGAACAGTCCGGCACATGGTTCAGGGATCTTCGCAGCCCTTCTTCCATCCGCAGAGCCTTGGAAAACTTCCACAGCCCGGAAGGTCTTCTGGACATACTGGCCCGAAGCCGCAGGGAGTCCATGGAATTTTTAAAGAAGGAGCCCTTTGGCTATCTCCGGCTGAGGGAATACCAGAAGCGGGCCATCACCGCCGTGGAAGAGGCCCTTAGCCGGGGAGAGCGGCGCTGCCTTGTGGCCATGGCCACGGGAACGGGCAAAACCCGCACCATCATCGGGTTGATGTACCGCCTTCTCAAGGCCGAGGGGTTTCACCGCATTCTCTTTCTGGTGGATCGCACGGCCCTTGGCAATCAGGCCATGGATGCCTTTAAAGAAGCCCCGCTGGAGCAGAACCTTTCCCTTTCCCGGGTGTACAATATTGCGGAAATGGGGGACATGGCAGAAGAGGCGGAAACCCGCATTCAGGT
Organism: Desulfobotulus sapovorans DSM 2055; assembly: GCF_059569355.1. Lineage (NCBI taxonomy): Bacteria > Pseudomonadati > Thermodesulfobacteriota > Desulfobacteria > Desulfobacterales > Desulfobacteraceae > Desulfobotulus > Desulfobotulus sapovorans. The sequence continues at coordinate 2,544 of NZ_JCANVJ010000055.1, read as the reverse complement.
AGCCACGGTGCAGGCCATGGTGCGCCGTATTTTCATGGTGGAGACTCCCCCTGCCGTGGATACCTTTGACTGCATCATCGTGGATGAGGCCCACAGGGGCTATGTTCTGGATCAGGAGATGGACGAAGGGGAGCTTCAAAACCGGGACGCTTTCCAGTACCAGTCCGCCTACCGCAGGGTGCTGGAATATTTTGATGCCGTTCGCATTGGTCTTACCGCCACCCCGGCCCGGCATACCACGGAGATTTTCGGCAGACCCGTTTTCACCTATTCCTACAGGGAGGCCGTGGCCGAAGACTGGCTCATCGATCATGAGCCGCCCGTCCGCTATGAAACCATGCTCACCCGCCACGGCATCCACTTTGATAAGGGCGAGGTGCAGGCCATTGATATGAAAACCGGGGCCGTGGAGCTGGCGGAACTGGAGGACGAGCTGGATTTTGATGTGGAGTCCTTCAACCGCAGGGTCATCACCGAAGGCTTCAACCGGGTAATCTGCGGGGAACTGGCCAAAGAGCTGGATCCCTTCGGCGATGAAAAGACCATGATCTTCTGCGCCACCCAGAACCATGCGGAAATGGTGAAACGTCTGTTAGATGAGGCTTTTTTTGAAAAGTACAACGGCGATTACAACGAGGCCAGCGTCCGCATCATCACGGGCCGGACGGATAAGGTGGATCAGGTGATCCGTCTGTACAGAAACGAGCGTTACCCCGTTGTGGCCATTACCGTGGATCTTCTCACCACGGGCATTGATGTGCCGCCCATCTGCCATCTGGTTTTTCTCCGCAGGGTGCGTTCCCGTATTCTCTTTGAGCAGATGATGGGCCGGGCCACCCGCCGCTGTGATGCCATCGGTAAAATCATCTTCCGTATCTATGATCCTGTGGGTATTTATGCGGCGCTGGAAAAGGTCACGGACATGAAGCCTCTGGTGAAAAACCCCGGCATTACCATCGCCCAGCTTCTGGATGAAATTACGGATGCGGCCTGTCTGAAGGAGGCCCTTGGGCAGCCCGGAGAAAGGGAGGGCAGCCCCGCCACCCATGCCCATGATGTGCTGGATCAGCTCAGCCAGAAGCTCATGCGGGTCATGCGCAAGGCGGAAAAAAAGGCCGAGACAAAGCCTGAAATGCGGGAAAAGCTGGCGGAGCTGGAAAAAAGCTGGGGATGCGCCACGGAGGAAATGCCCCGTTTTCTGAGGGAGCTGGGGCCGGAAAAGGCTTCGGACTTTATCCGCAGCCAGCCGGGTTTTCTCAGGCAGGTGGAGGAGGTTCAGGCCATTTTAGGAAGCTATGCAAGGCCCCTCATCTATGAAGGCGCAGACGAGCTTCTGGAACGCAGCCAGACCTGGGGAGAACATGGCAGGCCGGAGGATTATCTCGATGCCTTCACCCGCTTCATCCGGGAGGAAGTGAACCGCAATGCTGCTCTCATGGCCGTTGTCAACCGGCCAAAGGAACTGACCCGTGACGCCCTCAGGGAAATCCGGCTCTTCCTTGATGCCGCAGGCTTTCCCGAAGCCCATCTGCGAAAGGCATGGGCCAGCCGCACCAACGAGGACATTGCCGCCAGCGTCATCGGCTTCATCCGTCAGGCCGCCCTTGGCGAACCCCTTGTGGCCTTTGAAACCCGCGTGCATCAGGCCCTTCAGCGTATCCTCGCCATGCATGGGTGGTCGCCTGTACAGAAACAATGGCTGAAACGGCTGGCTGCCCAGCTCACCCATGAGGTGGTGGTGGATGCCGGGTTCATTAACCGGGCCTTTGCCGCCCATGGCGGCGTGAAGCGTTTCGACAAGGTGCTGGACAACAGGCTGGATGCCGTTCTGGAAACCTTCAGCGAAGAACTCTGGCAGACGGGCTGAAGCAATCAGACCCGTAAACAGTGGCAGAAATCAAAACAGAAACAGAGGAAAATCCCATGAAAAAACTGCCCATCGGTATTCAGAGTTTTGAGGCCATGCGTTCGGAGCCCCACTATTATGTCGATAAGACCCGCTTTGTTAAAACGCTCATGGATTCAGGGAAGTACTATTTTCTTTCAAGACCCAGACGCTTTGGCAAAAGTCTTTTTGTGGATACCCTGCGTCAGGCTTTTTTAGCCCAAAAAGAGTATTTTCAAGGTCTCTACCTTGAAAACAACTGGGACTGGAACACGGCATATCCTGTGATTCACGTCAGCTTTGGCAGCGGTGTTCTCCACAGTCTTGAAGAGCTTGCCATAAAAATGGAATCCATCCTCATGGATATCCGCAATGAGCACGGCATTGACTATGAAAAGCTCTCCGTCAATGATCGTTTCATGGAAGCCATTGTCAAAATTGCCAGAAAATATGGGCAGAAGGTTGTGGTTCTCGTCGATGAATACGACAAGCCCATTCTGGATAATATTGCCAATAAGAGCCTTGCCATAGAAATCCGTGAAAAACTGAAAAACCTCTACTCTGTATTAAAGGACGCAGATGTTCACCTGAAATTTGTTTTCATCACAGGGGTGAGCAAGTTTTCCAAGGTGTCCCTTTTCAGCGGACTCAACAATCTT
>NZ_JCANVJ010000054.1:0-4793 GCF_059569355.1 Desulfobotulus sapovorans DSM 2055 | reverse complement strand
CTTCCGGTCAGAAGCAGGTTGCTTGCCGCAGTGTCATTGCCCACTGTAAGGATGCTGGTTCCGCTGACCCTGATCGTGTGGCGCAGGTCAGCGTTGCCAAGACTGTTCAGAACCAGATCACCCGTGATGTCAAACGCCTCATCCTCACCGGTTATCAGACTTGTTGTACCCGCAACATTCAGAGTCGCGCTGCTGCCACCGCTATAGGCCCCTGTGAGTGCAAGATCACCACCCACCATAAGATCGCTGGTACCACCCACGGTGAAGGTACCGTCAAGGGTAGTCGAACCTGCGCTGTCCAGATCCAGAAGACCGCCCACAGTCACGGTTGTATCCTGAATGTGGATCTCCCCCGAAGCCTCCAGCTTCATCCTGCCGGAACCACTGTCCATGGCAGCCGTGGAAAGGATATCGCCTCCATTCAAGGTGGTCAGGACAACCTGTCCTGAACCACTGGCCGTCAGAACCTTAGCGTTCCCATCCCCATCTTCCAGGGTCAGCGATCCGCCTGCCTCCAGTACAATGTCCCCATCCTGATCTGAAACGACATCACTCTGAGCTCCAGAAATATTCTGCGTACTGCCATCCTGAAGAACCTCAGACACCGCAACACTGACGCCACTCAGGGTCAGCGTATCCATCTCTCTGACGTAAATGCCCTTAGCACCTTCACCGGAAGACAGGGCCGTCAGAACAGCCACTTCCGTACCAAGGAAGGCATCCGCAGCCCCAATGGCCTGCCCCGCCCGCAACAGCAGGCCTTCAGCCTCTGCATTGGTTCCCGTATGACTGCGCGTAATGGATCCCGCAGCAGCCAGCAGAGCCACCTGAGAGGCTTTCACCCGGCTCAGCTGAATATCCATGGCCGCATCCAGACGAAGATGGTTATCTTTTGCCTCGATCCTTGCCTCTTCCTCCAGCAGAATACTGCCCCCACGGGCCTGCATATAAATGGAGCCCTGGCTTGTCACCTCCACGCCACTCTGTGCAATATCTTCAGCCGCTTTCAGAGTGATGTGGCCGGAAGTGCTGGTCACTGCGGCAGCAAGGCTCAGATCACTGTCTGTACCCTTGGCGTCCAGCAGAATGTTGCCCAGACCATGGGCCGTAACCGCCGCATTGACATCAAGACTGCCATCCGCAACCAGCACAATGGAGCCATTGGCAGCTGTGATCACACCGGTCTGGCTGGAAGCCCGGGGACTTAACCCGGCATCGCTTCCCACATGCTGCACCAGAGTTTCCACCGTATCCATGCGTACATCTTTCCGGATATCCAGATAAATCCCGCCACTTCCTGCGGCTGCGGTTAGAACATCCACCCGGATTTCAAGAAGATTGTCCGCCGTACCCACACCATGGCCCGTCTTCAGAAGAAGTCCGGCTGCCGTAATATCCAGCTCTGTGTCGCCTGCGGTATCTCCATCCAGGATACTGCCCAGGGTGGCTTCCAGACGAATGTTGCCACCACCCGCATCCAGGGTTTCAAGGGTGAGGTTTCCTGTTCTGGCCAGCAAGTCCATATGTCCGTTCACGGTAGAAAGAAGGGCATTCTCTTCCATGAGGATATGGCGTTCTGCCAGATAGCTTATGGTCATGGCCTCTGTCTTAGCCATGACATCCGCCTGCTGACGGATATCCCTTCCCGCATCGAGAGTGATATGACCGCCCGTGCTGATAACATCTCCCTCCACAAGCACATCGTATGCACCTGTTCCTGTGGCAAGACGGATATGGCCTGCGGCTCCAATGGCCCTACCATTCCCGTTTCCATCAGCAAGGGTGAGATTCCCGGCCGTGCTGATCAGCACCACATGCCCGGCGCTGAGAATATCCGACTGTGCAGGATCCAGCCGTTCAGAGCCCGTGATACTGCCATCAGATTTCACGCCATTCACAGAAATGGCTGCCGTCTGCCCGAGAATCAGGGCTGTGGCATCTGTCAGGAAAAGACCTTCCGTACCGACATGGGCACTGAAGCGCCGCACTTCCAGCTCCAGGTGATTATCCGTCTCACCGAGACCCCCCTGTGCCGCAGCCAGACGCAGATCATTGGCAAAAAGGTTCATCTCATCAGAGGTCGCATCCAGAACGGAACCTTCAGAAGAAACCAGGCTCACGGAACCCCAGTTGATCTGATCCACAACCGTACCGCCTGTCCGGCCACTCAGGGTTCTTGCATCCAGGAGGGCTACAACCATATTTTCCCTTGCCGCCATACGGATATTGCCGCCAAGGGTTTCCACCCGTGTACCTTCCGCCATAAAGAGACCGGCATCTGTGGATGCCATGTCCACCGTTCCTGTCGTGGTAAGGACATTCCCTCCTGATGCAAGGTGAAGTGCCCCACCGGACTGAAGGGAAATGCTGCCAGCACCGCCATCCACCAGAGCCGCAAGCCTCAGCTCATTGCCCGCCTGAAGTCGCAGGTGCCCTGTCCCTCCAGCCCGCACAAGATGGGTCACATCCAGTGAACCTGCGACAGAAAGAACAAGGCTTCCGTTATTGATACTGCTGACACCACTGAGCCCATCGGTATCTGCCACCGGCCTTGTCGTCAGACCATCGGTGTTCACACGGTTCACCGTAACGGCATCCACAGCTCCCGCCACAAGGTCATTCTGCTCAGAAAGGAAAATCCCTCCCGGGCCGCCACTCAGAGCCACAGTCGTGACCCGTGTATCCAGTGCCTTGCTTCCCGTACCGATACCCTGCCCTGCCTGAATCCGCAGGCCGGAAGCTTCCACGTCCATATAGGTGTCACCCGCATCCAGAACGGAACCTCCCGTACTGGTCATGGAGACAGAGCCTTCCGTTCTGATCCCGCCAATATGCATATTCTGGGCGGCTGTCAGACGAACAGCCCCGCTTCCAGTGGCGATCAGACTGGTGTCATGCTGGGTGATGGCTCCTTCACGGGTTTCAATGTCAAGGGTAGCGCTTCCTGCGCTGATGACATCCGCATCCGCAGCAAAGCTGATGAGATTCCCTGCAATGATGGAAATATGCCCACTGCCGCTGAGGATATCGGCATTGACTCCTGCCAGCACGCGGTCGCCCGCTTCGATCAGGAGATTCCCTGTTCCATGGGCAAAAAGGGCACCATCGTTGGCCGCAGCCGTACCATCTTCAAGACTGATGGATCCCGCATCGCTGTGCAGTACGATACTGCCATTGTCACGGGTACGGATATCGGACTGTTTTGCATCCATGAGACTCACCAGAGCTGTCCCGTCTGTGGCCACCGCCTGTACCACAACGGCTTCCACATCCCTGACCGCCAGACCATCGGACTCTTTCAGGTTCACACCACCTGATCCTGCCCGCGCACTGACTGCGGCGACACGGGTTTCAAGGGCATTGGCATCTGGCCCAAGTGTTCCGATGCCAAGACCCGCCCACAGCCGCAGTTCCGAAGCTATAATATCCACATGGGTATCACCATTATCCAGAATAGAACCCGATGTTGCCGTGATGGATACATCGCCTCCGGTCTCAATACCTGCAATCCGGATATTCCCGCTGGCCAGGAGGCGAATATCGCCACTGCCTGTCGCCCCTGTGCTGATCCGGCTCCCATCCGCCATGGTGAGAGTACCATTTTTCGCATTCACAAAGAGGGTGCCACTGTTGCCCGTTTCGGTAATGAGCAGGCCGCCTGTTCTTTCAAGATAAACAGAACCCGTTGCTATGAGGTTGATATGCCCCCGACTGCTTGTCACATTCCCATGTACGATAAGATCACTGGCGTCTCCCAGAGCTTCCACCAGCACATTACCGCTGCCATGGGCGCTGATGGACGCTCCATTGCCATCCCCGTCCTGAAGCGTGATATCCCCGGCAAGGGTTCTCAGAACAATATTGCCATTACCGCCATGGGTGGTGAGATCCGACTGACCGCTACCATCAAAACTTGTCGCAGTACCCTCTTCACCAACACGCTGAACGGTAACGATAACTTGCTCTACAGAAAGAGTATCCGACTCCAGAATAAACATACTTCCTGAAACTGTTTTAGCGGAAAGGCTTGCCACCGTGGTTTCCAGATGGTCTGCGGCACTGGCAATGCTGCCGCCACTGAACATGCGCAGTCCGGAAGATGTGATGTCCGTCCCATCCCCGTTCCCATCCACGATGTTGCCCGTATCCGCATGCAGGCCCACATTCTTCTGGGTGAAAATCAGCCCGCCAAGATGGATATGGGTTTTTGCCCACAGCCTGATATCGCCGGATTCCGCCGTAAGATTGCTGACAGCAATGGCATCCCCGGGATCCGCATCCACACCATTCATACGGATCTCATGGGTTTGGGCCCAGAGGTCAATACTGCCCGAGCCACCTGTGCTGACATCGGCATCGCTGTTGAGGCCAATGGCCCGTCCTGCCGCAAGACTGATGCTGCCCGTGCTGGAAAGCACATCCGCATTCAACACAAGATTGCTGGCATTGCCGCCTGCACGAATCAGGATATTGCCGCTGCCGTGGGCAGAAAGAGCGGTATCGTCCGCATCTGCTGTGCCGTCGTTAAGGGTGATGTCCCCTGCCGTGGTCCGGATCACGATGTTCCCGTTCCCTGCGGTGGTGCGGACATCGGACTGCATGGCGTCGGTTACCCGCTCACCGGTCGCGGATACAGACTGGCCCTCCACCGCTGCCGCCGTGCCGAGCGTACCCACCTTGCTGACCGATACTTCCACATCATCAATCACAAGAGCATCGCTCTCCAGAACATGGATACCGCCGGAAGTCGCACGGGCCGTGAGGGTGGTCACCGTGGTCTCAATGTGATCAGC
>NZ_JCANVJ010000053.1:0-5479 GCF_059569355.1 Desulfobotulus sapovorans DSM 2055 | reverse complement strand
TCTGGAAAGGGATCGAATCAGAGGTTCAAGCTGATCCTTCTCTTTGATTTCATCCATACGGCCTATGGTAGCAATGACACGCTGTCGAGTTTTACCTTCAATCTTTTTATTTTCGACAATTTGAAGATACTCATACCGACCTGATTTTTTGATTCTGGCAAACATGGCACCCCCTCCAGTAAGGGCACCTTATTTTTATACTATAGTTTCTTTAAAAACAATATTAAATTCCAATTCTGTGGCACCACCTTTTGGGGTTTTTACAAGATGCGACATAGTAATTACAGGCATTTTGAACAAAAAAGGCTTCCCAACTGTAGAAGATGAGACAAAAAGCCCCCCTGCCGGAGAAAAATCTCTCCGGCAGGGGGGCTACATTCCTGTACCCAGGGCTGGGCTATATGTTCAACGACTCAAAAGGACTTCAATCTTCAGCGATATTCACCCGACACTCTCAGATACCATAATTTTTCCCATACTGGGCCACCACGAAATCAATATCCTTATCGCCTCTTCCTGAAAGGTTGACCAGAAGGGACTTGCCTGCATCCAGGGTTGGCGCGTGACGAATCGCGAAAGCCAGGGCATGGGCACTTTCAAGTGCGGGAATGATGCCTTCTGTCCGGGAAAGGGTGAAAAAGGCCTCAATGGTTTCCCGATCGTCAGCGGTGACATACTGCACCCGGTTGAGATCCTTCAGAAGACTGTGCTGAGGCCCCACACCGGGATAATCCAGACCCGAAGCCACGGAATATACGGGAAGCGGTTCTCCCGCCTCATCCTGAAGCAGATAGGATTTGAAACCATGGAGTACGCCGGGTTTCCCCAGGGTCAGGGTGGCCGCATGCTCGCCGCCGGAAAGCCCCCTGCCCGAAGGTTCCACCCCATACATGGCAACGGACTCATCTTCCAGAAAGGCCGTGAACAGGCCCATGGCATTGGAGCCGCCGCCAACGCAGGCCACGAGGTTGTCCGGCAGCTTTCCCGTCATCTCCTGAAACTGTTCTCTGGCTTCCATGCCTACCACCTGCTGAAAATCCCGTACCATCATGGGGAAAGGATGGGGGCCCACCACGGAACCAATGGCATACAGCTGGGTCACGGGATCTTCGAGATAGGCCTCAAAGGCGGCATCCACCGCATCTTTCAGGGTTTTCGTCCCCCGCGTCACGGGAATGAGATTGGCACCAAGGATCTTCATGCGCACCACATTGGGATGTTCCTTGGCGATATCCACCTCACCCATGTAGATATCGCATTCCAGTCCCACGAGAACGGCGGCCGTGGCCAGAGCCACCCCATGCTGACCGGCTCCCGTCTCGGCGATGATCTTTTTCTTGCCCATTTTCTTGGCCAGGAGGGCTTCCCCCAGACAGTGGTTGATCTTGTGGGCTCCGGTATGGTTCAGGTCTTCCCGCTTCAGATAAATCTGTGCCCCCCCCAGTTTTTGGGAGAGGTTGCGGGCATGGAAGATGGGGCTGGGCCTGCCCACGAAATGTTTGTACAGATAGGCCAGCTCTTTGTGGAATTCCGGATCTTTGCGGATGTCCGCGTAAGCAGCGGTGATGTCATCCATAATCTTCTGCAGCGCTTCCGGGATGAAAGATCCCCCGTAATCTCCAAAATAGCCCCTGTCATCGGGAAGGGCGTAGCCCTTGAGTGTTGCGTTCATGTTTTTTTCCTTTTAATACCCCTGACCTTTTAAGGCCAGACGATCGAGAATTTTTGCACAGGTGGCATTTTCGGCTTTCAGAATACGGGAACCCCGGGTGATTTTACAAAGGCTGATGCCATGCCGCTTTGCAATGCTGCGCTGGGGTTCTCCCGCATGCAGCTCTTTCAGAAGCTGCCAGCGCAGACAGATATCCGAAATTTCCCTGGCCGTGAGGATTTCCTTTAAAAAACCTTCCATCTCCCCTGTCTCCCGGATATCCGCCATCACCTTCAAAAGCTCCCGCCATGTGTCCTCCATGCCTCCTCCTTATAGGGCGGCCTTCGTTTCTGCGCAAAGAAACACCATTCCTGCCATCCTGTCAATGCCTTTTCCCGGAAAGGCTTCCGGGAACATTTCACACGAAAAACCCTTAAAAAAATCAGGCAAGTGCCCGGCTCACCACCTCCCGGATATCCGGAGACAGGCCCTCTTTGGCTCCAATACGCCTCAAGGCCCTTTCCATGGAATCCCGCCAGGGGGTATCAAAGGTTTTCCAGACGTTGAAAAGGCTCACCATGCGGGAACCCACCTGGGGGTTGAGGATATCCAGCTCCAGAACCCTCTCCGCCAGAAAATCATGGCCCGCACCGTCACTCCTGTGAAAGGCTGAAGGATTGGCCGAAGCAAAGGCTCCGATGAGGGAGCGTACCTTGTTGGGATTTTTCATGGAAAAGGCGGGATGATGCATAAGCCCCTCTACCCGCTCCAGGGTATCGGGCCGTCTGGAAAGAGCCTGTACCTGGAACCATTTGTCCATAACCAGGGCATCTTCAGCAAACTCCCTTTCAAAATCAGACAGCAGTTTTTCTGCACGGGGATCCTCAAAATGGGCGGCAAGGCTTAAAGCCGCCATGCGATCCGTCATGCAGGCAGCCCCGGCTGCCGCCCTCTCCACCCAGGACAGGCCCGCATCCGGCAGACGGGAAAGCCAGAAGAGGGAAAGATTTTTCATCCTCCTGCGCGCCACATCCCCTGAATGGAAACGGTAAGGCCCCGGCGTCTGAAAAACATCCCAGGCCCCTTCCCAGAGGGTCTTCAGCTCCAGGGCAAGGGTATCCAGCAGAAAATCCCGCACCCGGCGCACCCTCTCGGGGTTCACGGGTATCTTTTCCGCAGCCAGCAGATGGTGCCACTCCCCTTCCGTGGGCATACTGAGGATCTCCGCCGCAAGGGCCGGATCGTCCATGGCCCCTTCGAGCACCTTTTTAAAGGCTGAAAAGAGATCTCCGGGAAGGTGCAAAGGCTTTCCTGCGGCATCCTTTTCCATCAGCGCCATGAAGGTACCGTGAACGAGGATGCGGCCCGCCTCCCAGCGGTTAAAGGGGTCGGTATCCGATGACAGCAGAAGGGCCAGATCTTCGCCGGAAAGCTCCTGCTTCAGTCGCACAGGTGCGGAAAACTCCCGCAGAAGGGAAGGCACCACAGGTTCAAAGGCACCCTCAAAGACAAAATCCTGTCTGGATTTTTCAAGGGCAAGACAAAAACTTTCCGCCGCCACACCCCCAAGCCTCAGCGTCAGGGGAGCGCCCTTTTTCGTGAAAAAAGCGGCCTTCACGGGCATGAGCATGGGCTTTTTCCCCGTCTGCCCCGGAGTGTCCGGAACGTCCTGCTCCAGGGTCAGCACAAGCCTTCCTTCTTCCGTATCCTGCTGAAGCCTTGCACGCACAAGGGGGGTTCCCGCCTGGGAATACCAGAGCCGGAAGGTAGAAAGATCCCTTCCCGATGCCCCTTCCATGGCGGCCACAAAATCCTCGCAGGTCACGGCATGGCCGTCATGGCGGGCAAAGTAGAGATCCATGCCCCTGCGGAAGTTTTCCGCTCCGATGAGGGTATGAATCATGCGGATCACCTCGGCACCCTTGTCATAGACCGTGGCGGTGTAGAAATTGTTCATCTCAAGGTAGGCCTCGGGCCGGATCGGATGGGCCATGGGCCCTGCGTCCTCAGGAAACTGCCTTGCCCGCAGACTGCGCACATCCTGAATGCGCTTTACGGAGCGGGACTGCATGTCCGAAGTAAATTCCTGATCCCGGAACACGGTCAGTCCTTCCTTCAAGGAAAGCTGGAACCAGTTTTTCACCGTAACCCGGTTGCCCGTCCAGTTGTGGAAATACTCATGGGCGATGACGCTTTCGATGCCCTCAAAATCCATGTCTGTCGCCGTTTCCGGGCGGGCCAGAACGTATTTGCTGTTGAAAATGTTGAGGCCCTTGTTTTCCATGGCTCCCATGTTGAAATCATTGGTGGCCACAATCATGTAGGTGGAAAGGTCGTAGGAAAGCCCGAAAACCGCCTCATCCCAGACCATGGCCTTTTTAAGGGAGGCCATGGCGTGGTCGCACTTATCGGCATTTTCATGCTCCGTGAAGATCTCAAGGGAAACCTCCAGCCCCTGAGCCGTTCGGAAAGTGTCCTTCAGACGGAAAAGATCCCCTGCCACCAGGGCAAAGAGATAGGCGGGCTTGGGAAAGGGATCTTCCCAGGTCACGGCATGACGGCCTTCGGGAAGCGCCTCACGCTCCACGGGATTGCCGTTGGACAGCAGCACAGGATAACGCTGCTGATCCGCCTCAATACGCACACGGAAAGGTGCCATCACATCGGGCCTGTCCGGGTAAAAGGTGATCTTGCGGAAACCTTCGGCCTCACACTGGGTGCAGAGCATACGGCCTGCCCGGTACAGTCCCTCAAGGGCCGTGTTCGTATCCGGGAAAATCCGCACCCGTGCGGAAAATTCAAAGGTGTCCGGAACGGAAAAAATGGTGAGTCCCCGGCTGTCCTGCACAAACTCCCGTGGAGCCAGCAGACGCTCATCCAGACGGATTTCAAGGATTTCAAGATCTTCTCCATGGAGAAAAAGGGGGCTTCCGGCTTCAGCCTCCGGGCTGCGGCGAAGCCTCAGGCGGGAGCTTACTTCCACGGAGCTTTCTTCAATGCGGAACTGGAGCTCCGTATGCTGAAGATGAAACTCCCAGGAACGATAGTCTTTCAGATAATGCATGGATGCGGATTCTGCCATGGGAACTCCTTTTTGTGGTTCTTTCTGAACTGCCCTGCGAACGCATGGGCCTGAAGCCGGACACCGGACGCTAAGGATGTATCACAAAAAGCACAGGGAGAGAAAGTCCGCAGCCCCCAAGGCCCGAAACGCCCATGGCTGGAAAACAAAGGCCCCTTTCTCCAAAACCAAAAACCGATGCCCCCTCATCCGGGAACATCGGCCTTTGCAAAAAACTTCTATGGGAGAGCCGCTTTCAAAAAACGGCCCCTTTTATTCTCTAAAAAAAAGAATCAATATTCCTTGGGCATCTGATTGAGCTGATCCAGGGTGAAGACAGGACCGTCCTTGCACACCAGCTCTTTACCGATGTTGCAGCGACCGCACATCCCGATACCGCACTTCATCCGGTTTTCAAGGCTCATGATGATGTGGTCATGCTTGTACCCGAGCTTGTCCAGCACAGGCAGGGTGAACTTGATCATCATGGGAGGCCCGCAGACAATGGCGTAGGTGTCATCGCTGGCGGGAGGCGCCACCTTTTCCGCAACCGGCGGAATAAAGCCCTGATGGTACTTCCAGTTGGGATCATCGGTTTTGTCAACGGTGATGTGCATGTTGATCTTGCCCTGGGCTTCCCATTCCCGGAGATCATCCATATAAAGAAGCATACCGGGGGCACGGGCACCATACACCACATCGATCTTGCCGAATTTCTCCCGGTTGTCCAGCATCATCTTGATGGAGGATCTCAGGGTGGTGAAGGC
>NZ_JCANVJ010000052.1:0-7557 GCF_059569355.1 Desulfobotulus sapovorans DSM 2055 | reverse complement strand
TGCTGTTCAGGTGTAGCTCCAGCTTGGCTCAGGTCTGGCTCCTGTATTGATTTTTTATCGTATAGGTCACTCCCTATATCTTTTTCTAAACCGCTGTTGGCGGCTATATTTTTACCATCACTATCCATCTGAGCCATCAGTTGTTTTAGCATATCAGCATGGCTCATTCTTTTGGGCTTACTCATCAATCCTCCACCTTGGAGACTTTATTCAGTTTATAATGTTGGTTTTTTCCGCAATTTTTTTGCAAGTTCTTCACCGAGAGCAGTGTAGTCCTCAGCACCGGATGTTTTTTTATCAAAATCAAAAATGGTTTGATTTGATAAAAACGCGGTGTTTATTGCTGCGTTTCTGCGTATTACGGTTTTGAAAACGCTTTCTTTTTTGAAATAGGTGGTGACCATATCTGTCATAATTTTTGTGGCATTTGATCTTTTATCCGACATTGTTATAAGTGCGCCAATTAAAGAAAGATGAGGGTTAAGTGAGTCTCTGATAACTTTTATGCTTGCTTCTAGTTGCTTGATACCTCGCAGTCCAAAAACATCTTCAGCAGCAATCGGGACTATATAATAATCTGAAGTGACAAGAGCATTTGTTACCAATGCCCCACCGATGTCTGGTTGACAGTCTATCAGCACAAAATCATAGAAGGAGATGATTTTTTCATCCATGGCACGTTTAAGGCCAATAATTCCATCTGGTGTTCCTGTTATCTGAATCTTAATAGAGAATAAATCCATGTGGCTCGATACTAAATCAAGGTTTTCATATTTGGTTGGGATAATACAATCATACAATGTGTTTTCAGACGTATAAACGTCTGCAAGCGTTTTTGGTTGTTCAAAAGGGGATAATTTACCCAAAACCATTGAGGCATTTGCCTGGGGATCAAAATCTATAACCAAGGTTTTGAAACCGAGCTGGGCAAGAGCATGTCCCAGATTTGCGGTTGTGGTTGTTTTTCCGACACCGCCTTTTTGATTTATTATACTGATAATACTTGATTTTTTGTTTAGCATGGAAATTCCTTTTTTTTTTATTTTTATATAAAAGCCGTGTAATTAGGCAAATTATAGAATAATATGTCAAGTATTATTTTCTTAGAATTTCAAATTTTTATCATAAATCTTTAAAAATAATGAAAGCCATTTTTTATTAAAACAAATAGGGTAGAGCATTATGCTCTACCCTATTTGTAATTATTTGATTGATTTTTTAAGAAAAGTAATAATTTAACCATGTGCAGATTTTAAAAATAAATGATCGCTGTCTTTAAACTCTTTCTGTTTTTGAAATTTTAAAAGAGTTGGTTCTGAACTTGAAATATCCTTTTCCATAAATTCAAAGGCAGAAAAAAAATCATGATAAAAAATTACGATAAAATTTGAAATGGATAATAAATATTCAAAATGATCCGGATCTTTAAACAGTAATGAGTAGTAAGAATATATTTTATCGGATAAAAACTGTCTTATTTTATTGGGATTAGGAGAATTATTTAAAATATAGTAGCTCTGAATATTTTCACAAAATACGTTAATACAAGGCTCCATAACAATAAGAATGGAGACTAAAAATTTTTTCCCTTTATTTGCACGAAGACCATTAAAGTAAAATTTTTCAAAATAAAAAAAAGAAGAAGCACTTTCTCTTATAGTGTGTATCAAAAGTTCTTTTTCTTCATTATTCATCATTTTTTAATTTTCCTTTTTTTTTATAAAAAAACTATAAAATAAATAATGTGATTAGTTGTTTGTTCTAATATTAAAAAAAGGGAAAAAATGAATTTTGATAGAAAAAAACTTTTAAAATTACTTAGCTATACTTTTATGTTTAGATGGTGTTCTGTTTTTATTTTAATATTTTTTATCCCCAGGTTTTCTTTAGCTTGGGATTATTCGTTATTTTGGATGATTTTTTGTGGGGTATCTATTTTTGATTTTTTTATTTGTTTTCAACTCAATAAGCTTGAAAAAAATCCCTTTACTCATATGGATTGCGTGCATCAATGGGATAGTGATGTAAGGAGGTGTAATAAATTTCAAGCCACTCATTTCTATCAATCTATTTTTTATTCCAACATGGAAATAATCATAAAAGAAGAAAAATCATTTGTATTGCTAGCTGGTTCTGTGCTTCGGCATTCTGAAGAGCATATAGCCAGAGCTATCATTTTGTTTGAAAAATCAAAAAACTTGGAAGCTGCATTAGAAAATGGCAGGCGTGAGAATTCTATTTTTGAAGAAATATTTGATCTAGCTTGTTCCTTTAAACATTTTCATATTCCTGAAAATGTTTAAAAATATTATTTTTCAAATTAAAAAAGAAAGGATTCTGTATGTTTCCATGGTTTTGCAGGAATTTTTTTTGTTTTATTTTAGGGTTTATTTTATTTTTGTTCGGTTGTAATGGGGGGGGTTCATCAAGTTCTCCGGTAGAGCAAAAACCTACACCTCCCCCTGAAAACAGAATTCAATCCTCTTTTGATAGTGTTCCATATGAAGGATTCCTTTATAGAACCTCACTTATGGAGGTTGGAAAGTATGAAATGACAGAGAAAGATTCTAAAATCTCATATTTTCCCGATGAAAAAGTTCAGTTTTATCTTGCAGAGGGGTATCCGGTGGGCAATGAAGTTCAAGCTGCTACGCTGAAAAGCATATCAGGATTGGCTTCTGATCCACAAAGCAACGATTTTAAAAATATTGTAGCTCTTCTCCTTACTCTGGATTTAGATAATGATCCTTCAAATGGCATCCAGGTAAATTCTGTTCTTTTAGAAGAAATGAAAGGAATGACGTTTGATTTTTCAGTGGAGCCAAGCCAGTTTTTTAACCAAACATCAGTAAAAACTCTTCTTGACAGGATGAATGCTAACGCTGCTATTTTTACAGAAAAAGGGCCTTGTCTTCCTTGTTCCCTAAAAGAACTTCAAGATTTCTTGGAAAATGAATACAAGGAAAGCGTTAAAAATCCAGAACGAACACCTGATAACAATGCAGTATTTTCTTTTTTCCATGAAGAAGATTACAAACTTTCCAAGGTTGATTTTTATGATGATGAAGGGATTCCTGCGAAATATGGATTTTCACTTTTTTATGAAACAGGCATTGCTATAGATGGACTTCCTACTCTTATACAGAGTGAGAGGGCTTCAGATATTGTTTATGTTTTGGATTATACTTTTATTGATGAGAAACCGCATATTTCTAATATTAACGAGTATGATTTAATTGATGATGGTTTTGGTGGAAAAGAGCTTGATTTTAAAAATATTAAACAGCTTTTTCAGTTGTCATATTTCGATTTGAGAGACAAACATTATGCTTCAATGACTTTTCATGATTCGGTAAGGGATAATTATAAAATCAATAATAATATTGGATCTATTGAATATGAAGTTGAAAAAGGCGATGGATACATTACTACCAAAAAAAAATCCTCTGCTGCTCCAATTCTTTTGATGCCTTATGAAACTGTTTTTTGGAATGATAATGGTACTGTAAAAGAGGTAAGGGAATTTTCCAGCGGAAGTGAAAATGTTTTGACTTATGATGAATGTTCTCTTGATTCAAAAAGCAATAGTGATGCTATGTGTCATAATCAATTTACATGGGATAATGCTGGGAATCTTCTTTCATCAGAAAATACTAAAAAAAGAATGTTGTGGTCTTGGGAATACAGCACGTCTCATATTCAATATCCACCGTATTTCATGGAAATTTTAGGATTTTTGATAGACTTTGAAAGGTTTAAAAACAGTACAAATTTCCATAGAAATACCCCTTCAGTCTGGTAAATTTCGTCATTTTTTAAAATAATAGTGAAAAATACCCCTGGTTTTTACCTGAGGGTATTTTTTTTGTATTTCACCCTAAAAAAAGCCTTGCATTTTTACTGATTGTAATATATTCAAAAAAACAAACTATAAAAAGGAGAAACTTATGCTCGCACAAAGCTTGAAAAATTTAAAAAAAGCCATCCCTGATATCACGAAAAACGACATCTTTACGGTTCCTGTGGATATTTTAGAAGTTCAAGAAGGGTTTAATCCCAGGGGCCTTTTTAGTGATGGAAATTATTATGAAAGGGAAGATGTAAAGCAGCACATACGGAATCTAGCGGATTCATATAAAGAGGGCCGCTACGTCCCTCCTATTGTTGTAAAAGTCATAGACGGCAAGGTCTTAATTCGTGACGGACACTGCCGCCACAAAGCGATTTTGCTTGCTAAATCTGAAGGGGCAGAAATCCAGAGAATACCTGTCCTGGAGCTTAAAAATCAAAACGAACAGGACGAAAACCTTCTGATATTGACAAGCAATGATGGCTTTCCATTATCTCTGCTTGAGAGGGCTGCAATTTATGGTAGATACAAGGCATGGGGTTGGACATTGCAGGAAATTAGCAAGGCTGTAGGTAAAACAATATCGCATATAGCAAATAGCCTTGCTCTCCTTGAACTTCCTTTAGATATAAAGAAAGAAATAGATGCTGATGCTATTTCAGCTTCATACGCTCTTGAATTGTATAGAGAACACGGAACAAAAGCTATTGATATTATTAAAGAAGTTCAAAAAAATATTTCTAAGGCGAAAGAGACGGAAGATCAAACACTTTCTTTACCATTTAAAGAAGAAATTCAGGAAGAAGGAATTCAGGATGATGGGATAAGAAGAGAACCTGTAAGAATAACTCGCAGGAAGGTTGAAGGTGGCCCCCGACTGTCTAAAAAAATTGTGGAAAAAATGAGAAGCAGCTTTGAAAGCATGACCCAACGACTGGATTTTTCAAAAATTGAAAGCGAAGAAAAGGAAGATGTTTTTACAATCACGATCACCAGGGAAGAAGCCAAGGTTCTTCTGGAAATAAAAGAAAAGCTGGAAAAGAAAGCTAAGTAGTCACCTTTTTTATTTTTTTAAGCAGTGTAAAGGTGACTGCTCCTGTTGTAATAATTAAAAAATTAAGAAATAGAAAAAAACACACTAAAGCAGAAGTTAAAAAAATATAAAAATTCAAACCAATCATCGTATCTATTAAAAATTCAGGTATGTGTACAAATTTCACCGAAAGCCAATTGAAGAAAATAAAAAATGAAAGAAAAATTGAACCTATAAAAAATGATACTTGGATGATGTCATGTCTTGAGGGCATTATTGATGGTGTTATTAAAAAAACACCTATAAATCCAAGAAAAAACTTAAAGCTGGTTAAATTTTCATATGAAAAGAGTATGTAAAATAATGTTTTAAATTCACCCAAAAAATAAAAAAAAATTGAAAAATAAGATATGTTTGAAAGTTGACCATTTGTATATGTCATAAAAATGTATTTGATATAAGCAAGCTGCAAAGTAAAAGCTTCAGGATTTGAAAAAGAAAAAAAGGCTATTGCACTTACAAGGGTTCCTCCCATTAAAAAAGGAGCAATAGCTGAAAAAAAAAGCCCAATAACCTGAAAAACACTATTTTTATCATACGTGAATTCTACTACCCCCGCCATGCCAGTCTCTCTATCGAATAAATACGGTTCAAAACGGGTTATTTTATGACCAAAAAACATACTGGTTAAAGCATGACAGGCTTCATGTATTGGAGTTGAAATGCTATGATATGTTTTTAGGCCCCGCCAGCCCCACGTTTTTCCAACCAGCCAGGAAGATCCCCGGCACAAAAAAAACGCTAAAATAAATAAAAAAAAAGAAATTAACATTTTTTTCTACCTTTACCCTTCCTTCTTTTGGTGTCGTTGACATGAACAGTTTCAATATGCTTATCTCCAGAAAGTAACAGCACTTCTTCCCTTATTTTAAAAAATTCAGCAGTCATAGGATGATCTGTTTCTATAAAGCTATATAAACCTGGGATTCTTTTCAGGCACTTAAAAAGGTGTAATGGTAAAAATTTATTAAAAAGTTTCTCTATGAAAACCCTACTCCTTCTTATTATTTTAATTTTAAAAGGATTTCTTGTAACAGAAGAAATCAAAAAAAAATATTTTTCCCCTTTTTGGTAGCTTTCAGTTGTTATCCAAAATTGTCTTTCGAAAAATCCTTTAAATCTACCATTATATAAATCTACTAAAATAACATTTTCCCTTACTTCTATAATAAATCCCTCTATAATTTGACCTATTTTAGGATATATAAAAGAAAAATATTTTTCTTTTTCAAGATATTCTATTTTCAAAGAAAAACTTTTTTTTATTTCTTTTATAATGTCGCTTCCTATCGTGGTTAAAGCAAAATCAACGGCATGGCTTGAATTTACAAAAAGCCTTTCTTCGTCTTCCCACAAATCTATATCGAAATGGGCATATCTTTTTTTATAGGGAAAAAAAACACTTATTTTTTTTTCTCTAACATCAGCGATACAAATGACTTTATTGCCATGTAAATTAGTGAAAGCCTCTACTATACTTTCTTCCAATAAGAAAAAAATACTATTCATATTTAAACCTGTTTTTTCTGCTAAAATAGTTATGCTTTTTTCCATGCCACACCTTTTTTTATATTTTTTATTGGTTTTCTATACTCTATTAGGGGCTTAATAAAAATTAAAAACTAAAAAAAAGAGAGAAACATGACTGACGAAAAACGAAAATACTCAGCAGAAGAAAGAAAAAGGTTTTTTGAAACTCTCAATAAGCAGCGTTTGGATTTTTTTACCGAAGCTGCCAAAAATCCCAAAAACAAAATTGTTCTTTGCAATACGGAAGAATCAACAGCATTAACGGAACTTGCGATTGCAACCGATCTTCAAATCGGAAAAATCCGGAATGGATTAGGTCTCAATATTTCTATCAAGGATGGTACAGAGCTTCTTGAAGCATTAAAGGAAAACATTATTGATTTGGAAGCAACGCTTCAAAAAATGGCAACTCTGACAGGAAGACAGCTTGCGAATAACGCAAAGCAAGAGAAAAAGATTTTCAAGTCAACACTACTTTTTACTTCACAAAAAACTGTGTGATTTACACTGGGCAGAAATTCTGCCCTAAAAATAAGAGGATAAACCACTGTTTATCCTTTTATTTTTGAAATTTTACAGTTTTTCATACCACTAGCATTTTGCTTTTGGGCCTCCGGTTTTACCGGATTCACGTTTGGACAATCTCTGCACACAGATTGCTCCCCGATATTAGATCAGACGAATGAGACGATTTTCTTGAATTTTTCCCGTTCAGGATTCTCAGTTGAGGCGGTGCAGCCAAAACAACAGTCTATTCAGTCGTAGGAACCGGGAAAAATACTTTGATTTTCACCAATCATTGTATTTATTCTGCAAGGAAATGACAGTCGCTTTATTAAGTTTTTTGCCTAAAGCGCAAGTCAGTTGAGGCGGTGAAGCCAAAGCAACAGTTTCCTTGTATTCGGCAAAAATTTTAAACACTAGAGCTGTTTCTACACTTTAGCACACACAAAATACTGAAATAAAAAAACAACCAGACAAACCTTGGAAGTCATATTCAAGACACAAGCGTTGCCCTGGTTTTTTTTATTTCCAAAACACCCATCCATCAGGATTCATCATTTCTTCGGAAACCGCTGATCCT
>NZ_JCANVJ010000051.1:0-8485 GCF_059569355.1 Desulfobotulus sapovorans DSM 2055 | reverse complement strand
CACAACAATCTCAGCGAGAGGGATATCAGGGAATATGTCAAAAGAAGAAAAATCAGCGGTACGACCCGGAGCGATTTAGGCCGCCAGTGTCGGGATACATTTCTCAGCCTCAAGAAAACCTGCCAGAAACATGGCCTCTCTTTCTGGGATTTCCTCTATGATCGGATCCATGACCTTGGAGCCATCTCCTGTCTGCCACGCCTTGTCGCTGACTCGATCCCTCGCTGAACCTGTTTCTCTGTTTCTATTCACGCTGCCCGGACTTTTGGAGTAGTTACCGACATCCATCCTAAGAGCCTGGTTTTACATTCTTATAATGGCGGGCCTATGAAGGGAGCCACCATGCTTGCGACTCTGGGCAGGCTCGGTATCATTCCATCTTTTTCAAGGCCAAAGGTGAGCAATGACAATCCTTACTCAGAATCTCTTTTCAGAACCATGAAATATCGTCCTGCCTACCCTTCAAAGCCATTTTCTTCCTTGCAGCAGGCTCAGGACTGGGTGGATGACTTTGTCATCTGGTACAACACGGAACACCTTCACAGCAGTATTCACTTTGTGACACCGGATGACCGGCACCACGGCAGGCATCTGGACATTCTCAAGAAGCGTCATGAGGTCTATCAGAACGCCAGAAATGCCCGACCTGAAAGATGGAGACTTCCGACACAAGAAACTGGCAGCCGGAGCTTGAGGTAGCCCTTAATCCAAGTAAAAACAGGGTCATCTCATGGAAAAATCCTGCCTTGAAGCTGCCTGAAAAAAATAAGGCTTCAGGTGACATCTATCTTGACACTTACCGATGGCTCTGTAACCTACAAAGGTAAAACCTATCAGCTTTACCGCCGCTATGCTGGCAAGGCAGTCACTTTTATCGAAGAAAACGGCGAACTCAAATTCTCGATCGAAGGCCGAGTGTTGTCGAAAAGTTATAAGGTGTGAAGGAATAATGGAGATCTGATAATGGATACATTTGAAAAGAGGGTATGCAATACAATACGTGCTATAGCAGATTGGTTACCAAGTGACCAGATAATTGCAAAGTCTCATTCTTTGAGAAAAGATTTGGGCTTTGATTCATTAGCTATTGTCCATTTACAAGTAGCCATCGAAGATGAATTTGATATTCGATTTGACCCAGTAAATACCGATTTTGTTACAGTGTTTGAAACAGTGGGCAGTTTGTCAAATTTTCTATCCACAATAAAATCTACAAAGGAGATACTGTAATGTGGATTGAAATATCAAAGGGAAGCAAGGTCATAACAGATATAGGTTCTGGATTACACCAATACCCTGAATTCTTGGAATCAATTAAACAAGAATTGAAAACGGCTCCGTGCAGTGTATTGATGATAGAGTGCAAAAATGAGTATGATTCAGAAAAACCTGCTTCTGCCTATGAAATAGCACAATTTTTAGGTGTTCCGACAATCTTACCTGTTTCAATCGAAGGGCATGGCATCTCACCTTTTCTAAACGCACTATACATTGCCAGCCTTCATCTTAGGGCAAATACATCATCGGTCATTATTGTAGCTAAACACCCATCAGGAGGGATTCTTGAGCATTCTGATGAGGATCAGACTTTAAAAGTAAAAGAAACAATAATTATCAAATTGTCCCTGAAATTTATACCTCAAAATCCGAGTTCAATATATGCAGTCGCTATTCCTTTCACAGGGGAAAAAATTCCAACTTCTGTACCGGATCATTCTTCGAACATCAAATTTTTTGAAGACCAAGCAGCTCCTAACTGCAAATGGCTTCTAAAAGAATTATCCATAGTAGATAGAGATAAACTGACATCCCTTGATTCAAACAATTTCTGTACGATTAATGCTGATAAAAAATCTTGCTTTGATCTTTTAAAAGACCTCTCAAGCTATATATCAACAGGAATAGTGCTTCAGCGTGATGATTCTGAAGGGCCAAAATGTGAAGAACGGACAATTAACAGGGAGAAGAATGCAAATGAATAATATTGATTTATCACAACAAGATGCAGAGAACGAGAAAAACCGAATTGTTGAGTTTTTAAAAAATTCCCTGATAGGCAAAAAAGCGGTTGTTGGTGTCTCTGGAGGGCTTGATTCTGACGTCGTGGCGCGATTAGTTGCATTAGCCATTGGTTCCAACAATTTAAAATTATTTATAGTTCTTCAGGAAGATATGGAAGAAAGGCATCTTGAGAATGCCCGGGTTCTTGCCCAAGATTTGACAGTACCCTTACAAGAAATTGATTTAAAGAAATATCCTTTTGAGTTTATTAATCAGCTTGCCGATGCTGATCCACAAGAGAATTTCCGTCCTGATGGCCTTCTCGATCCTTCACGGGCTAAATGTTCTTTGAGAACACCAATACTTTCGACATACCAAGATCGAGGATATATCGTAATTGGGACATCAAACAGAACTGAATATGAACTTGGGTTTTTCCTGCCATTTGGGGATGGCATTGCTCATATCAAGCCTATTGCCCATTTATATAAAACACAAGTTCGTCAGATATCCCATATTTTGGGAACACGAATCCCCGTTATTGACCAACCTGCCTCAGCCGGATTTTGGAAGGGTGAAACTGACTTGGAAGATCTCGCATACTGGTTGTTTAATGAAGCCCCTATTCAACAAGAAAGAACATTTACAGATGCAGATATCCTTGAGGTAAATGAAATCAAATCGGAACTGTCTACTGAACGTGTCGATGAGGTTGTATATGCAATTAATTGGCTAAACTTGACAGACAAAACGATAAATTCGGACACAGGCTTGTCGATAAAAAATATCATGAGATTCCGTAGTCTTATCAGGGCTGCATCAGAGTTCAAATGTAAGCCATACAATATCCAATTAGAACCTAACCCAGCTGGGAGTTGTGATTAATGAGAAACACATGCAATCGCATTGAAGACCTATTGATAAATGCTGCTTCACGATTAAGGGCTAAAATAGCCATTATATCCCTGTCAGAAAATTGTGAAATATCATTTCACACTTGGCTTAGCGATGCATATGCCTTTGCAAGATGGCTTAATTCAAACTTTGGTGATAGCCCTGAATGCGTTATTCTTCAAGCATCAAATAGTTATTCCTTTATTTGTGCTATGTTTGGTGGTTTTATTGCAGGAAAAACAATTGTTCCTATCAGCCCAAAGACCGATTCCCGCACATTATCATTTATCCTTAATGATTGTCGACCTATTCTGGGTTTAATCGATGAGAATGTAGGTAAGGATTTATATATAGAAAAAGGGTGTGATGTTTTTGAGTTGCACCAAGTAATAGATGATTTGAAGAGTCTTAATCATGCAAAACAATATTTATCGCAAAATACCAAATCGATATCTAATCTTAATGATATAGCACTGATTATATATACGTCCGGTTCGACAGATTTACCTAAAGGTGTCGTTTGTCCTCATCGGCAAGTCTTATTTGCCACAGCTGCAATTAACTCTATACTTTGCAACTCACCAGAAGATGTTATTCTCTGCGGTCTTCCTTTTTCTTTTGACTATGGTTTATATCAGATATTTTTAATGTTGCATGGTTGTGCAACGTTGATTGTCGCAGAAGATTTTTCTGTTCCTATGGCAATACCCTATTGGATAGATAAGTTCAAGGTGACCGGCTTTCCTGGTGTGCCCTCATTATTTCAGATGTTGATAGAGTCGAGATTGCTTGAACGCGGGCGGTTGGATCAACTTCGCTACTCGACGTCTACAGGAGATGTTTTTCCGGTTGAAACTATCTTAACACTCAAAAGTATCCTCCCCTCAACCACTTTATTTCCAATGTATGGTCTTACAGAATGTAAACGTGTGAGTATTCTACCACCTTGTGATTTCGAAGGGCATGAAGCCTCGGTTGGAAAAGCATTACCCGGAACTAAGGTCTTTGTTGTGAGTGAAGATGGCAAAATATTGCCTGCCAATGAGGTTGGAGAATTGGTTGTGCAGGGGCCGCATGTAATGCAAGGTTACCTAAACAACCCAAGTGGTAGCTCAGTTCGGTTTAGCCTAAACTCATGCACGGATGAGACCTGGCTGCATACTGGTGACATTTTCAGAATAGATAATGAGGGATTTATGTTTTTTGAAGGACGAAAACAAGGTTTTCTCAAACTTAGGGATCAAAGGGTTAGTCCTATTGCTATAGAAAAAACCTTATCAGGACTGACTGATATACAGCAGGTAGTGGTCGTAGGCGTAAAAGATTCATTAGGTAAGGATAGTGTATTTGTTTTTATCAGGCCTGAAAAAGAAAAGAATGTGTCATCGCAAATGATATCCAGTAAGACCCGGGATATTTTACCAGTCCCACTCGCTCCCCACCAGGTTAACATATTTAAAGGAACCTTTCCTGTGACACAAAATGGGAAGATTGATCGAAATACTTTATCAGAAATGGCGTGCAGGATTTTAAAACAATGAAGTTGCGAATTGAAAAAAATATATTGCCATTTCTTGAATCTGGATTCCGAGTCTCAGGTTGTCATACTCAAGCCTTATTGTCCAGTTCGATTGATCTGAAAACGAAGCTCCCTCCTTTTTTGATGGAAGCCTGCACCACAGTACCTTTCGGTATTTCACATGTTGAATCAGACCCTAATCGATT
This sequence comes from Desulfobotulus sapovorans DSM 2055, assembly GCF_059569355.1. Taxonomy (NCBI): domain Bacteria; kingdom Pseudomonadati; phylum Thermodesulfobacteriota; class Desulfobacteria; order Desulfobacterales; family Desulfobacteraceae; genus Desulfobotulus; species Desulfobotulus sapovorans. The sequence continues at coordinate 3,865 of NZ_JCANVJ010000051.1, read as the reverse complement.
GCTTGATTGTGTAACAGACCCTGATATTGGTTTAAACATTGCTTGCAACGCTTTGGGTATTAAATACCAATACAAATATTTCAAAACGGGAGATCAATCTGCCAGAGCCATAAGTGAGATGTGTGAGTTACTCAAAAATGGACCTGCAGTATTAGGCCCTGTAAATATGGGCAATTTACCATATTTAAGAAATGGCCAGCAATTCATTGGTATCGATCATTACATTGTAGTCGAATCTTTCGATCCCGACACAAGTGATGTAACCATTATTGATCCCGAACGGGTTGGGTCCGTAAGGGTAAAAATTAATGACCTCATCCCAGCATGGGCAGCGATAGGTCTTCGAGAAGGAAAGGGATCATATACAATACGACAAATTATTGAGGTCCCAGATAAAATTGATTGGAGAACATGCCTTTCGGTATTAGCACCGGAGCTTCACAAAAATATAGATAGAATGCAGAGAGAGCTTATTGATAATTTTTGGAGATTTAGCAAGACCACTTTGATTAAAAATCAACATCGCTCTCTTTGGGTTGGCCTTGAATTTTGTTTAAAAACGCGTATTCGAAGAATTTTATGTTGCTGCGGATTCATTTTGCAATTCCTAAATCGAGACGATGCCGTTATGCCTAAACTTTTAGGATTAGCTGAAGACGCGATACTAATTTGCCAAAAGTTGATCAAAAAGCTTTCTATCGAAAATATAATAATTCCTTCTCAGGTATATGAGTTAGTCAATACTGAAATAGAGTTTGGAATTATCTTAAGGAAGGTAATTTAGATATGAGTAAATCCAGATATGGTTTTGAATACTTGCAGTACACAGAACTGCCGCGAAGTTACATTCAGCATCTTGCAAGGGAAGCAGAGCTAAGCGATGAAGATATAAATATAATAGCTGAAAATGGTTTGTCTATGCTTCCTCTTTGTGAACAGAATCCAGACGTACTCTTAAAAAACGCTATTAGAGAACTGCTCAGTTCAAAAGAAGGGATTGAGAATCGTGTAGAACTTGTCCTGTTTCTTCATTCGATACCTGGAATGATTTTGAAGTCCCATACTTTTATTGAAGATCTATTGATTGATACACCATTAGAAAAAGTACCATGTATCCCGATAAGTGGACAACCATGTTCTGTGTTTCACTACGGTATCCAATTAGCTCAACTTTGCCTTAGATCAATCGAAAAAGATTCTGCGGTAATGGTCATAGGAATGGATATAGCCCATAAGATCAAGGATCGGTTCTTTTTTGGTTCAGCTATGGGCGATAGTATTATTACTGGTTGTATTAGTTCATTAGATATAGAGCATGAAATTCTTGGCAGTTTTACAGACACACACATTATAGCAACAAATGGGGAAGATTCTCCTTTTGAAGACATCGCGAAGTTTCGTGCGGCCAACCCAACCTTTATAAGGAATGCTGCGGAAAGCTGTTTAGATTGTGCTGGATTGAATTTGACTGATATTGACTGGATTGTGCCTCATACTCCATACAAAAAAATCTCACAAATTATCGGTGATATGCTTGGTTTCCCGAAAAAAAAAATAATCATGGACTATCTCTATGATACTGGACATCTTAACTCGAATGATTCTTTCTGCCACTACAAGCGCGCATGTAAAGAAGGCAAGATTGGAATAGGACAAAACGCAATGCTGGTAAACCCAGGGTTCGGAGGTACTCGAGGCGTTACGATTTTGAAAAACATAGGAGCTACAAATGACGGTAAATAACATACCTCTTTCTGTGCATATTTTTGCGACTTCTCGTTGCAACTTAAACTGCAGACACTGTTTTATAGAAGCTTCGAGTGCTTCTCGAAATTACCAAGATCTATCTTCTCATTCGATTATTGATGCAATCAGAATTTTACACAAAATAAATCCAAAAGTAGATTTTGAAATTGAGGGGGGTGAAATTACTATGCACCCACAATTTTCGGATATTGTAAGAGGAATAGATGAAGAAATATTCCCTAATATTACCATTACTACCAACGGAACAAATCCAATTGATTTTGGTAAGATGAAACAGATCGGCCATAACGGTTCATTAAGATTAAGAGTATCTGCTGAAGGTCACAACGAAAAGACACACAAGATTTTGCGATCTAACAAGCTGTCAAATGTTTTGAAGTTGGTAGAGGAAGGATCTAAAAATGCCGCAAACATGGTCATTAGGACAACATTGCATTCTGCAAATATAGAATATATCAGTGAAATGATCTCTGCTTATGCTGCAGCCGGTGCCAGAGAAATTCAATTTCTAGAATTTCAACAATGTGGTCGAGGGAAAGAAACCAATAACGCGCATCTTGTCATTGATGAATCTTCCTTTCAAGAGGCTGTTGATGAATTCTGTTCAGTTGCGATACCAAATAGCATAAAGCGTATGACATTGAGCCTTTCAAATAGACGTTTTAAAAGCCTCAAGAGCCGGAGTAATCATTTTTTTCAATCCGCAACAAATAAAATGGGATACACGGGTGCATCATTAACCTTTAACTGGGATGGAAGTATCAGCGTTTGTCCGTGGGAACCCCGTGGGACAGTAGTTGCGGATCGATGGCCCGACGATTTGTCATCATTCGTCATAGATAATCTTGAAAACGGAAAACTATTCCATGAATGTGAATTCTGCAGTGCTTTTAAGTATATAAGGGGGGAGAATGCAAAATAAAAGCGATATTTTTAAAGAGTTCAATAGTTTTCAGTTCGTAAAGACTCCTCTTGTGTGTGTAAATAGATACGTTCCGGCTGGAAATGTATTCCTAAAACTCGAGGGCGAAAATCTGTTTGGTAATATCAAGGCACGTTGTGCTTTTTACATGCTACAAGATATTGTAAACCAGAGGAGTGGAAGCAGCCACTCAATCAACGTAGTGGAATCATCATCTGGCAACTTGGCAATTGCACTTCACAAGCTATCTAATCACTTTAATGTTCATTTTTTGTGTTTGTCTGACAGAACCACCCCGGAAAGTAAACAGAAAGAACTTCTTGATGAAGGGGTCAATGTAGAGTTCGTAGAAAAAATGGGGCATCCGGATTTTCGAACAGCAAGAATCTCTAAGGCTAAAGAATTGCACGAAAAGTCTGACTATATTTGGGTTAACCAGTATGAAAATCCGGCAAATGCCCAGGCTCATTATGAAACCACTGGGCCTGAGATATGGGAGCAGACACAGGGCAATATAGAATGGGTTATAGCCTCGGTCGGCTCAGGCGGAACCATTTCAGGGATTGCCAAATATCTTAAACAGAAAAAACCAACAATAAATATAGTGGGGGTAGAACCACTTGGTTCTACATCTTTTGGTGGAGAAAGCCATCCATATGTCTCTGCCGGTGCAGGAATGCTTGGTGCGTCTAAGTTACTAAAAGCACATTTGAAATACATTGATTATTATGCACAAGTTTCAGATATTCTTGCTGCTATGGAATGTAAAAAGTTTGCGGAACATGAGGGAATTAGCGTTGGGTTGACTACCGGGCACTGTTTGGCAGTAGCGTCACAGTTGACAAATAGACCGAATGAAACAGTTGTTGTAGTGTCAGCAGATACCGGTATTCATTATAAAAAAACAATCAATAATTTAGTCGAATTACCAATTAATAGTAAAATAGGTGCTATACAAATATGTGCTAATAATAATTCTATCAAGGAGGGTTACAATGCCCAATAAGACTATTACCTGTGGTATTGCAATGCCAATATCTGCAATAGGGGATTATACCGAAGACCATTGGAAAGAAGTAAGGTAACTACTCCAAAAGTCCGGGCATTGGTAAAAGAAGCTAAACATTCTCAGCCTGATCTGATAAAGCAAGAAGCATGTTAACACACGACGCCATA
>NZ_JCANVJ010000050.1:0-8601 GCF_059569355.1 Desulfobotulus sapovorans DSM 2055 | reverse complement strand
TTTGCCTTCACCACCCTGAGATCCTCCATCAAGATGATGCTGGACAACCGGGAGAAATTCGGCAAGATCGATGTGGTGTATGGTGCCCGTGCCCCCGGTATGCTTCTTTATATGGATGATCTCCGGGAATGGGAAGCCCAGGGCAAGATCAACATGCACATCACCGTTGACAAAACCGATGATCCCAACTGGAAGTACCATCAGGGTTTTATTCCGCCGGTTGCGGAAAAGGTGGCGCCTCCCGCCAGCGATGACACCTACGCCATTGTCTGCGGGCCTCCCATGATGATCAAGTTTACCCTGCCCGTTCTGGACAAGCTCGGGTACAAGCATGACCATATCATCATGAGCCTTGAAAACCGGATGAAGTGCGGTATCGGGATGTGCGGTCGCTGCAACATCGGTAAAGAGCTGGTGTGCAAGGACGGCCCCGTCTTCACCCTGGATCAGCTCAATCAGATGCCCAAGGAATACTAAAAACGTTAAAGGTTGCGACCGCATTTCCATCCTGGCATGGAGATGCGGTCGCTGTTTTCCCCCACGTTGCCCCGCAGACAGTCCCCTATCGGCATGCTTTGTCTCTCAAAGGTTTGACACTCCATGTGGAATGATGTAAAAGCATCTTGCTTATTGACAAGCTGGGCTTGTTTGGTTAGGTAGATACGCTAAGAAAAAGTTAAGGATATACGGGGATCCCCCACAGGATGATATCTATTCTATCTACAGGAGGTTTTTGAAAAATGGCTGAAATTGAATTCAAAGGCAAGAAGTTTGTAATCGACGAAGACGGCTTTCTTGAAGACTTCAACACCTATACGGAAGAATGGGTTGAATACTGCATGAAAGAAGAAGGTATTGAAACCCTGACCGACGAACACTGGGGTGTGATCAATATCCTTCAGGATTACTACAAAAAGAACGGTATTGCTCCCATGGTACGCGTTCTTTCCAAACTTACCGGATTCAAGCTCAAGCACATCTATGAGCTTTTCCCCTCCGGACCTGGCAAGGGAGCCTGCAAAATGGCTGGCCTTCCCAAGCCCACCGGTTGCGTTTAATCGTTACCGGAAGTCTGATGCCGTTTTGAAAATGAAAGGCCCTGCCCAGGCAGGGCCTTTTGCTGTCCTGCCAATGCAAGTTTGTATTTCAGATGCCCCAGGCTGCTTTATCGTGAATGGAAAAATGCTGTTTTGTCTGATCCGTGTTTGTTGAGGGGAGAGAGCCTATGCAGATCAAGATTCAGTCTACCACACGCAGGGAAATGGTGGACATCACGGCCAGGGTGCAGGAAGTGGTGACGGCCTCGGGTATGCGTTCCGGGCTTTGTCATCTTTTTGTGCCCCATACCACAGCGGCCATCACCCTCAATGAAAATGCGGATCCCGATGTCAAGGAAGACATGATTCGCACCCTTTCCCGCCTTGTTCCCGTGGATCCGGATTACCGGCATATGGAAGGCAATTCCGATGCCCACATGAAGGCTTCCCTCATCGGCGCTTCCGAAGTGCTGGCGGTACGTGACGGGCGGCTGGATCTCGGACGCTGGCAGGCTATCTATTTCTGGGAGTTTGACGGCCCCCGAAAACGGGAAGTCCGTATTTTACTGCTCCCCCAGCAGGAAAGGGGGGTTTGATGATGGATGCCCTGGATAAAAAACTTTTGAATGGCATTCAGTCCGGGTTTCCTGTCTGCGCCCGCCCCTATGCCGCCATTGGAGAAGCACTGGGCATGGAAGAAGAGGAGGTGCTGAGCCGTTTGCAACACCTCAAGGAAAAGGGTATCATCCGGCGCATTGGTGGCAATTTCGGGCCTGAAAATCTTGGGTATTTTTCCACTCTCTGTGCGGCCCGTGTGCCGGAGGGAAAGGTGGATTTTTTTGCGGATGTGGTGAACCGTTATCCCGGCGTGACCCACAATTATATCCGTGAAAATGACTGGAATATCTGGTTCACTTTCATTGAACCTTCACGGGAAATCATTGCCCGTAATCTGGAAGAGATTGCAGAGGAAACCGGGGTGGCCGACATCCTCAACCTGCCCGCCACCCATGTATTTAAAATCCGGGCAAAATTTTCGGTGTGAATTTTTGAGGAAAGCCCTCTGCCGGCTGAGGAATCATGAAGACCGCCCCTCCTATTTCTCTGGCCCTTGCCATTCTTCCCCAGACGGCCGGTGATGTGGCCGCCAATCTTTTGGGCATGACAGATCTCTGTGAAAAGGCCGCGATCTCTTCCGCCCGCATGGTGGTGTTTCCGGAAATGCAGCTTACGGGATATCTCCTGGGGTCGGATGCTCTGCATCAAAAAGCCCTCACCCTTGAAGAGGTTCTTTTTCTTCTTTCTCCCCTTGCCAGAAAATTTGATCTCTGTCTGATCTGCGGTTTTGCGGAAAGGACGGATGCGGGTTTTTATGTAAGCGCCCTTGCCCTGGGGCCGGAGGGGCTTTTGGCCCATTACCGCAAGATTCACCTTGGTTCTCCTGAACGCGGGCTTTACCTTGCCGGAGACAGGCCGACGACTTTTTCTTTCATGGGCCTCACCTTTGGCCTTGCCCTTTGCTATGATGCCCACTTTCCCGAGCTCTTTTCCTGTCTTGCCTATATGGGGGTTGAAGCCTTTCTCATTCCCCATGCTTCTCCCCGGGGTACTCCCGAAGAGAAAAAAGCCTCCTGGCTGCGCCATCTCCCTGCCCGCGCCTTTGATACGGGAAGCTATGTGCTGGCCGTGAATCCCTGTTCCGGGGATGGCACAGGCAAGTTTTTTCCGGGCCTTGCCCTTGCCCTTGGCCCCGATGGCCGTGTCTGCGCAGAGCTTTTTGCAACTGGCCCGGATCTTCTTTTCCTCTCCCTGAATCCGGAGCGGGTGTCTGCCATTAGGTTCCATTCCATGACAGCCTTTCATCGTGGACGGAGGCCGGATCTTTACAGGATGTGGCTGGATTCCTGAAGGACTCTCGAAAGTCCTCCCATATTTTTTCTTTCCCCTAAAAAAATAAAAACTTCAGAAAGCATCGTAAAAATCTATTTCCGCCATCAATTTCATCCAGATTATCTGTTTGACTCCCCTCCCTTGCCTTCCTATAAGACATAACCGAATTTTACCAATCCGCTCCATTTAAAAATTCTATTTTATAAGGATAAAGCCTGAACCCGGTAGCAGGATAAGAGGAAGGGTTCACGGATCGTCAAGGTCATTTTGGAAGTAAAGGGAGGATACATGACAGCTGAAGCGGTACGCGTCGGCGGTGCTGCCGGAACCATCTGCAAGATGGCCCGGGAAATGGTTCCTGACGGGAATCTCAACGCCTGCCTTACCTGTGGTACCTGTTCCAGTGGCTGTCCCGCCACAGGACAGTTTGACATGGACCCGCGGAAATTTCTCCGCATGGCCGTGCTGGGGATGGATGGCGATCTGGAACGTCATCCCTGGGCCTGGGTCTGCACCATGTGCAGACGTTGCTATGACGTCTGTCCCATGAAGATCAATATTCCGGCACTCATCTATGAAATTCGCGCCAGCTGGCCGCGTGAAGAGCGTCCCAAGGGGATTCTGGAATCCTGTAATCTCCATGTGAAATCCCGTGGGGGTGCCATGGGGGTTCCCTTCGATGATTTCAAATTCACGGTGGAGGATCTGGCCGAGGAATGTCGGGAGCAGCCGGGCTTTGAAGAGCTTCAGGCACCCATTGACAAGCCCGGAGCCATGTATGCCCTGAACCAGAACTCCCGCGAGCCTGTAACCGAGCCGGATGAGCTTTTGCCTCTCTGGAAGATTCTCCATACGGTGGGGGCGGACTGGACCTATTATTCCGAGATGTGGGGCGGTGAGAACTACTGTATGTTCCTTGCCGATGATCCTTCCTGGGAAAAAATTGTCCGGGCCCAGGTGGATCATCTGAACAAGCTGGGCGTGAAGTATTTCGTGAATACGGAGTGCGGTCACTCCTTTTATGCCATTTATGGGGCTTTGCGGCGCTTCAACATAGAGACGAACTTTGAGTTCATCTCCATTATCCAGCTTTACGCCAAATGGATACGGGAAGGCAAACTCCCCGTGAATTCAGACTGGAACAAGGAGCTGGGCATCAAGTTTACGGTGCAGGATCCCTGCAATATCATCCGGAAGTCTCTCGGTGACGAAATGGCCGAAGACCTGCGTTTTGTGGTGAAAACCGCCGTGGGTGCGGAGAACTTCATTGATATGGTGCCCAACCGCTCCAACAACTACTGCTGCGGCGGTGGGGGGGGATCCCTTCAGGCAGGATTCACGGCGCAGCGTCAGGCTTACGGTAAAATCAAGTTTGACCAGATTGATAAAACCGGTGCCACCTATGTGATCACCCCCTGCCACAACTGTCATGCCCAGGTGGAAGACATCGGTCATCATTTTGGCGGCAAATATCACACCGTGCATCTCTGGACTATTCTCTGCCTTTCCATGGGGATTCTGGGTGAAAACGAGCGTACCTATCTGGGGCCGGATCTTGCGGATTTTGGCCTGTAGGCAGGGGATCTATCAGGCGTGAGGAGGAGTAAAACAATCATGTCAGAAAAAACCATCGGATCCGTTCTGATTGCCGGCGGCGGGATTGCTGCCATCCAGGCGGCGCTGGATCTGGCCGATTCCGGCTACTATGTCTATATGGTGGAAAAATCACCGTCCATCGGCGGGGTTATGGCCCAGCTGGACAAGACTTTCCCTACCAATGACTGCTCCATGTGCATCATGAGTCCCAAGCTCGTTGAGGTGGGGCGGCATATCAATATTGAGCTGGTGACCCTGGCGGAAATCCGGGATATCCGGGGCGAAGCGGGCAATTTTGAGGTGGAGGTCTTCCAGAAGGCCCGGTATGTGGACATCGACAAGTGCATCGGCTGCGGAGCCTGCGCTGAAAAATGTCCCAAAAAGGTGGAGGATGAGTACAACATGGGCCTTGCCAAACGCAAAGCCATCTATGTGCCCTATCCCCAGGCCGTGCCCCTGAAATACACCATTGATGCGGCCAACTGCATCAAGCTCACCAAAGATAAATGCGGTAACTGCGAGAAGGTCTGCCCTGCGGATGCCATCAATTACAAGGATACGGACAAAACCCTCACTTTCAACGTGGGTTCCGTGATTCTGGCGACGGGCTTTTCCGCCTACAATCCTTCGGGCAAGGACTTCCTCAACTACGACCGCAGCAAGGATGTGGTCACGTCTCTGGAATTCGAGCGGCTCCTGTCCGCGTCCGGGCCCTTTCAGGGTCATGTGGTACGACTTTCCGACCATGAACATCCCCACAAGATCGCCTGGCTTCAGTGCGTGGGGTCAAGGGATGTGAACACCTGTAAGAACGGCCACTGCTCTTCCGTATGCTGCATGTATGCCATCAAGCAGGCCATCATTGCCAAAGAGCATGATCCGGAGCTGGAAACCAAAATTTTCTATATGGACATGCGCACCCATGGCAAGGGCTTTGAGGACTGCTACAACCAGGCCAAAAATACCTATGGGGTGAAGTTCCAGCGCTGTCGGGTGCATACGGTGTATGACAATCCCGATGGCCCGGGGCAGGTGTTGGAATATATCGATGAAAATAACCAGCGGATGACGGAAGTCTATGACATTGTTGTTCTTTCCGTTGGGATGGAAATTAATGAGGAAGTCCGGGCCAATGCCGCCAAAATGGGCATTGAGCTGACCGAAGGTGGTTTTGTCAAAACCTCCACCTTCAGGCCCGTGACCACCACCCGCGAGGGGGTTTATGTCTGCGGTGCCTTCCAGGGCCCGAAAGATATTCCCCAGTCCGTTGTAGAGGCAGGAGCTGCGGCCCTCAACGCCGGAGCGGGCCTTGTCGCGGCACGCAACACCCTGACCCGCACCGTGGAAAAGGTGAAGGAAAACGATATCCGGGGAGATCGTCCCCGCATCGGTGTCTTTGTCTGCCACTGCGGGATCAACATCGCAGGGGTTATTGATGTGGAGGCCGTGCGGGATTATGCGGCAGGCCTTCCCAATGTGGAATATGTGGCGAACAACATGTACTCCTGCTCCCAGGATACCCAGGACGCCATGACCAAAGTGATCCGGGAAAAGGGCTTAAACCGTATTGTTGTGGCGGCATGCAGCCCCAGAACCCATGATCCCCTGTTCCAGGAAACCCTCATCAATGCAGGGCTGAACAAATACCTCTTTGAGATGGTGAACATCCGCAACCACGGCTCCTGGGTGCACAAGGATCAGCCTGTGGAAGCCACCCTGAAGGCGAAAGAGCAGGTTCGCATGGCTGTGGCCAAGGTGGCCCTGTTCGAGCCCCTTTCCGAAGCCACCCTTGAGATCGACCAGAACGTGCTGGTCATCGGCGGCGGGATTTCCGGCATGGCGGCCGCCAAGGCCCTTTCCACCCAGGGCTATCATGTCACCCTGGTGGAGCGGGACAAGGCTCTGGGCGGTCAGGCAAGAAATCTCTATGTCACGGCGAAGGGCGAGTCCATTGAAGAAGGCCTTGCCGACATGGTCAACAGCGTGGCCGTGGATGAGAAAATCGATGTCCTGCTGGAATCCAGCCTTAAAAATGTGGAAGGCTTTGTCGGTAACTTTGTCAGCACCGTAGAGACCAGAGGCAGTGAAAGGGAAATCCGCCATGGGGTGGCCATCATTGCCACGGGTGCCGAGGAAATCAAGCCCACAGAGTATCTGTACGGAAGTTCCGATAAGGTGGTGACGGGTCAGGAGCTGGATATTCTGATGAAGGCCCATGATGCCAGGGTGGAGAAGGCAGAGTCTGCGGTCTTCATCCAGTGTGTGGGATCCCGTGAACCGGGCCGGGCCTATTGTTCCCGCATCTGCTGCACCCATACCATGGTCAGCGCTCTGCACCTGAAGGAGAAAAAGCCGGACATGGATGTTTTTGTCCTGTACCGGGATATCCGTACCTATGGGGAAAAGGAAGCCCTTTACAAGCAGGCCAGGGAAAAGGGCGTGATTTTTGTACGGTACTCCCTGGATGCCAAACCTGTGGTGACGGAAGCCGAAGGCAGGCTGCTGGTTCGGGTGAACGATCCCATCATCCAGCGGCCCCTTGAGATTGCAGCGGATCTTCTGGTGCTGGCTTCTGCGGTGAAACCCTACAAGGATGAGCGTCTGGCTCAGTTCTTTAAGGTGCCCCTCAACGATGACGGCTTCTTTGTGGAAGCCCATGTGAAGCTGGCGCCCAGTGATTTTGCCACGGACGGGGTTTTCCTTGCGGGCCTTGCCCATTATCCCAAACCCATTGATGAATCCATCGCTCAGGCCCAGGCGGCCGCAGCACGGGCCACGGGTCTTCTTGCCAGAAAAACCATCAACACCTCTGGCCAGGTGGCCTATGTGAATCCGGATCTCTGCTCCGGATGCGGTGTCTGTGTGGCGGTCTGCCCCTACAACTCTCCGGGTATGATTCTGGAAGGGCCGAGGGCGGGCAAGGCGGAGATCAACCCCGTTCTCTGCAAGGGCTGCGGGGCCTGTGTGGCATCCTGCCGCTCCGGTGCCCTGAATCTGAAGGGCTTTGAAGAAGGGCAGATTCTGGCCATGATCGATGCGGCCTGATGATGAAATAAAAATTAAGACCGGTGGTGGATCGCCGGTCTTTTCAAGAATCATATGCGTCCTTGAAAAAGGGCGTGGGGAGGCTTCCTATGCAGGAGTTTGAACCAAAAATCATTACCTTTCTGTGCAACTGGTGCACCTACGGAGCCGCAGACCTTGCGGGCGTGAGCCGTTTTCAGTATCCGGCCAACATGCGTATCATCCGTCTGCCCTGTTCCGGAAGGGTGTCCCCCAAGATGATCCTTTCGGCTTTTCGCAATGGGGCGGACGGGGTCTGGATTTCCGGGTGTCACCCCGGTGACTGCCACTATATTACGGGCAACTATTATGCCCGCCGTAAATTTACGCTTTTGAAGGAAATGCTGGAGTACACGGGGCTTGAGCCGGGCCGCATCCAGTTTTCCTGGATTTCTTCCGCAGAAGGCGTGAAGTTTGCCGAGGTGGCCCGCACCGTGATTGCCGAGGTAAAGGCCCTTGGCCCTGCCCAGGGCATGGCAAAGGAGTTTATCATGAGTCAGGAGGTGGCGTAGATGGCTGATGTCGCCCTGAAAATAAGGGAAATTGCAAAAAATCTTCTCGAAACCGGGAAGGTCGATGTCGTGATCGGCTTCAAAAAGGGAACGCTTCCCGTGATGAGCGAGCCGACCATTCTCCGTAAGGCATCGGAAACGGACGAACTGATCTGGGACGCGACCTGCCGTCTCAATCTGTGCAACTACCTCACAGGCCGCAAGGACCGTATCGGTATCATCGCCAAGGGCTGTGATGCGCGGAACATTGTGGGCCACATTGTGGAAAACAAGATCAGGCGGGATCAGCTGGTGATCATCGGTGTTCCCTGCACGGGCATGGCGGACAAAAAAGCCCTTTCCGATCTTGCAGGCGGCGAGGTGACCGCTTACAGCGAAGCCGGGGATCAGATCACGGTGACGGGCCCTGCGGGAGAAAAGACTGTCAGCAAGGCGGAGGTGCTTCAGTCCAACTGCCGCACCTGTATCAAGCGCAATCCTGTGATCTTTGACGAGATGGCAGG
>NZ_JCANVJ010000049.1:0-8774 GCF_059569355.1 Desulfobotulus sapovorans DSM 2055 | reverse complement strand
CTCTGACCGGAAGCTGGTTGGCCCAGTTACACTGGTCTTGGATAATGCCCGATACCAGCACAATACCGTTGTGAAAGAACTCGCAGAGGATCTGCAAATAAAACTGCTTTTTTTGCCATCGTACTCACCGAACCTGAATCTTATTGAAAGACTTTGGAAGTTTATCAGAAATGATTGCCTCTATGGGAAATATTACGAAACATTTCAGGATTTTCGAGGTAGCATCGAAGGCTGCATAGAAAAACTTCCAACGACTCATCGAAATGCTATGAAAAAGCTTATGACGCTCAAGTTTCAAACTTTTGAAGATGTCACATTACTGGCCGCGTAGAGTATAAATAGTTTTTTCGGACAGATTTAAGGGTAAAGATGTCTGAAAAAAGGCAGATTGAACTGTTTTCGTCGGGCTGCAGGAAGATGTCTTATAATTTAAGTGTTAAAGATAAGTTTTTTGAAAATCATGTTTATATCCATTGTGATAAATTTTGATTGATTAAACAAGGAGCTTTTATGTCTCTTGATAAAGACTTGGTATTGCAAAAATTTAAAGATAAGAACGCCCTCATTGGCATTCTGGGCCTTGGGTATGTGGGGCTGCCCCTGATGCTGCGCTACAACGAGATCGGTTTTTCCGTTCTGGGCATTGATATTGATACAGACAAGGTGCAAAAGCTCAATAGGGGTGAAAGTTATATTGAGCATATTGCATCGGCAAAAATAGCTTCTGCCTGTCAATCCGGCTTTGAAGCCACCACAGATTTCAGCAGGGCCGCAGAATGTGATGCCCTTATTCTCTGTGTACCCACACCTTTGAACAAATACCGGGAACCGGATATCAGCTTTGTGGTGAATACCACGGATGCCGTCAAGCCCTTTTTGCGCAAGGGTCAGGTGGTTTCCCTGGAAAGTACAACCTATCCCGGAACCACAGAAGAAGAACTGCTGCCCCGTCTGGAAGCGGGTGGCCTTGTGGTGGGAGAGAATATTTTTCTTGTTTATTCACCGGAGAGGGAAGATCCGGGCAATCCGGATTTTGTAACCCGAACCATCCCAAAGGTTATTGGTGGTCATACCCCGGCCTGTCTTGAGGTGGGAATGGCATTGTATGAGCAGGCCATAGACAGGGTTGTTCCCGTAAGTTCCACACGGGCTGCGGAAATGACCAAGCTTCTGGAAAACATTCACAGGGCTGTGAATATTGGTCTTGTTAATGAGATGAAGATCGTTGCAGATAAAATGGACATCGACATTCATGAGGTCATCAATGCCGCAGCCACCAAGCCTTTTGGCTTTGTGCCTTATTATCCCGGCCCTGGCCTTGGAGGGCACTGTATTCCCATTGATCCTTTTTATCTGACCTGGAAGGCCCGTGAGTATGGTCTCAATACCCGTTTCATTGAGCTGGCAGGAGAGGTAAATTCCTCCATGCCGGATTATGTGGTCAGTAAAGTGCTGCTTGCCCTGAATGAGAGAAAAAAAGCCATCAAAGGTAGCCGTATCCTTGTACTGGGTATTGCCTATAAGAAAAATGTGGATGATATGCGGGAAAGCCCTTCAGTCATGATCATGGAAAAACTGAGGGATCTGGGGGCAGAAATCGCCTACTCAGACCCCCATGTGCCGGTTTTTCCCAAAATGAGGGAACATCACTTTGATCTTTCCAGCACCCCTTTAAGCGAAGAAAACCTTAAAACTTGTGACTGCGTGGTGCTGGCAACCGACCATGACCGCTTTGATTATGATCTCATCCGTACTCATGCCAGCCTGATTGTGGACAGTCGCGGAAAATACCTTGCACCGGAAGGGCATATTGTGAAGGCGTAAAAAGGGGGAAACTCTTTTTTTAACCCGCACCAAGGAGCTGCATATGGAGATTGAAGCCATATACAATAAAGGCCGCATTGAACTGCCCCCCCATCTTCACCTGAAGCAGGATGTGTTCAAGGTGCGCATAGAAATCCCTGAATATGCTTATCAAAAGGGGGCTGCCCCCTTTATGGATTGGCAGTCAAAAATGGAAAAAATTAAGAAGAGTGTATTGAATATGGATGAAAAAGCACTGCCGGAGCTTTCACCTAAGCAAAAAGAGTCTCTGGATGCTTTTCAGATACGCGAGGATCAGTAGATGGATGTTCTTCTTGATGTAAATATCATACTGGATGTCTGTGCTGTACGGAAGCCATGGTTTCATAAGTCCTTTGAAGCTATTGAGTGTTGCCGCAGATCAGGTGGGCAGGTATGGGTGTATGCGGGCTCTGTGCAGACGTTGCACTATACCCTTGCCAATGTTCATCTGCAGCAGGCCAGGGAAAATGGAGAAAATATTTCCAGAAAAGCCTGTCTGGAAATAGCAGCCAGACAACTGAAGGTCTTTACAGAAAATATCCAGTGGCTTTCTGCACTTTCGGGTGAATGCGATGTCTGTGAAGATCAGGATCCGGAGGACATGCAACTTATCTGCTCTCTGGATCGTTTTACTAAGGGTTCCATTGCTCTGATTACCAGGGATCAGGGTTTGCTTTCACGGGGAGATTCCCGGATTTTAACACCAGATGCCTATATTGATCAGTCAAAGGAAGGTCAATCCATTCCCTTCATCGACCTTGCCGCCCAGCAGCGCAGTATCCGGCCAAACTTAGAAAAAAACATCCATAAAGTTCTTGCCCATGGACAGTACATCATGGGGCCTGAAGTCAAGGCACTTGAAGATCGCCTTGCTGCCTATGCGGGTACAAGACACGCCATCGGCGTTGCCAGCGGTACGGATGCCCTTCAGATTGCCCTTATGGCGTTGGGTATTCGCGCAGGGGATGAGGTCATTACAACCCCTTTTTCTTTCATTGCCACAGCAGAAATTATTGCCCTGCTTGGGGCAAAGCCTGTTTTTGTGGATGTGTGTCCCAAAACCTACAATATGAATCCGGATCTCATCGAAGCAGCCATTACTGCCAAAACAAAAGCCATTATGCCGGTCAGCCTTTATGGACAGTGTGCGGATTTTGATGCCATCACTGCCATTGCTTCAAGGCATAATCTGCCCGTCATTGAGGATGCGGCCCAGTCCTTTGGGGCTACATACAAGGGCAGAAAATCCTGTGCTCTTTCCACCATTGGCTGTACATCCTTCTTTCCGTCCAAACCCCTTGGCGGATATGGGGATGGCGGGGCCTGCTTTACCAATGACGAGAATTTTGCCAAAGCCATGCGGGAAATCCGGATTCATGGTCAGGACAGGCGCTATCACCATCCCCGTATCGGATTCAATGGCAGGTTGGATACCCTTCAGGCTGCCATACTTCTTGCAAAAATGGATATTTTTTCGGATGAGGTAGAAAAACGGGGCCGCATCGGAGCCCGGTATTCGGAGATCATTCAGGAGGAATGCCCCGGTATTATCACGCCTTTTATTGAGGAATGGAATACCAGCGTTTATGCCCAGTATACGGTGCAGGTGGAAAACCGGGATACTGTTCAGAAAGTGTTGGAAGAAAAGGGAATACCAACGGCGGTACATTATCCTATTCCTCTGCATCAGCAGCCTGTTTTTGCGGATCAGAAAATAAGCCTTCCGGTGTCTGAAAAGCTGGCAGCGCGGGTGATGAGCCTGCCCATGCATCCGCTTTTGAATGAGGATGCGTTGAAGCGCGTCGTGGATGCTTTGAAAGAGACCCTTGTATGAAAGGAAGCATGCTATGCCCGGCTTTATAAAGGACAGAAAAATTCGCGCTGCCATTGTGGGGTGTGGTCGTATATCTAAAAATCATTTTGGTTCTTTGGAAAAACATAAGGAAAACATGGAACTGGTTGCTGTCTGTGATACGGATGCAGCCGTTCTTGAAAACCATATTCAAAGTTATGGTGTTCCGGGATATCTGTCCATGCAGGACATGCTTGAAAAGGAAGATTTGGATCTTGTCAGCATCTGTACTCCAAGCGGGTTGCATGCTGCTCAGACGATTCTTGCTGCGAGCTACGGCATACATGTCATGACGGAAAAACCCATGGCCACCCGCTGGCAGGATGGACTTTCCATGGTGGAAGCCTGTGACAGGGCAGGGGTGCGTCTTTTTGTGGTAAAACAGAACCGTCGCAATGCCACTTTGCAGCTTTTAAAAAATGCTATTATGCAGAAGCGTTTTGGAAAAATTTATTCTGTGGCCATCAATGTGTTTTGGACCCGGCCCCAGGAATATTATGACAGTGCAAAATGGCGGGGAACCTGGGAATTTGACGGCGGTGCTTTCATGAATCAGGCCAGCCACTATATTGATCTGTTTGAATGGCTTATAGGCCCTGTGGAAAGTGTTATGGCCTATACCGGAACCCTTGCCAGAGATATTGAGGTAGAAGATTCCGGAGCAGCCATCCTGCGCTGGCGCAATGGAGCCCTTGGCACTCTGAATGTTTCCATGCTCACCTATCCGAAGAATCTTGAAGGCAGCATTACCATTCTTGGAGAAAAAGGAAGTGCCAAGATCGGTGGAGTTGCAGTAAATGAGGTGCTGCTCTGGGATTTTGAAGAAAAACTGCCTGAAGATAATCAGATTGGCGATGCCAGTTACCAGACCACATCCGTGTATGGCTTTGGTCACCCCCTGTATTTTGCCAACGTGATTGATACGCTGCGGGGTACTGCGGAGCCGGAAACCGATGGCCGGCAAGGTCTGAAAAGTCTGGAGCTGCTCATCGCCATGTATCTTTCCGCAAGGGACGGTAAAAAGGTGGCTTTGCCGCTGGAGTATTAGAGCATGAAAAACTGTTCTCTTGTTGGGAGAAGGGGAGTCCTTTCCCCATCAAATATTCAGCATTCAGGAGAAAAATTGATGAGTTACCAGGTTCACCCCACAGCCATTGTGGATGAAGGTGCAGAAATTGGAGAAGGAAGCCGCATCTGGCATTGGGTACATGTCTGCGGCGCTGCAAAAATAGGTAAAGGGGTCTCTCTGGGACAAAATGTTTTTGTGGGTAATAAGGTTGTGATCGGTGATTTTTGTAAAATCCAGAACAATGTCTCTGTATATGACAATGTGACCCTGGAAGAGGGCGTTTTCTGCGGTCCCAGCATGGTTTTTACCAATGTGTACAATCCCCGCGCCCTGATCGAGCGTAAAAATGATTACAGAGATACCTTAGTAAAAAAAGGGGCGACCCTTGGGGCCAATTGTACCATTGTATGCGGTGTTACCATTGGTCGTTTTGCCTTCATTGCGGCAGGTGCTGTGGTGACAAAGGATGTGCCGGACTATGCCCTGATGGCGGGTGTACCAGCAAGGCAGATCGGGTGGATGAGTGAGTATGGGGAGAGGTTGGATTTGCCACTGGAGGGAGAGGGTGCGACAATCATATGCTCCCATACAGGGGAGATGTATCAATTCAGTGATAATGTATTGCGTAAAAGTGTTACCGGGTAAAAGGTTTAACACTGGTAGGTGTATTGCTGATTTTCCTATCAGCTTTAAAATTTATTTTTTTACCCACAGAATAAAGAGCATGCATGCATATTCTCATAATTCCTTCATGGTATCCTGCTCATCCGGCTGATATCGGTGGCAGTTTTTTTAGGGAGCAAGCCATTGCGCTCAGGAAACGAGGTCATAAAGTTGGTATTATAACACCACAAATGAGATCCTTGAAAGATTGGCGTAATATTTTAAATGGTTTTGGGATTAAGAAAGATTTTGACGAAGGTGTTATCACTTATCGTTTTAAAACAGTCAATGTGACACCACGAATGGATTTATTGACACGCAAGCATTGGCTGTTGGCAGGTCTTAAGCTTTATTCTGAGTATGAAAAAAGGAATGGAAGACCGGATATTGTGCATGTGCACTCGATGTATAAAGGAGTTTTTTTGGCGTATGCGCTTTTTAAAAAATTTGACATTCCATATGTTGTCACTGAGCATAGCTCTGCATTTGCTAAAGGATTTGTAAGATCTCAAAAAATTGATATCCTACGTTTGCCAGTACAAAAAGCAAAAAAAAGAATGGCTGTAAGCAGAAAATTTGCGCATCTTTTGCAAAATCTTTTCGATGGTACTGAATGGCTCTATTTGCCGAATATTGTTTCTGATAAATTTATTGAATATCCTTCATCTAATGATAAAAATAAAGACTTTTGGTTTGTTAATGTATGTTTTATTACAGAGAATAAACGTATTGATTGTTTGATTCGTGCTTTTGCAAGGCTTTGTAATGTTTATAAAAATATCAGGCTCAGAATTGGTGGAGATGGCCCTTGCAGGCAGGAGCTGGAGCTTTTATCGGAAAAGCTGGGTGTTAAGGATAAGGTGGTTTTTCTTGGCATGTTGGGTAGGGATCAGGTTGCCGAGCAGATCTGTCACTCCGATGCTTTTGTTTTATCCAGTGAATTTGAGACTTTTGGCGTGGTTCTAATTGAGGCACTGGCATTGGGTAAGCCTGTGGTTGCTACACGTTGTGGTGGCCCTGAATCCATAGTGACGGAAGAAGTTGGCTGTTTAGTTGAGAAAAATGATGTTGATTCACTTTATGAGGGAATGAAAAAAGTGTATGAGACCGAGTTTGATAATAAAAAAATAAAAGAGTACTGTGTTGAGAATTTTAGTGAAACCGCAGTTACAGCTAAGCTTGAATTACTTTACAAGGAAATAATTCCCGGAAAATTATAACGAGGGCAGCGTTAATTGTTTAATATATAATAAAAAACTAAATTTTCCCCTTGAAATGCCATCGTTATAATAGTATTGCTGTAACGAGGATCAAGGGGGTTAATATGACAGCAGTTGTGTATCAGAGAAATAAAAACAACGGAACAACTTATGTTTATGAGTCAATTTCATACTGGGACAAAGAAAAAAAGCAATCCAGGGCGAAACGAAAGTGCATAGGGAAGCTCGACTCAAATACAGGGGAAGTCATTCCTAATCAAAAAAAAAAGAGCCATCAGGAGATTTTGGTAAAAAGAAAGTACTTGGCCCTGTTCCCGTTACTCAAATAGCCCGTAGTTTTTTTTGGGCTACCTGGCTATTTGACAGGATCGGTGAAGAAACAGGTGTAGCGGAAGATTTGAAAACATGTTTTCCTGAGACATATCGGGAGATTCTATCCATTGCCTATTTCTTGATCATGGAAGACAGAAATCCTTTAAGCCGTTTTCCCAGATGGGCTGCAACGCATAAGCATCCCCATGGACAAATTATTCCATCTCAAAGAAGCAGTGAGCTTTTTGCTTCCATAACAGAAGAGGCTAAGCAGCAATTTTTCAGACTTCAAGGCAAGCGGAGGATTGACAACGAATATCTGGCATACGACACAACATCGATCTCCAGTTACTCCCAATGCCTCAGGCAGGTTCGTTATGGAAAAAATAAGGAGCATGATCGTCTGCCACAAATAAACCTTTGCCTGCTTTTCGGTCAGCAGTCACGTTTTCCCTTTTATTACCGGAAGCTTTCCGGCAATATCCCGGATGTCAAGACGCTAAAAAGACTGCTGGCTGACATGAAAATGCTGGGCCGGGAAAGATCAAGGTGGTTCTGGATCGAGGTTTTTTCAGCGCAAGCAATATTAACGAACTTTACCTGTACCATCTGAAGTTCCTGATAGGTGCCAAGCTATCGCTGAAACTTGTCAAAACCAATCTGGATAAGGCTCGGGGTACCATGCGCAGTTGGAGCAATTATAGTAATGCCCATCAGCTTTATGCGTATTCTCAGTCTATAACCTGGAACTATGCTCAAAAGCGACCATATAAAAATGACTAGATAAGTAGAGATTGCCGCATGTATCTTCACCTGTACTATTCTCCGGAGCGTGCATTGGAAGATGAAAGAGCTTTTTTCAGTCGCTTATCAGATCTGCAGGGAGAGTTAGAGAGCGGGCAACTCAATCCTGATCATGAGAAGCAATATACCAGATATTTTGAGGTAAAAAATACACCGGTTCGAGGTGTTAAAATCATTGCAAAAGAGGATGCTCTGGCAGAGACAAAGCTCAATCATGGTTATTTTGTTCTCCTGAGCAATGATATAAAAAATCCGGTAGAAGCCCTCGATATTTATCGCAACAAAGACAGAGTTGAAAAAGCTTTTGAGAATTTGAAAGACAGGCTGAATATGCGCAGACTGGCTGTCTCATCGGAGCAAAGTCTTGATGGTAAGCTATTTGTAAAGTTCCTTGCACTCATCTTCCTGTCCTGCATTACAAAGAAGATGCAAGATGCCATCCTTTTTAAAAAATACACCCTACAAGAAATTCTGGATGAGCTTGATGCCATTGAGTGTTTTGAAATACCGGGCAAGCGTCTTCAGGTAGGGGAAATGACTAATCGCCAACAGGAGCTTTACTTGCAACTGGGTTTCAGCCCACCGACCTCGTTACAATAGCTCGGGAATTCAGGTTTTAACTGTTTAGCCCGATTCTTTGGTAAACAATTAAAAATTTTTGAAAATTGCTTTAATAGGGGTAGCTGCGGCTAAAAATTTTGCGGATTGATTTTTTTTGAGTCCTGCGCCTCATATTTGAAACTTATTCCTCATAAAAGACCCTTTTTGAATACTCACCGCCCTGTTGAGGGCTGAAAAAAGCCTCCCGAAATACCACAGGGAAGTGTGATTAAAGTTGATGGAGGATTTGGGGTCAAACTATGCCGTGACGGGCCTTTATTTCTATGATAATGAGGTCGTTCAGATTGCAAAAGGTAACTACTCCAAAAGTCCGGGCATTGGTAAAAGAAGCTAAACATTCTCAGCCTGATCTGATAAAGCAAGAAGCATGTTAACACACGACGCCATA
>NZ_JCANVJ010000048.1:0-11074 GCF_059569355.1 Desulfobotulus sapovorans DSM 2055 | reverse complement strand
TTGCTTCCTTGAAAAAACTGTCCAGCCCCCAGGTGAAGACCTCTTTCTCCGACTGACTGCGGACGGTGATGCGCTGGGTTCCCCGATCCCGAACCCCGGATTCCGGAAAATACTCCTTGATCACATGCTGGCTGTCAAAATGGCTGTGCCGCACTCGGTAGGTGATGCCAAAGGCTCCGGAACCCAGAACCGACTCAATGACATAAACATGGAGCTTTGCCCCCACGGGCAGGGCATCATGACGCACTTCAGTTTCCATTGTTTTCCTTTCCAGTGTTTCAGGAAAGCCCTCCCCCCGGCCCTCTCCCGTGGAAGAGGGAGCCTTAAAGGATGTCTTTTTTCTCTACAGGGTTTCCACGGTGATCAGACCAATGGAAACACCCTTTTCCGTCAGCCTGTCCAGAAGCCCGGCCAGTTCATGGGCCTTGTAGCTGTCTTCGCCTTCCACAAAACCGCCCCCTTCCACCAGATGGCGGAAACGGGTCAGTTCCAGGGGGTCTTTGGAAAAAAGAAAAAGATAAAGATCCAAGCTCGCCACACCGGGCTTCAGGGTGGCGGTTTCCAGATACAGAGGAGCCTCGGGGATGCGGGGGCTTTTGCCTTCAACCTTCATGTTTTCCGCAGCAAGGCTCACCCTGCCGTCCGGATAGAGATTGATGAGGGAAACATAGCCCCCTTCACCACTTCCCCTGGCGCGGAACACAAAAGGCGTTCCGGTTTTCAGACGGGTGGACAGAGGTTTGCCGTCCGGGCTTTCCAGAGAAAGGCGCAGGCCGGATTTCTGACAGGCGGAAAAATCAAAAAGCTCTGTGGTTTCCGCAATATTCAGGACTTCGCCAAAAACAATGAGCACCCAACCGACCTGACTACGGGAAAGATCCAGATGACCGGAACGTTCACCCTCTCCCCCGGGAGACGCCAGACGGCCTTCCAGATACCGGGCCAGAGGCCCCTCGACCAGAGCTTTGGGGCCTTGAAGGGTCACACGGGCAGGAAGGGGCTTTCCCTCCTTCCGCCAGGTTTCCAGAATACGGGAGGCCAGAATTTCCTTATCCGGCCGGATGTCCACTTCCACGCCCACAAGATACCTGTTCTGCCAAACCTCGTTATGGATTTTCTCGGAACGGCCCATTTTCCGGGCGGAAACACTGCGGATGTCCTCTTGTACCCTGCGGGCCACGGATTCTCCCTGCTGCACGGTCAGCACCTGAAATTCCGATGTAATCTGCACTTCCATCTCATTGAGAATGGCCGCCCGCGCCCTGGCGGTCGCCTCCTCAGGGCTTGCTCCTTCTCCCACGCCGCGCAGCGTATGACGATCCGACCGCAGGGTGGTGTACCAGGCCGGAGGCTCAGACGGGGGGGAGAGTGCCTCCCGCCGGGTCTGGGGCCCGCCCCCCTGCACACCACCGCAGGCAGCAAGGAAAAGCGTCAGAAAACCAAGAAAAAAAGGTCTGCCCCCTTTTGCCTTTATCATGCCTCCACCTTTTCCCAGGAAAAATCCGGGCCGCAGAGGGCAACAAAACGAAGCTGGCTTTCTCCCACCTGAAGGATGTCTCCGGCCTGAAGATCCTGATCCCTGCGGATGGTTTTGCCGTTGAGGAGAGGCAGGTTGCGGCTGTTTCCCCGCTCCACGAAAAACTCATTGGCGTGGTTGTCGTACACCACAATGGCATGGGCTTCCCGGCTGACGGTGGTGTCGCTGTCCGGCCCGAAATCAAGGCAGACTTCCATGCCTGCATCCCGGCCAATGCGGTTTTCTCCCTGAATCAGCCGAAAATCCCGGCCCCGGTTTTTGCCATTGAGCAGCACCAGCCATCCGGTGACGGGAAGGAGGCCTTCTGCGGCCACCTTTTCCTGAGACCCTCTGTTCAGAAGAATGGTGGTTTTCGGGCTTGCAAGGGGACGGGGCGGGATCTGGCCTGCTGCGTTGCTGTCAATTTTCTGGGTTTTTTCCATTTTTTCCGTTTCCATGATCTGCTCCTTGACAGAGGGTTATGAAAAAGGGGACACCCCCCCTTTCCTATTCTATTTCAAATACTGCAAGATCCGGCTGGGAGGTCAGTTGCAGGCGCTGTCCCGGCAGAAACCGGAGTGCCGCACCGGGAATGAGTTTCCGGCCATCCACAAAGCTGCCGTTCATGCTGTCCAGATCCTCAAGCCAGACCTCCCCGTCCTTAAGAATAATCCTGAGATGACGGGAAGAAATGCGCTTATCGGCAAGAACGACATCACAGTCCGGGCTTCGGCCCAGCACAAAGGGGCCGTGACCTTTCAGAACAATGTCCGGCAAGCCTGAACGGCTGCAAAGCCGCAGACCACCGGAATGCACATCATAGATATGGGTTCTGACCCGCTCCTGGACAGGCGGAACCTGACCCTGGAACTTCCGGGCAGGCTCATCTCCAGATTCTGCCCCGAAATCTGCGGGCGGTACGCTTTTTCCACCATTTTTCTCCGACCGGCCTTTTTCTGACCCGGCTTTTTTCCATCCCCCATAAAGCAGCCCCCCCGCACCCAGCAGAAGCAGGGCAGCCAGGGGCAGCCAGTACGGTTTTTCAGCGCCCTGATCCCTCAGGCAGGGTTCGGAAACCATCTCAAAGGCAAAGCGCTTTTCCAGAAGAACCGGAAACAGGGCACGGACATGGGCAGCGGCAAAGATGCCATCCGAAGAACTGATGTCCGCAGGTCGTCCCGTCACCCGATCCCGCATGGCGCTCACCGGCATCACATTCACCCCCACCACCTGACCGCAGGCATTCACAAGGGGGCCTCCCTTGCCTGTGAGGGGCAGATCCGCATGGTGCTGAAGAACCTCCAGCACATCGCCTCCCGGTCTCCAGGCCTCGCGAAAGACATTGCCAAGCCGTCCCTCTGCCGCGCGGATGGCTGGCACGGTTCCCTCCTGATCCAGAAATTCCTGGGTATCGGGGAAGGAAAAGGCGTACATGAGGGTTCCGGTTTCGGGATCGGCATCACTGAGGGGGAGCGCCGGAGCAGGCAGGCCGGGAACCCGGAGCAGGGCCAGATCCTTTTCCAGAGAACGCCAGAGGACTTCGCCCGCATACACCCGGCCACCGTCCCAGGCAATGACGCCCACAGGCCCGCCCCGCTCCAGGGCCGCTGCCGTGGTCACCACCATTTCCCTGTGAATCACAAAGCCTGTTCCCCGTTCCACAAGCCCCACAATGCTTTTTTTCACCTGCTCCGTATCCAGTTTTGCCGAAAAAGAAACTCCCGGCAGCAGCAACACGCAGAAGAAGGCAGAAAAGACCCAGGCTCTTCCCTTGAAACACCGCATCAGGATCTGCGCCCTGTCACAAAAACATGCCATTTTCGCCCCCTATTCCATCACCAGTACAAGGTGGTTCGCATTCCCGCGTTTTACGGGTTCCTGTTTGCGGCCATGGGCAAAATAGTCCGCATCCCCCGCCACCTTCTCCCGCACATAGCGGTGCAGCTCCCCTGCCGTCACCTTTTTGTCCCTGTTCTTGTCCGCCTCTCCGCTCAGGCCCCGCACAAAATGATAGGTGAAAAGACCATGGCCCTTTTTCCTGTGCCATACGGCAACCTGATCCTTGTCCGCTGCAGCAAATACCAGCAGAGGGCTCGTTTTTGCCGGGGCAGGCCGGGTTGTTTTGCCGGTTTTGACCTGGGTCTGGGCTGGGGATTTCGGCTGGGGGACGGGCTTTCCCTGGGCCTGAGGCTCCGGCAGGGGCTGCATGTTCCGCAGCATGGCAGAGCTGATGTTACGGTAGAGAGGGCCTGCGCCGGAATTTCCGGAAAAACAGGCGTCCAGGGCAACGGTTATGGAGGCGGCGGGAAGGGACGCCAGATTTTTATAAAAAAGATCTAAGGGATAGCCGCTGATATCCACATAATCCACGCCCGTATCCACGGGAATCAGGAAGGCGGATTTTCCGTCCTGCCCCGGAGCGCCGTGGCCGGAATAATACACAAAGATCTCCGCCCTGCCTTCCATGCGCTTTGCAAGCCCGTGAAGCCTTCCCTCGGGCCTGTCCCGCGTGCCGAAAATCTCCTGAAATCCGGCACTGCCCACATTGGTTTCAAAAAGGATGTTTCTTTCAGGAACCCCAAGGCTTTCCATGAGAAAACGCCGGATCAGCGCCGCATCCCGCTCCGCATAGTTTACATCGAGAACCCCTTTCTGATGGGTCTCGTAGCGGCGGTTGCCGATGACCACGGCGATGATTTCCCGGCCTGCCTTCCCACGGGGCAGGGTAAAACCAAGCTCTTCAAACTGTTCTTCCGCGTCAGCGGGCGGAGAAGCCGTAACGGGCTGTCCTGGAGCCGCCTTTCCGGCATTCTGAAACATCGAGAAAAAAACAGCGGGATCCAGGCCCATGGTACCAGAAGGCCGTCCTTCTCCCCTCAAAATAGTCATCACCAGCTCCGAAAAGCCCTGCATGTGCTGAGAGGCCAGGGCCGCAAGCATCCCGCCCACCAGCCTGTCCGCCTCCCTGAAGCCCTCATGATCGGGAAACTGCTGATGGGCCGCAGCCGTAAGGGCCTTTGCCCGTTCCGGCTTTTCCCCTCTCTGCATGTACATCAGCCCGAGGTTGGCCTGCCAGTCTGCACGGTTCTGTATGGCAAGGGCCTTTTCCATGGCTTCCACAGCCCTGTCCCCGTATCCGTAATGCCAGAAGGCCTTTGCCAGATGGGCATGAAATGCGGGATCTTCGGGACAGAGGGCTGCTGCCTCCCGGAAAAGCCGAAGCCCCCGAAGCTCCAGCCCTTCCATCCGTTCCGCCCCTTCCATGGCCTTCTGACGGGCAAGCTCACAGGAGGCCAGGGCGGAAAAGGGCTGCATCAGAAGAAGCATCACAAACAGCAGAGGATAGGGTTTCATTCTTCCTGCTCCTTCAAAAAAAAGGGGGCAGCCCCCTTCAGATTAGGGTTTACGTACGGGTCGTACCATGGCCCTGGTCTGGGCGGGCCTGTAGGTGACATCCCCATGGATAAAATCCACCCCCTGGGCCTCATCATACCCCGTATCCGATGAAGACCAGAAAAAGCCTGCCTGAGTCTCGGGAAAAACCTTTTTGTCGATATGGGGAGGATCGGAATCCATGAGGCACTCCCCCATGTCCCGCTCCCCGTCTCCGCAATGGATCAGCGCCTCCAGCTCCCCCACGGTGGGCAGACGCCAGCCCGCCTTTCCTGCAAGTCCTTGGGCAGCCGCAGCCTGTACCGCGTTCTTCCAGGCATAGGTGCTCGCACTGCCGGTACAGGTTCTGCCGTTCCAGCTCTGGCCTAAGGAACAGCGCATCCATTGCAGGCCGGTCTTCGTGTCCGTCACCGTACCGTCTCCATGATCCGCATAACGGTTGGAGATGAGCGGAGAGGTCACATTGGGTTTCCCGGAGTTTTGCCCTTCCGCTGCAAGACGTTTTGCCTCTTCGGCCTTACGCTTTTCTTCTGCAAGGCGTTTTGCCTCTTCGGCTTTACGCTTTTCCTCCGCAAGGCGCTTTGCCTCTTCGGCTTTACGCTTTTCTTCTGCAAGGCGCTTTGCCTCTTCGGCCTTACGCTTTTCTTCCGCAAGACGTTTTGCCTCTTCAGCCTTTAGATTTTCCTCAGCAAGGCGTTTTAGCTCTTCAGCCTTTAGATTTTCCTCCGCAAGCTCCTTACGGAGGGCATCAATGCGGCGCTGGGCCTCGTCATTTTTTTCACAGATTCTGCAACCCGCCATGTAATCCTGATAAGCCACTTCCGTATGGCGTTCTTCCGCCGTCTGCCAGAGCCGTGCATCCTCTGCCTGCATCAAAGCGTTTTGTTCCGCCTCCGCCTGATGCCGCCACAGGGCAAAGCCCGCACCTGCCAGAAAAACCAGAACAAGGCCCCCTGAGAGCCACTTGAAAAAACCGGATTTTGCGGGCTTTGCCGCAAGCGGAGCACCTGCACCGGGTCTTGGCTCCCCTTCCGCCCCCAGGAGAATGAGGCTGGTATTGTCCTGATGGGGATGCTGCTTTTCCTCCACAGCCCGGAGCAGGGCGCGGGTGGCGGTCTCCACGTCCCCTCCCTGCTGCCGGAGAAGGCTTTCCATCTCGCCTCCGGGATTTTCGTTTAAGGTCTGGATGCCGTCACTGGCCAGAAGCAGAAGCTCGCCGGGCTTCAGAACCCCCTTGCCCGTATCCACATGCTCGATGCCCATGCCCATGACCGCACTGGTGATGGCGTGACGCTCCGGATGGGCCAGGGCCTCTTCCTCGGAGATCCGTCCTTCGGCCACCATTTTTTTAAGCTCTTCGGCATAGGCATGGTTGGCATTGATGCGTGACAGGTTGCCCCCCTGCATCCGGTACAGGGGGCTGTCGCCCACGCTGAGATACTGAAAAGCCCCGCTTTCCCCATGCAGCAAGAGGCCGATGAGGGTGGTGCCCATGCCCGCAAGCTCGGGCTGTTCCCGAAGCAGACGGGTGAGGGCACCGTTGGCCGCTTCCAGGGCTTCCCGGAGCAGGGTTTCCGGCGTCCGAAAGTCCTCCTGTTCCGCAACAAACTCCCGGAACACCCGGCAGACGGTTTTGCTGGCAAGGCGGCCCCCCTTCTGCCCGCCCATGCCGTCGGCCAGCACATAGAGGCTGTACCCGCCGGGCAGAATCTGGTTGGCAAGGCTGTCCTGCTGCTCCTCGCGGGTTCCGAGGATCTGACTTTCGTAAAATGAAATGCGCATCTTCTTGTCTCCTTCGTTTTCTGCCAAGGCTTTTTTAAATCTTCACAAAGCGGGTTCTGTGCCAGAAAGCCTCATTCCGTGATACCTGCCCCAACCGAATACACAGGGCCGTATAATTGTCATATTCAGGCTCTTTTTCCCCTGCCCTCCGGCGCAGGGTCTTTTCAAAATGCAAAAGGGCCTCTTCGGGAGAAAGCCCCTGCTCCAGGGCCGCTTCCAGCTCTTCTTCCAGAATCCATTCCCAGAAGCCGTCCGTGCTCAGGTAAAAACAATCTTCTGAGGCAAGCTGGGTGAAGGTGCGGCAGATACCGGGCCGAAGATTTTCTTCCGCCTTGCCCAGGGCCTTTAAAATCCGGCTGCGATCCGGATGGGAGCGGATTTCTTCGGGCTTGATTTCACCCATGCTCACCAGCATCTGGGGAACGCTGTGATCCAGGGTCTGGAACAACAGCCTTTGGCTGCGGAGCTGGGTGAGCCGCACATCCCCCACATGAATCCAGTTGGCAAGCCCGTCCCTCAGGGCAAGAATCACCAGGGTGGAGCGCATGGAAGAAAGCTCCCGCCTGCCCTCCTTTGCCGCAAGGATGGCCTGCTGGGCACCGTCCAGAAGCCCTTGCAGGGCCGTATCCTTCCAGAAATCAAACTCCGGGGAGGAAGCAGCTTCCAGTGCCCCTGCAATGGCGGCATGGGCCGCCACCCGGCCTCCCCGGTGTCCGCCAAGGCCATCGGCCACGGCAAAAATCAGGCTGCCGTCGGATGCAGCGGTAACCCCCCAGGCATCCTGATTTTCTTCCCGGCCTCCGGCTCCGGAGAGAGCCGCCCAGGAAAGGCCGTTTTCGCAGTCTGCCGCGTAAAAGGAATGCTGGCTTTCATCTTCAATATCCCAGGAAAACAGGGGATCCTTCATAAGAACTCCTTTAAGGGGGGAGCAGTCCCCCCTTTTTTTTGCTACTACTGGGGAGACATCTCAGCGACAATATTCATCCTTAAAATCAGAGTAAGATGTCAATCCTTCATCATTAATCCCTTCGGCACATGCTATTCCGCACCACAGACCGAGTGTTCCTGATGTATCGGATCCCAGTTTATCCTGGAATCCTTCAATTATCCGCATAGAAAGCTGTGCACATCTGTCACTGTCTGCACCCTTTCCTGCCGTATAACAACGCTCATATATCCCATAAAGCAATTCACATTTTTCACTCTTAGCTTCATCCTTAGAAGATGAAAAAGAGACAACCTCAAGGTCATATTTACCGTCTACACCCCACCGGTAATTATTTTTTTTGCCATTATCCCATTTTACAGATATCCATCCGTCGCTGTCTTTGCTTTTTGTCACGGTACCCTCCTGCCCGGAACCGCCATCCTGATTTTCCCACTCCCAGTCAGGTCCACGGCACACCCGGGTTCCCACAGGCAAATCCTGCTGCGGCGACTGCGAAGATGAAAAAGAGACAACCTCAAGGTCATATTTGCCTTTTACACCCCACCGGTAATTATTTTTTTTGCCGTTATCCCATTTTACAGATATCCATCCACCGCTGTTTTTGCTTTCTGTCACGGTGCCCTCCTGCCCTGAACCGCCATCCTGATCTTCCCACTTCCAGTCAGGCCCACGGCACACCCGGGTTCCCACAGGCAAATCCTCTGGTCTTGATGCCTGAGGTGGCTGTGAAGATTTAAGCCGCATTGAAAAATCAAGATTTTCTCCTGCCTTGAGGAACACCTTTTTAAAACCTCTCTCATAACCTGGCGCTATAGCCTCAACCTCATAGGTTCCGGATTTCAGGGTCATTCCCTGAGTAAAGACCGGGACAATATTCAGAATCCGCACCCTTGCGGACGATGGCGTTACATTTACGCGAAGAGTGCCAAAGGCATCCTTCAAACGTTCCGCCTCCCCCTTCCTGTCACAGGTCACACAGTTCGAAATATACGCCTCATAGCCCTCGGGACTGTCCTGCGCCGTCGCCTCCCCCCACAGCTTCGCATCCGCTTCACGGCGACGTTTTTCTTCCGCTATACGTTTTTCCTCAGCCAGACGTTCGGCCTCCCGCCTTGCGGCTTCCGCACGAAGTTCTCCAAGCCGTTTTTCCCCCTCTTCCTTATGTTCACAGATCCCACAGCTTTCA
This sequence comes from Desulfobotulus sapovorans DSM 2055, assembly GCF_059569355.1. Lineage (NCBI taxonomy): Bacteria > Pseudomonadati > Thermodesulfobacteriota > Desulfobacteria > Desulfobacterales > Desulfobacteraceae > Desulfobotulus > Desulfobotulus sapovorans. The sequence goes on along the minus strand of NZ_JCANVJ010000048.1, from coordinate 2,248 downwards.
AGATAGGCTTCATACCCTTTGATGCTGTTCTTTTCTGTTGCAAGACCCCAGGCCTGAAAATCCGCAGCACGATCTGCCTCTTCTTTTTGAAGCCTTTCTTTCCGGCCCTCCGCTTCCACCTTGTCATCACAGAAACGACAATTCAGAAGATAGTTCCCGTACCCATGGGAGCTTCCCCCCTGCTCCGCTTCCGCCCACAGAGCCGCATCATGCCTCTGGTCTTCCTGACGGCTCTGATACCACCCATACCCATACACAGCGCCAAGAGCAGAACCCGCAAGAATCAAAAGAAGGAGAAGAGATTTCAGAAGAAACGACGTGCTCCGCCCCTTTTCTACGGGCGGGATTTCTTTTTTCTGAGAATCCGGCCTTTCTTTCTCAGGTTCCGGTGTGAACCGTAATGGCTCCGTACTTTCTTTCACCGGCTCTGTAGGCGACGGAGGGAAGGAGGCCACCCGATTTTCAAGAAGGCGCAGCAGCTCCGCAGCACTCTGGGGTCTGTCCTGCTGGCGGATGCGGGTGCACCTTTCCGCAATCTCAAACACAAGGTCACTGTACCTCCTGCCACACACCTCCCTGAGGGGGGGCAGAATATCCGGACGGCCATCAACATACACCGCATCCTGACGGTCACGGGAAAGGGGCAACGCCACATGGGGTGCCATAAGATGGTAAAGACTCATCCCAAAGGCATAGAGATCCGTGGCCGGGGTCTGCTGGGTGACAAGGGAATACTGCTCTGGCGGAGAATAGCCCAGGGTGGTCACCAGGGCGCTGTGTTCCTTCGAACCCCGCCCCGACGAAAAACGCGCACCGCCGAAATCGATGAGAAGCGGCTCTCCGTAAGCCGTTTTCAGAATATTGTCCGGCTTCACATCGAGATGCAGAATCCCCTTTTCATGCAGTACAGAAAGCCCCTTCAAAACGGGAAAGAGATGGCTGAACAGCTCCTCTTCCGTAAAGGGCCTGTTGCTTCTTTCCAGCAGCATGGCCTCAAGGGACTGGCCCTCAATGTATTCCATCACAAAATAGGCCGTGTTGTTGTCCGGAAAATACCCGTGAACCTTGACAATGTTCGGGTGATTGAAGTCCCCCAGTGTCACGGCTTCCCGTTGAAAACGGCGAATCCCTTCTTCAAAATCCCCCTGCTTGGACGAAGACAGCACACTGACGGCCACTTCTCCCGTACCCCGGTGAGAAAGGCTGTCCGGAAAATATTCCTTGATCACCACAGGCCGGTTGGCTTTGGTGTCCAGGGCAAGGTAGGTGATGCCAAAGCCACCCTGACCCAGTTTCTTCAGGATTTTATAAAATTTAAGCCTGTAGCCCTCAGGAAGGGGCTGCTGCATGCCTTGTGCCTCACTCATAGGTCTTCCTTTCAAATAGCTTAGGTTACGGACTGCAAAGTCAGTCTGTAAACTCACCCAAAAAAAATCCGCGAGCGTACCCCTACGGCATGGACGGATATAGGACTGGGATTTTTTTTTCTAAAAAATATTCGTTTCATTTACAAACAAAATCTGAAAAAAGTTTTGTCTGGACTCGAAATTACTCCCAAAAAATTAAAATGGGGTCTGACCCCCTTTTTTATAGGAACAGTCTCTCAGGTGGCATCTATCTTGGTGTTTACCGCATATGGTCTAATTTTTCAGTCAAAGGCATTGAACAACTATCCCATGCATGTTATTTGATTGTATATTCTGCATGTTACTGGTTACGAAAAATATTTCCGGATAAACTCGAAAAGGAGGATGAAATGAAAAGAACATTCTTGGTAGTGCTTGCTCTTACGATTTGTTCAACTTCAGCATTCGGGCTTGTAAGTACGGCAGAAATTTTAAAACGAATAGTCATGACAGTAGCAAAGCTGGAAAGTATGGGAACCCAGGTTCTTTTTGCACAGCTTGATAATATCAAAAAAAATTCTGTGGATACCCAGACTCATCTTCTACAGTTGGGAAGCCTTTTTTGTTCAAAATGCCTGTAATTACTATGTCGCATCTTGTAAAAACCCCAAAAGGTGGTGCCACAGAATTGGAATTTAATATTGTTTTTAAAGAAACTATAGTATAAAAATAAGGTGCCCTTACTGGAGGGGGTGCCATGTTTGCCAGAATCAAAAAATCAGGTCGGTATGAGTATCTTCAAATTGTCGAAAATAAAAAAATTGAAGGTAAAACTCGACAGCGTGTCATTGCTACCATAGGCCGTATGGATGAAATCAAAGAGAAGGATCAGCTTGAACCTC
>NZ_JCANVJ010000047.1:0-11179 GCF_059569355.1 Desulfobotulus sapovorans DSM 2055 | reverse complement strand
ACAATTTGAAGATACTCATACCGACCTGATTTTTTGATTCTGGCAAACATGGCACCCCCTCCAGTAAGGGCACCTTATTTTTATACTATAGTTTCTTTAAAAACAATATTAAATTCCAATTCTGTGGCACCACCTTTTGGGGTTTTTACAAGATGCGACATAGTAATTACAGGCATTTTGAACAAAAAAGGCTTCCCAACTGTAGAAGATGAGTCAAAGTATCTTGCGGCTCACGGATTTGAAGACAAAGCCACCATCTATGTGGCAGACTCCGCCATGGTAAGTGAGGAAAACCTTGCAAAGGCGGATCAGATGCGATTTCTGACCCGTCTTCCCGCCCGGTACAAAGAGTGCTCCCGTGTGATTGAAGCTGCTGTAGCCGGAGATATAATGGCCTGGCATCCCATCGGAGTTCTTTCAGAAAATCCTGGAACTCCCAGCCGACCGGCTACGGTATATGAGTATCAGGAGGCATCTGTTTCTCTCTACGGAAACACCTATCGGGTTATTGTTGTGCATTCCTCAGCCTATGATAAACGAAGGCAAAAGGCCGTAGATCAGATAGTAAAAAAAGATCGTGAGGAGACAAAGATCCGCTGTAAAGAAACGGAGGCCATTCTCTTCCATTGTCAGGCAGATGCTGAGGACGCGGCCCGCAGGCTAACGGGAACGCAATCCTCTTTTCATGATATCCGAACCCGGGTTACTACCGTTTTTCAATATGGTAAAGGGCGCCCGTCCAAAGGAAAAGAGCGCACTCCTGTCCGGATGGATTACCGGGTGGAAACGAATATCTTTGAAAATGAAGATGCTATTATGAAACTACGCCGGGAAGCTGGCTGTATTGTCCTGCTGACCAACCTCATGTCAGAAGCGGAGCGGGCAGAGTACGACGGTAAAGCTCTTCTCTCGCTGTACAAGGGGCAGTACGGTATTGAACAGAATTTTGGATTTCTCAAAGATCCCGCCATTGTCGATGGCATCTTTCTGAAGAAACCGGAACGTATCGAGGTTCTCGGCCTGGTCATGATTCTGGCTCTTATGATCTGGCGCCTGATGGAACGGGAAATGCGGGAATATCTCAACCGTACCGGCGAAGATCTTCCAGGCTGGCCCAAGCGCAGGACAACAAAACCGACTTCCTTTATGATGACAACCAAATTTCATTCAATCAAGCTTGTCAGGTTTGAAGGGATGCTGGTTCTGGCACAGCCATTCACCGAAATCCAGAATGCATGGCTCAAGGCTCTTGACATCAAACCCACCGATTTTTTGCCTCCGCCAAGTCAAAAAAATCAATAAGGAGGCATCCAAAAGGTGTTTAATGTAAGTTCAATGGCCCCCTTTCGATAAGTGTCAAGATAGATGTCACCTGAAGCCTGATTTTTTCAGGCAGCTTCAAGGCAGGATTTCTCCATGAGGTGTCCCTGCTTTTTACTGGATTACATCAAGGGGCGGGCCTGGATGGGAACATCGATCCGGAGGTCGGCGGATTGGATTTGTCAAAGGGCAGAATAGTAAAAATTGTGTCCTTTGCCAGGTGGAACGGGAGCCAAAAGATCAGTTTGAAAGAAAAATTTGCACTTCCGCCATAAAACGACTGGCTTCGGAAGGGCGTCCTCTGCGGAATTCCGATGCACTCAGAAAGAGGCAGCGTTCCGCTCTTGTCATGGCAACATACATCAGCCGCCTTTCTTCTTCCAGGTCGGCATCGGATTGCAGAGATTTCCAGTGGGGAAAGAGTTCTTCCTCGCAGGCAACCACAAAGACGGAGTGGAACTCAAGCCCTTTGCTGGCATGTACGGTGGCAAGGTTGACTCCCCGGCCCTTATCCTCTTCTTCTTCCTTGTCCTCACGGATCAAAGCGGCATCTTCCAGATAGGCAAGCAAGGTCATTTTTTGTCCTGCGGTGTAGATCAATTCGTCAATGTTTTCCTGGCGTGAAGTGAAATCGCCCTTGTCTGCCTTGGAAAGCTGTTCCAGATAGTTCAGGTAGGCGGTCTGGGTTATCACTTCCCGAATAGCCGCATCCGGGGCCATGTCCCGTATAGTATCAAGTAGAAGGATCAGCTGTTCCAGGGCGGTATGTATTTTGGGGCTGAGCATACGTTTTCCGAGGAGGTGACGGGCGGCGTCCTGGAGACTGTCACCGGGAGAACGCACCTGCTGCATTTTTTTGACCATGGCGGGCCCGATTCCCCGTTTGGGTGTATTGAGAATACGCTCAAAACTTGCATCGTCCTTGGGAAAAACAGCAGCTGTAAGGTAGGCATTGAGATCCAGGATTTCCATACGTTCAAAAAATCCTTTGGAGCCCAGCATGCGGTAGGGGATGTTAAGGGCACGGAACGTTTTTTCAAAGGCAAGGGAGCAGAATTTGGTTCGGTAGATGACAGCAATGCGATCCAGGGGCACCCCGCTTTTAGCAAGAGAACCGATTTTTCTGCTTACCCATTTGGCTTCCTCATTTTCATTGTAGAAATAATAGAGCTCTACTGTGCCTCCCAGCTTTCCCGAGTAACAGTGCTTTTCCATACGCCGGGGATTATTCTGGATGAGGGCACCGGCAGCCTGTACAATTTCGTCCGCACTGCGGTAGTTTTCTTCCAGCCGGAAAAGTTGGCCCTTGGGGTAGGTTTGCTGAAAGCGCAGGAAATGGTTCACATTGCTGCCCCGAAAGCCGTATACTGCCTGCCAGTCATCCCCCACGCAGAAGAGATTGCCATGCCCCAAAAGCAGCCGGGTCAGTTCTTCTTGTAGATTGTTGGAGTCCTGATATTCATCCACAAGAATAAAGCTGAACAGGGAACGGTAATGGTCTCGGATGTCTGCATGATCCCGGAGCATGTCCCGCACTTTCAGAAGAATATTGTCAAAATCCACGGCATTCATGGACATTAGGGCTTTCTCATACTGCCGAAAAACCTCGCGGGTCTGTACCCGCTCTATTTCAGGGAGTCCCTGGATGAAGTCTTCAGGATCCCCATGGTTTTTTGCCATGGAAATTTTATATTGCAGCCTTGGGGTCTCTTTCTTGTCGATGTTGAGCCGAACCACAATTTCCTGAAGGGTTTTTTGCTGCTGATATCCGGCGAGGATTTGTACAGGAGGGCTATAGCCTGCACATTCAGCATGTTTTTTAAGAATCTGAAGGCAGGCAGAATGGTAAGTGCGAACCCATGGGAAAAGATCTGCCGCCAGGCCGGTTTGTCGTACCAGGCGGGATTTCATTTCTTCTGCGGCCTTGTTGGTGAAGGTAATCGCGAGGATACGATCCGGAGAAAAGCCCTTTTCGAGGAGGTAAGCGATTTTGGCAGTGAGGGTTCGGGTTTTGCCTGAGCCTGCACCGGCAATGACAAGGGCAGGTGTGTCCATGTGCCGAACGGCGTCCATTTGGGACTGTGAGAGATTCATTGAAATCCTTATGGCGTATTGCATGAAAAGAGAGGAGCTGAACAATCTGGGGGAATTTAGCAGGGGACGGCTGGATTGACAAGGCAGGGATGATTCAGAAAATTTGAAAGCAGAAAAAGACCTGCACAATGAGGTCTTTTTCCCTAATGCGGATCAAGGACAGTAAAAAAAACGGCAATGAAGCAGAGAAGACTGGATGATGCCGTTACGTTCGGCAGACATTCTTTGCGGCGGCTCCGCGATCATTTTGTTCAATTTCAAAATAGACGCGTTCCCCCTCAGCCAGCGTTCGGAAGCCCTGCATCTGGATGGATGAATGATGTACAAAAATATCGCCTCCACAGTCCTTTTCAATGAAGCCATACCCTTTTTTGTCACTAAACCATTTGACGGTACCTTCAGATTTTTCCAAAACACTTCCTCCTTTAGGCTCGGTTGTGGCAGAAAACGCTGAAAGTGGCATAATGTGCCACTTTTATGTCTGGTACGTCCAGGGACGTTCCATTTTCAGATCCGTACATCAGGGAAGATCATCGGGTGTAGAGGGTTCGTTTGTCGGTTATGGCCCTTTGTACTGGTGTGCGAAGTGGGAAATAGTTTATTTTCCCGAAATCCGGATTTACAGAAAAGGGCTGAGCAAGACAGAAGGATGCCGATGGGTACAAAGCAGGGGAGGCGCAGTATGCCTTTTCTGTGGGTGCACCGTTTGTGTGAAGATTTTTTATCATGCAATGCACCAGAAAAGCAAGATGCCTTTTGCAGTTTGAGTGATTTTTATGAAAAAACAAGCGAGGAAAGGGATAGCATCCTGCACTTGGCATATGGCTATGGAGTGTTCCTATATGGGCTGGATGGGTAAAAAGCATAGGAGGATGGTGGAAGGCTGTATTGCCCCGTGGGGAGGTCTGCGATATAAAGAGTCCCAGAAGCCCAGGATGCAGCATAAAAAGGAAAGGGATAAAGAGGCGCATGAAACCTTCTGATATCGCCATACTGCTTGTGGATGATGAAGTCTCTATCCGGAATGCCTTGACCCAGTGGTTTGAAATGGATGGGTATCGGGTCAGTGCCGCTGGGGACGCCCATACCGCTCTCCGTAAGCTTCAGGAAGCAACATGGGACATTGTGATGCTGGATATTCGTATGCCGGGTATTGATGGATTGGAGTTACAAAGAAGAATCAAGAAAATTGACAAAGACATCATCACCATCATTCTCACGGCTTTTGCCTCGGTAGATACGAGTATTCAGGCCCTGAAGGAGGGGGCTTTCGATTATATTGTTAAACCCGTTGACCCGGATGACATGAGCCATCTGATCCGTAATGCTGTGGAGCAACGCAGACTTTACTATGAAAATCGTCACCTCAGACAGCGTCTCGAAAATTTTTCTTTTTCCGATGAAATTCATGCAGAGAGTCCTGCCATGAAAAGAACTATGGAAAGGGTGATGGATGTGGCACCTACAGAGGCGGCTGTGATCATCAGGGGAGAGAGTGGTTCGGGTAAGGAAATGATCGCAAGGGCGATACATGGCAACAGCAACCGCAAGTATTTCCCGATGATTACTATAAATTGTGGCACATATCCGGAAGGGCTTTTGGAAAAAGAGCTTTTCGGACATGAAAAGGGGGCTTTTTCCGGCGCCTTGTATCGTCGCCAGGGAAGGCTTGAAATGGCGGATAAGGGAACCCTGTTTCTGGATGAAATTGGACAGATCAGTGAAAAAATGCAGGCGGATATTCTGAGGGTGATCGAGACACGCCGTTTTACTCCTTTTGGGAGTAACCGTGAAACTGAGGTGGATTTTCGCATTCTCTGTGCCACAACCTGTGATCTTGAAGAGGCCGTGCAGGCCGGATCTTTTCGTAAAGATTTGTATTATCGTTTGAATGTTGTTTCTATCCGTATTCCACCTCTGCGGGAGCGTAAAACGGACATTCATGCCATTGCCCGAGCCTTCATCCGGAGGTATGCAAAATCCATGAATAAAAATGTTGTGGATATTTCAGATGAGACGCTGGATTGTCTGATGGCTCATGACTGGCCCGGTAATGTCCGCGAACTGCGGAATGTACTGGAACGCGCCATGGTGGTCGCAAAGGGCAGGGTGATAGAATGTCATGATCTTGCATTTTTTACCCCGTCCCCTAAGGTTGGACTGGAAGAATGCAGGCTTTCCCTGGAAGAAGTAGAAAAAAAACATATTCAGAAGGTTCTTGATTTTACGGGAGGAGATCTTGCAAAGGCTGCAGATATTCTGAAAGTGCATCGTTTCACCCTGACCCGGAGGATCCGGAAGTATCAGCTGACAAGATATGAACATTTCCAGGCCTGATCATGGGATATATTTATATTCTTCCCATTGAAACGGATCCTTTTTTTTGGATGGAGGTTCTTGAAAGGCGTATCTTTCAGACTTTCGGGTATCCTGTTAAATATCTGTGCAGGTCGATGGATCTTGAAAAGGTACTGGATCCTGACCGTCTGCAATATCACTCATCCAGCATTCTTCTTGAAATTATTTCCAGTCCACCTGAGGATGCGGTAAAAATTCTGGGGATTGTAGATGTCGATATTTTTATTCCTGTACTTACCTTTGTTTTTGGAGAGGCCCAGCTGCGCGGGATAGCATCCCTTGTCAGCCTGCATCGGCTGAACAATAAATTTTATGGCCTTCCTGAGAATCGGGATCTTCTCACGGAACGTCTGGTCAAGGAGGTCATTCATGAACTGGGCCATAATTTTGGGCTGGTGCACTGTCCCAATCAGAATTGTGTCATGCGTTCTTCCACCTATGTGGAAGACATTGATTTTAAGTCCCATGAGATGTGTGATGTGTGCATGACTCGGCTTCAATCGGGATTTTAAAAAGCCTCTGAACTCATATCTCTCAGCATGGTACCCCCACAAAAGAGACGCGGCGGGAATATGTGAATCCACGCCGCGTCTCTTTTAGCTTTTAGCACTGCTTGTGAACCGGGGATGTTTTTCAGGCATGTTCGCCGATGGGCAGTACCGTATGACCAAACTGCTCATTCAGAACCTCAGCCATGGCCAGATAAATGGCACTGGCACCGCAGAGAATTCCTTCAAATCCGGCAATTTTTCCAATCAGTTCGGATCCTGTGAAATCACGGGCTGCAAGGAGAAAAAAGAGGATCGTGAGGCTTAAGAATACAAACTGAAGTCCCCGGCTTCCCGTCAGGGTTCCGAAGAACATGAACAGTGTAAAGATCCCCCAGAGCAGCAGATACCAGGCCATGTATCCGTGGGGTGTCGGATCTGCCCAGCCCAGCTTGGGCATAACCATCAGAAATACCAGCGTCAGCCAGAAAAGGCCGTAGGAGGTAAAGGCTGTGGTGCCAAAGGTGTTTCCTTTACGGAATTCCATGATCCCGACAAGGATTTGTGCCGCACCACCATAGAAAAGTCCCATGGCCAGTATCATGGCACTGATCGGGTAGAAACCCGCATTGTGGATGTTCAGCAGGATGGTTGTCATGCCAAAACCCATCAGCCCGAGGGGGCCTGGGTTTGCGTACGTTTTTTCCATTTTTTATTCTTCCTTTCCTTAAAAAAATAATTGGCATTGTGCCGTTTTGGCTCACTGCGCCATCGGTCTGTCCACACATGCTGTATCTGGCTCAGATCCGGTGGAGGAGGTTCCTGACAACGGCTGATACGGTGATGTTTTGTGCAGGATTTTGGAATATTCCAAACCAATCCTGAACGAAATTCAAAAATTGGGGCATAAAATATACGGGGACGGGGCCATGAAGTTTTTTCATAGCCCCTCCCCCTTGTTCCTTGAATTCAGGCGGAATTTGATTTTTATTTGTTTTCCGTGTCTGCTATTTTTTCACCACCATCTGCCATGGTAAAGCCCAGGCCGGGTTGAAAAATTGCTCCTTCCGGAACGTCTTCTTGCGGGCCTTTTTCTGTGATGAGGGTGACCGTCACCATGGCACTGATAGCCAGCAGGATGGCAGCAACAATAAAGGATGAGTTCATGCTTCCGGTCATGGAGTTCATCATCTGGGAGATCCGGCTCAGAGCGAAACCGCCCACTCCCCATGCCGTGAAGAGAAGACCGTAATTGACTCCATAGCCTTTGATGCCCCACAGATCCTTTGCAATGGAGGGAAAAAGGGCCAGGTTGGCACCATAGTTAAAGCCAATAAAGGTTGCCAGAAGAACAATGGCAATGGCACTCGTATGCTGCCCTCCTACAAGAGGAATGGACGCAAGCATGAGGATGGCCTGGAAAATGTGCACCGCCAGTATGGTTTCATTTCTACCGAATTTATCGGAAAGCACACCAGTGATGATACGGCCTCCAGCATTGCCGATGGCCATGATACCTACGGCGATGAAGGCCATTTCCCCCATGCTTTTTTTGGCAAGCCCTGCCACGCTGGAGATCACCATCAGACCGGCACCTGCCCCAACAAAATAAATTATCCACAGTTTCCAGAAAGCCATGGTTTTGATGATTTTGTTCCAGGGAATTTCGGCATTTGAACCTTTTTTAGAAAGGGCTTTTGCCTGGGTCTCAACGGGCTTATAACCTGCGGGCGGATTCACCAGGAAAAGGGACAGGCCGCATACAATAACAACGAATGCAATACCATATATAAGCATGGCATGGTTTACGCCAAAGTTGGTAATCAGGTATTCGGAAAGAGGAGCAATATAGACGGGGGCAAGGCCAAAACCAGCGACAATGAGACCCGCAATAAGACCAGTTTTGGAAGCAGGAAACCATTTTAATCCAGGAGGTGTGGCTGCGGAATATCCAAAGCCCATACCCGTACCGGTCAGGAGGCCAAATCCAAGTACCCATGCCCAGTAGCTTGTACTTTGTGAAATCCAGAGCAAGCCAAGTCCTACCATAATTCCGCCTGCAAAGGCGGTAATGCGGGGGCCAAACTTGTCCTGGCATTTTCCTGCGAGGATCATGGAAAAAGCAAAGGCAAGACAGCACAGTGAGTAGGGATCATTGAGATTTGCAGGGTTCCATGTGAACGCACCTTCACCTCCCGTTTGAATGGAAGTTTCAATGGCGGATTTAAAGATGCTCCAAGCATATAAAATTCCCAGAGCAAGATTGATACCGACTCCTGCCGATGTCACCATCCATCCCTTATTTTTTATTGCTTCGGTCATGTGTGCCCCCCTGAGGTAGAGATGTATAGAATTTTTCCATGTCCTGTCATAAATTCCACCAAATTGGGGGCATATATACGGATTTTATGTTTGTTTTGTCAACAGATACTTGATCGTTCAAAGTTGGCTGTTATTAAAATGAACACTCCATGGGGCATCTTTGGCCAAATTTTTTTGTTTCAGACAGCGAGGCTATGCAAAAAAAAGAAGAGCCGGGATGCTGCTGGCATCAGGATAAAAGAGGGGGGGCTCTACAGACAAAAAAAAGGCAGACGTCGGATGTGTCGCCGACGTCTGCCCATGTGTAATGATTCAACTTCTTTGCTAGCGGGTAAAGAGCTGTACCTGTGCCTCTATTTCTTTTCGGATGGCATCTCTGGCTTCAGGGCTTTTTCCTTCGAAGCGCAAAACCAGAGCCGGTTGGGTATTCGAGGCCCGCACCAGGCCCCATCCTTCTTTAAACAATACCCGCGCACCATCAATGTCAATGACATCATGACTCTTTTTGTAGAATTCCGTGATGGCTTTTACGATGGTAAATTTTTGATCATCCGGGCAGTCAACTCGGATTTCCGGTGTATTAAAGGTCTGGGGGACATCGGAGAGAAGCTCATTCAGGCTTTTTGGGGTAGAAGAAAGAATCTCAAGAAGCCTGCATGTTGCATAGATGGCATCATCGTAGCCAAAGTATCGATCCGCGAAGAACATGTGGCCGCTCATTTCACCCGCCAGTACGGCACCCGTCTCCTTCATCTTCTGCTTGATGAGGGAGTGTCCCGTGCGCCACATGATGGGATTTCCACCATTTTTTGCAATGTCTTCATACAGGGTCTGGGAACACTTGACCTCAGAAATAAAGGTGGCACCGGGATTTGTTTTGAGAATTTCTCTGGAAAAGAGAATCATGAGCTGGTCCCCGTGAAAGATGCGGCCATCTGGACCCACTACGCCGATACGATCTGCATCTCCGTCATAACCGATGCCCACATCTGCTCCTTCCCGGGTGACGGCCTGGATCAGGTCTTTCAGGTTTTCGGCAATGGTGGGATCGGCTTCATGGTTGGGGAAGGAGCCGTCCATGTCGCAGTACAGGGGGGTTACCTGGCATCCGAGGGCTTTGAGTAGGGGAAGGGCCACCACGCCGCCGGTGCCATTGCCTGCATCCACCACCACTTTCATGGGTTTTTTGAGGCTAATGTCCTTTAGGATATAGTTCGCATAGGCAGGGAGGGGATCTGCACTGGATGTTTTACCAGGTGTCGGTGTCTGGAGAAAGTTTTGGGAAGTGACGATTTTGCGTATGGTCTGGAGCTCTTCTCCAAAAAGGGAAGCGCCGGCCATGGTGGTTTTAAAGCCATTATACTCGGGAGGATTATGGCTGGCCGTGACAATGATGCCTGCATCGGTTTTCAGGTGATGTGTAGCAAAGTACAGAACAGGGGTGGGGCAGATACCAATTTCCACAACATCCATGCCCGTGGAGAGAAGGCCCTGAACAAGGGCCGCCTGATAGGCTTCCGAGCTGCTGCGGCAATCCCGTCCTACGGCAATGGTTTGGCAACCGTTCTGAACCATGTGGGTGCCCATGGCCTTGCCGATATGGTTTGCGTCATCTGCATCAAAATCTTTTCCTGCAATACCGCGAATATCGTATTCCCTGAAGATACCGGGGTTCATGTCTGCTCCTTTGGTTAGAGAGTTTTTTTTGCATTGCCACACGGAAAACTTTGTTTTTTTGCGTTGTCTGGCCGGGAAAATCAAGTCCTGTTTTGGAAAACACCGGAAATATTTTTTGGGCGACTGAGGAAGAGCTATTATTTTCCTGAAGAGAGCCATCTTTCTGTCCTATGGCTACGGCGGCAATGCTCCTGAGGGCAAGATTCTGGGCACCCACGGAAGGGGCATCTAATGATGTCTGTACCGGATAGCGGTTTCCTGTTCGGAAGTAGTTTTTGAGATCGATGCTTTCCTGTTCTGCCACCATAGGTAGAAAGGATGCGGGTGTTTATGTCCCTGCTGTTTCAGGGGGGAGCGAAGATCGGATGCTGTCTCTTATGGAAAGAGCAGGAATGATTTTGTGCTTCAGGCCGCCTTTCAATGCTGACGCTGTCTTGGGGCAAGGAATTTTTTGATGCCATACCGATGAGGTTTTCCTGTAAAGGATCTCCTGATGTCTTTGACGGAAGAGATGTTTCAATTATTTTTTTCTTTTTTTTTCAAAGAGATAGTTTGATGATTAAAAACATATAAAAAAAAGTGTTGACACCCTTGGGTCAAATGGGTAGTTTGCACCTCGTTGCTTACGGCGGCGGATCGAAAAAATCGATCTTTGAAAATCAGGCAGTGAAAGAATAAGAACATACCCCTGAGTAATCCTCTTAGGAGGAAGTACAGAGATTCAACGGAGAGTTTGATCCTGGCTCAGAATGAACGCTGGCGGCGTGCTTAACACATGCAAGTCGAACGAGAAAGTTCCCTTCGGGGGATAAGTAAAGTGGCGCACGGGTGAGTAACGCGTGGATAATCTACCCTTGAATTCGGAATAACATCGCGAAAGCGGTGCTAATACCGGATGATGTTGTGTTTTCTTCGGGGAA
>NZ_JCANVJ010000046.1:5678-11459 GCF_059569355.1 Desulfobotulus sapovorans DSM 2055 | reverse complement strand
CAGAGAAGGGACTCCCGAGGATACTGGCTCTGGGCGCAGGAGCGCCCGGTAGTGCGATCCCACGCTGGAGCGTGGGATCGATGGCGGAGGTAAGAGGGTGGGCAAATTTTTTTCTGATTCCTCCCCCTGACCCAGCCATGCCATCTTGGGAGTACCCTTTACAACATGAAATTCATCGTTCCCACGCTCCAGCGTGGGAATGCATCTTAAGACGCTCCAGCGTTTTGAATCCCGGATCGCTGTGATGGCTGAAAAGCCTGTAGAGCCTTCAGAAACCGGATACGCTCTATGTTTTGGTCTGGATTGTCCCGGTGCTTCGTCAATACCCAGCTCCAGAGAAGGGACTCCCGAGGATACTGGCTTTGGGCGCAGGAGCGCCCGGTAGTGCGATCCCACGCTGAAGCGTGGGATCGATGGCTGGGCTACTATCCGGTATATCCACAGACGCCTGCCCGTGGAGAATTGACAACCGGGAGGAACATGTCTTCATCACATTCATGGTGTTTCGCACATTTTTCACACAGCCAGCCCGTGCCATCATACTGGCATTCGGTACAGATTACCGTTGCGGGGTGTTTGCTGCATTTAGCACACATCACTGAGGGCTGGGCATTCCGGGATACAATCTGTATTTTTTTATTTCCCGCAGTGGCTCCGTTATAGATTCCAATATTTTTGATGGTGAGTTCTGTGGAGTCACCAAAATCATAGGTGTAGGATAATGCCAGTCCGGGGGTAAAAATCTGGGCCAGGGTCTTTTTCATGTCAATCTCTTCCCCGTAGCTGTCGTATGTAAATGCGCTGAGATGTCCGCAGCACTCGAGCCATGTGATGCGGAGGAAAGAGTCCAGGTCTTCGAGGCGGGCATTTTCTTTTATGAGCAGATGCAGAAAATATTCCGGATTGTAGGTGGCATGGACATGGAGGTAAAAGACACGTTTGGAATTTTTTTTATCGGACGCTTCAAAATGTCGGGCCAGGCAGCTTTTGATGTGTTTCGACATTCCTGCCCGCGTATAGTCTGAATTGCATATCTGGCATCTTGATTTCATGGGGGATGCATCTCCTTGATTTTGGGTGGGTTAAAAAGGGGGGAAGCTCCTTCTGCGTTTTTGAGGGAGAGAGGGTTTCAACCGCAGAGCTTTTTCATGCTCTGCATTAGGGCTGTCAAGGGGGTTCTGTCAATATGGAGGCATGACATTTTGTCTGGGAGTTGTCAGGAAAAAAAAGGGAGGGGAGGGAAAAGGGACGGGCAGACATGGGGTCTGAGCCCTTTTAGATTTGCAGAAGCTGTATTTGTTTCTTTTTGTAGATGCGCCATCCTGGCGTATTCATTAAATTGATTACTATCTTTCTTCAGCTATCGTTCCCATGCTCCAGCGTGGGAACGCCATACCGGGCGCTCCTGCGCCCAGAGCCAGTATCCTCGGGAATTCATTTTCCAGGAAATGGATATTGATGAAGCGCAGGGACGATCCAGATTAAACATGGAGTGTATCCGGTTTCTGGACTTCCTACAGGGTTTGGGGGCATGACAGTGTTCCGGGATTCAAGACGCTGGAGCGTCTTAAGATGCATTCCCACGCTGGAGCGTGGGAACGATGAGTTTAGTGCTGCATGGGCAAAATCTGCGACTGAATGGCTGAGTCAGGGGGGTAATCAGATTCATTAAAGCGGCTGGAAGCCGCTTCTGCTTTTCCAGCGACTTAATCTGTATTTCAGGTCTTGCCATATCAAATGTTTGAAGCTACTCAGAAGTACACCTAAAATTTTCAAATGTTTCATGGCTGACCACTTTGAAGATAGATCGAGAAACGAGAAAAGGGGTCTTCCCCCTCCGGGGGGGGCTGGGGGCTTATGAATACTTTAATTAGCCCTGTTGTGCTCTATCAGACCGAGGATGGCAGAATTCGTCTGGATGTACAGCTGGAGGCGGAAACCGTATGGCTGACGCAGGCGCAGATGACGGAGCTTTTTGGTCGGGATCAGTCTGTGATTTCGCGTCATATCCGGAATGCCATGAAGGAAGGGGAGGTGAGCGAAGAAAGTAATATGCAAAAATTGCATATTGCAAATTCTGACCGCCCTGTTACTTTTTATGATCTTGATGTTATTATATCAGTTGGTTACAGAATTAAGTCGCCTCAGGGCGTAAGTTTTAGAAGATGGGCCACCCAGATATTGCGCCAGCATCTTATCAAGGGCTATTCCCTGCACCAGGCCCGCTTTGAACAAAATGCAGCCGAGCTGGAACAGGCCCTGCTTCTGATCCGAAAGGCGGCCTGCTGCCTTTCTCTTCGTGGATTTTCTGCACCGCAACCACCGGCTGTTCAACCACAGAAAAGAAGCCGTTATCAATGATTCCGGTCTTGCCGCCCTTACCCTTCTGGTGGCGGAGTCCGATCCCAGACAGAAGGAGACCATGATCCGGCTGATCATGAATATTCTTACTCCGGAAAAGGCAGATTCTTGAAGAAGGCCTGAAGCTTTTGATTGTAGAAAAGGTGTCTGAAGTTTAAAAAACAGGGGGCATGGAAGGAAAAAACAGCGGAAAGAAAATAAGGTCTGATTCAATTTTAAAAAAGGGGAAGGCTCCTTCTGTGTTTTTGAGGGAGAGAGGGTTTCAACCTCAGAGCCTTTTTCATGCTCTGCATCAGGGCTGTAATGGGGGTTCTGTCAATATGGCGGCATGATATGTTGTCCGGGAGGTGTCAGGAAAAAAAGGGGGGGAGGGAAAGGGGATGGGCAGGCATGGGGGCTGCCCGGCAGAATAACGGAAAGGATTCGGGAAAAAGGGAAAGAAAAACCCCCGCCGGGGAGGGCGGGGGCAAGGGAAGGGTCAGGAAAGGGGGCTGACCTCTTTAGCTTTTAGTTTTTAATTAACCACTAAATTCAAACTCAATACTTTTTTCTGCCGGAGTAATCGTAGCGCCTGTGGGGATAGTTGTGTAAGTCGCACTAACTTTAATTTTTCCCTTTTTGCTTGTAGCGTCAACTGTTCCGTCAGTTGTAAATGTTATAGTGAAGTCACCAGAAACTACTGGGCTGCCAATTTTAGTCATAACTTGATCCCGTGTGGGCAACCCACCTAATGACAGAATTTGCTGTGCATAAGCCTGATTCGCTTGTGCAACGCCTTCAGCAAGTGCGCCATTAACAGCTTTATTCCTCGCATCCGCCTGCATATCAAAATACCTCGGCACCGCCACAGCCGCCAGAATCCCCAGCAGCACCAGCACGGCAATGATTTCAATCAGGGTAAAGCCTTCCTGATTCCGCACTAAAGATTTTCTCTGTTCCATGGTGTCTCTCCTATAAGTGGTGTTTTTTTAATCCGTCACCGAAAAAGCTTCCGGCTCTCTTCATTCTGGCTGAATTTTAAAAGCACAAACCATGCCACGATTTCCTGCTTCAGTCCCACACCTTCCAGTCTTTATCCCTTCCATCTTTCCTCCAAATCGTGAAGTCCTGTCTACAAATTTTGGAGATCCCCGTAAAATATGCCCCTTTTCAAAGCCTCTCCACCTCAAAGCCCGCAATGCTGCGATCCTCCTGTGAAAATTCCACCCCAATGAGAAAGGTGGTCTGATACAGGGCCGCATATTTTTCGGGGTATCGTTTTTCCTTCAGCGGCTCCATGGCCCGGCCTTCCCCGGCGCTGTCCTGCACCTTGAATTCAAAAAGATAACAGGGGGTGTCAAAAAAGAGACGCAAGTCCATGCGTCCATGGCTGGTGGCGTCTTCGGCCCGGACATCAAAACCGCAGGCCGCAAAATAGCCGTAAAAAATGCTGGCATAGTCGCCCTCATACCCGGAAAGCTGGTTTTTTCTGTATCCGTCGTGGGGAATGGAGGCAAAAAAGCGGTGAAAGATGGCTTTCAGGTCTTCAGGCCGTTTTTCTGCAATGGCCTTGACAAGGGCGTTTTCCGTTGCGTTCTTCACCACAACGTCCTGTGCCAGTTCGTTTAAAATCCGGCGCTTGAGGCTGTTTTTCACTTTCCTGTCGGGATAGATCAGGTGGTAGGTACGGCGCTTCGTCAATATCCAGTTTCCAGAGAAGGGATTCCCGAGGATACTGGTTTTGGGCGCAGGAGCGCCCGGTAGTGCGTTCCCACGCTGGAGCATGGGAACGATAGCTGAAGCAAGATGATAATCAGTTTCCACAAAGGGGAGTTTTGTCAACAGGATAATATTCTTCGGGATTTTCCCGGATTTTTCAAAGCTCTGAATGCCGATAGGCAGCTTTTTCATGGGAAATTCCTTATCTTTATCAGGAAGGTTCAGGCCCTTTCTGGATTTCGTACTTCTTTACCCTGTGCCACATGCTTCTCTGGTTGATGCCCAGCCTCTCCGCAGCCCTGGCCTGCACTCCGCCGCTTTCTTCCAGGGCTTGCAGAAGGAGGCGTTTTTCCACCTCTTTGAGGAAGCTGTCCAGGTTGAAGGCCTCCCTTTCCACCGCAAGGCTGGCCTGGGCCAGGGCACCTTCCACACTCTCCCTTCCTGCGGATGCCCGCAGACCGGCGGCTTCCAGATGCTGCCCGGTGATTTCCCCGCCTTCGGAAAACACGGCAGCCCCTTCCAGCACATTGAGAAGCTCCCGCACATTGCCCGGCCAGTCCTGGGCCATCAGGGCCGCCATGGCTCCGGAAGATATTGAGATTTCTTTTTTTTCCGTAAAGTCCTGACAGAAGAAGGGAATGTCTTCCCGCCTTTCGCGCAGGGGGGGCAGGCTGAGACGGAAGACATTCAGGCGGTAAAAGAGATCTTCCCGGAAACGGCCTTCGGCCACGGCTTTTTCCAGATCCTGATGGGTTGCGGCCACAATGCGGACATCCACGGCAAGATCTTTGTCTCCGCCCACCCGCTGGATGCGTTTTTCCTGTAAAACCCGCAGAAGCTTGCCCTGAAGAGCCAGGGGCATGTCCCCGATTTCATCGAGAAAAAGGGTGCCGCCTGTGGCCAGCTCGAACTTTCCCTTACGGACGCGGTCGGCTCCGGTGAAGGCCCCCCTTTCATGGCCAAAGAGTTCGGATTCCAGCAGCCCGTCCGGAATGGCCACACAGTTGATGCGGATGAGGGGGCCATGGCTGCGGCGGCTTCTTCTGTGCAGGGCTTCGGCGATTCTTTCCTTTCCGGTGCCGGATTCTCCGGTGATGAGCACGGTGGTGTCCGTGGTGGCCACCTTGCGCAGGGCCTCCAGCACTTCCCGCATGACCCGGCTTTCGCCCACAATCTCCGGGAACAGGGCACGGGCGTCCATGCGGCTTAAAGCCGATCCCACCTGCCTGAACACCCGCTGGTAACGTTGCAGTTCGTCTTCGTTTTTTACGCTGATAGCATCGGAACCCATGACGGAGAGGGTCTGGTGCATAAAGGTGTCCATGGGGCTGCGGAAAATGCGGAGAAGGAGGTAGCCCGTAAGCCCTCCGGTCAGGGCCATGAGGAGGCAGGTGATGAAGATGGGGGGAAGCCCCAGCCAGGATTCCTGATTTTTTGTCTGAAGAGCGGTATGAAAACCGGCCAGCCCTGAGATCAGGCCAAGGCCTGCGGAGATGAAGGGAATGAGGATGGTCAGGCTGATGTGGATCTGGATTCTGGACATGGAAACTCCGGGACTTAAGGATGGCGGGAAGCCCGCAGGACTGAGGGCAGGGGGCATCATGCCACAGGAGGAGCGATTCTTTCAATGTTTCCTTCAGCCATCTCAGCTATCGTTCCCATGCCGGGGCGCGGGAACGAGGGGTATCCGTCTTGCTTCAGGTTTCGTTTCTGTGTGGGAAT
>NZ_JCANVJ010000046.1:0-5173 GCF_059569355.1 Desulfobotulus sapovorans DSM 2055 | reverse complement strand
CAGGTTTTTGGGGAAAGGTCTTTTTCCGGGATTCAAGACGCTGGAGCGTGGGAACGCCGGGCAGAAGTCCGATTTTGTAAAGAAGTCGGGCTGGGGATTGACATATCAGAAGACACCTTATTATAAGGGAATGCCTTTGAAGGAAATGTTTTTGGACAGTACGGGGTATTCCGGCACTTTTATTGCTTAACTCCAACGGGTGCTTCGTGTGAGGGGAAGGCGTTTGTGCGCCTTCCTTTTGGCGGTATCGTTTTTGGCATAGGCTTTTTTTACTTTTTACCTGGAGCTTTTTGTGTCCGCATCCCGAACCCTCTCTGCAACGGAAAAACTTCTGGAACGAATCCGTTCGGATGCAGGAAGTCTTCCCCATCCTCCCATAAAATCTTCCCCGTTTTTTTCCCTGCCCGGACAGGGGCAGCGTACCGTAGGCATCAGTTTTTCGCCGGACGCCATTTTTATGGTGGAAGCCGTAAGGACGCGCAAGGAATGCCGCTTTACCCGCCATGCCCGGTTTCCCCTGTCCACAGCCCCCGATCCTTCCAGCCTTTCCTTTGCCGAGGCCCTTCGGAAAGCCCTCCTGTCTTTTATCGGCAAAGGCCGGAACATGAATATCTGGGTGCTGATGGGGGCTGCGGATGTGGAAATCCGTCTTCTGGCTCTGGCCCCTGTATCGGAAAAGGAACTGCCCCAGGCGGTTTTCTGGGCCTTGAAAAAGGAGCTGGGGCCGGAATTCCCGAAAGATCCGGTCTATGACTTTGCCCTTGTGGGCCGCCGTATGGAGGAAGGACGCCTGAGGCTGGAGGTGCTGGTCTGCTATGGGAAGAAGGCGGGTCTGGAGCCTCTGAGCCGCCTGTTTTCTTCTTTGGGCTATCGGCTTTCCGGTATCACCATCGCCAGTTTTGCCTATGAAAATCTGCTGCGCGAAGGCCGTATGGGAAAGGTTTCCCAGGGCGTCTGCACCCTTTTTGTCGGTGCCGGCTGGTCGCGCATCGATGTGTTTCAGGGGCGGCATATCCGTCTGAGCCGGGATATCAAAACCGGTTTTAACAGTCTGGTGGAAGTTATTCAGGAAGAGATGAAGGCCGTTATGGCGGCTGCGGGAGAAGCTGCGGAACCGCCCTTTGAGCTTGCGGTTTCCATGGTGGAAACCATTGTGGAAGGGGAACCCATCCGTTGGGAGATCCGGGGCCGGGAGTACGGCATTGAGGATGGAAGATTGCGGGAGCTGGGGCAGCCCGTGCTGCTTCGTCTCATCCGTCAGGTGGAAAGAACCCTTGAATATTATACCCTGAACTTCAAGGGTGAGCCCGCTTCCCTTCTCTACCTTTCCGGAAACATGGTACGCAATCCGAGGCTGATGCGTGCCCTGAGCCGTCAGTTCACCCTGCCCGTGAAGGCCCTTGATCCCTTTGCTGAAGGGGACTTTGCCGGTGAAGACGCCCCGCCCGAGGCCATTGCGGAACGGGATCAGATGATCCCTGCGGCGGGTCTGGCCCTGTCATCGGAAAAGACACCCAACCTTTTTTTCACCTGGAAAGAGCGGCGGGAGGCCCGGCGCAACCGTCGCCTCACCCTGATGGTGGGGCTGCTGGGGCTGGTTTTCATGGGACTTCTTTCCGTGTATACCGGTCTGGAGCAGGGGCGGCTGGAGCGTCAGCGGGAAAAAAATCAGGAGATGGAAGCCCGTATGGCAGGTTTTGCAACAGCGGTGACTCCGGAAATGCTGACCTCCCTTCAGCAGGCCTATACCGGTAAAGGAGAGAAGATCCGGAAACGGGCGGAACGCTACGCGGCCATCGCCATGGTAGGCGAGATCCTGCGACGAACCCAGGAGCCGGTGTATCTTCAGCGGATTTTCTGGGAAAAGAAAAAGGAAAAGACCCGGGGAGGCGAGCTTCCCTGCATTGAAGTGGAGGGCCATATCCTGCACCGTGATGACGGGGGCACTCCGGAGAGTCTTCTGGCGGCCTATGGTCTGAACCTGAGTCAGGCCCCCTTTTTTCTGGGAACCCGTGTCCGGAAGCAGGAGATGCGGGACGGGGTACTCGTATTCAGCCTCAGTGTGGAGTGCCATGGAGAACTGACACCATGAAAGACGGTTTCCGGGTATCCAGAATGAACCTTGTCCTGATCGCTTTTGTCTCCATCGGGCTGTTTTTTTATGCGTTTTCGGTGACCTATATGACCATGCGCCGTGTTCAGGAGGCCGAGGAGACGGGGCGGCGTCTGGAAGACCGCCTGCGAACCCAGGAGCTGCTGTATCCTGTGTATACGGGCCTGATGCGGAGTCTGTCCGAGCCGGAGCCTGCTCCGGAACTTTCTTTGCCTGTGCCCCTTCCCCTTCCCGGAGACGTGCTGCGGGATCTTCAGGGAATTTTCGGGCCTGTGGCCCGGAATACAGGGCTGGAGCTGAAGGCCCTGCTGCCCGATGCCGATGCCTATGATCCCAGGGAGGGGCTGTTGTCCCTGTCCATGGTGCTTGCAGGCCGTCCCCAGGATTTCCATGCCTTTCTGCTGGAGCTGGGAGCCATGGCTTCTGTGGACAGTTTCCTTTCCCTTGATGTTTCAAGCCTGGGGACGCTTCGGGAAATGCGGCTGCGCTTACAGCTTCGGATGGAGCCGGGGAGGGGACATCGTTCATGAATATGCGTGAAAAGCTGCTTCTCGGGGCTGTCCTGCTGGCGCTTTTGTATGCGGGGTATGAATTTTTTCTGAAAAAGGATACGCCTGAAACCTGGACACCCGGTGCCGAGGCTGCGGAAAAGGCCCTGGCCGGGTTTGCCACGGAAGCGAAGAGCCGGGAAAACGGACGTTTATATGCGGGGCTTCTCGATACGGCTTCCGCAGACTGGGATCAGGATCCTTTTCTGAAGGATCTTCCTGTGGAAAAAGAGGTGCCGGAAGATACCGGAGTGCGGGAAGTTCATCCTCCTGACTGGATCTATATGGGCTATATGGCCCTTGGCAATCTGCGCATTGCCGTGATTTCCGGCGTGGAATACGCTGAAGGGGAAAAACTGATGGGGCAGGAAGAGCTGCGCATTGTGCTGATTGATGAGGATTTTGTGATGCTGGAAGGCCCGAAAAAGCGGCAGGTGGTTCTGGAACGCAGGGGAGGGGACGCATGGTGACGGTGGAAGGCAGGGGATGCCGCCTTTCTGGTCTGCGGCTTCTGCTCCTGGCTTTGTTTCTGGTACTTCTGGCGGGCTGCATGGGCCGTGAAGCGAAGAAAAAGGAAGATGCCTTCATGGATCCCTGGCGGGCCAGGGCCGAGGTTTCCCAGGGGTATTCTCCCACGGCGGGCTCAAAGATGGTGCAGTACCCTGAATTTTCGGATGCGGTGGTCAAGACCTTCATCGGCGAGGAAGAACGGGTATCCGGATCGGATACGGTCTTTCCCCGGACACCCGTTACCCTCAGGATGCAGGACGTGGATATTGCCGTGCTGCTCCGAACCCTCTGCCGCAGTGTGAACCGCAATGTGGTGATGAGTCCGGGGGTGGCGGGAAAGGCCAGCCTTAATATTGTGGAAGCCCCATGGCACGAGGTCTTTGTCAGCCTTCTGAACGCCCATGACCTCACCTTTGTGGAAGAGGGCAGTATGCTGCGCATTCTCACCCGGGAGGAAAGGGCAAAACAGCTGGCATCGGAGCGCAAGGTGCTGGTGGCCGAACCTCTGGTGACGGCGGTGATTCATGTGGATTATGCGGATCCCGAAGGGCTGGCGGCCAATCTCCAGCAGTTTCTGAAAGGCCGCAAGGAGCCGGGAAAGGCCGGAGAGCTGGGGACAGATAACGATGGCTCCGCCGTGATGGTGGATAAGAATACCCGATCCCTGATGATTCAGGCCACACGGGGGGATCTGGAGCGGATTTTAAAGCTCATCAAGCATCTTGACCGGCCCACGCCCCAGATTTTTCTGGAGGCCCACATTGTGGAAGCCACAAGGGATACGGCACGGGAGCTGGGGATTCAGTGGGGCGGGGTCTACAAGGGAGGGGGCGGCGGCAACAACTGGGTGACGGGAGGCAATCAGGCCCTGCGCTCCTTCAATCTCACCGACCCCTCTTCTGTCGATCCTTCCACGGGCAATGTGGTGAGTTTTCCCGTTGATGTGAATGATGGAGGATTTACCCTGGGATACATCACGGAATATCTGGGTTCCAGTATCCTTTCCGTCCAGCTTTCCGCCCTGGAAAAAGAGGGCAGGCTGAACATTCTCTCCCGTCCTTCCATCACCACCCTGAACAATCAGAAGGCCGTGATCGAATCCGGCAAGGAAGTACCGTACCAGACCGTGGAGGACGGAGAGGTCAAGGTGGAGTTCAAGAAGGCCGTTGTCCGTCTGGAGGTGCAGCCCCATATCATTGATGGCCGCACCCTGCGCCTTGAAATCAAAACCAGCAAGGATGAGCTGGACTGGAGCAACACGGTCAGCGGCAATCCCACCATTATCAAAAAGGAAGCCCAGACCCAGGTGGTGCTTTTCGACGGTCAGACCACGGTTATCGGGGGACTGAACAAGGAAAAGGGCAATGAGGGGGTTTCGGGTGTTCCTTTTCTGAAGGATATTCCCCTGCTGGGGGCCTTGTTCAGAGGCAGCAGCCGTCTGAACGAGACTGAGGAACTGCTGATCTTTATCACGCCCAGAATTCTGAAAAATGAGTCGGGGCAAGCCGCGCCGCCGGAACAGAAAAACCCAATCAGCGACTGAGTGTATCGGTGAAAGGTTGACACATAGTACCTAGAATGCCAATCTTTGTTTAGTTTTATTTACAAACACAAACAGAGAGGCGCAATGGAATTCTTCCCAAGCCGGATTGCTGCAAAGATGCTGGGAGTTCACCCCAACACCTTGAGAAAATGGGCAGACAGCGGCAAGATCCGGTTCATCAAGTCAGAATCAGGCCAGAGGCGTTACGATGTCAGGGGTTTTGTCGGGGGAGGAGAAAAGCATGAAACCATCTGTTACTGCCGGGTCTCCAGCCCGAAACAAAAAGACGATCTGCAAAGACAGGTCGAGTTCATGCAGAAAAAATACCCCGAAGCGGAAATCATCAAAGACATCGGAAGCGGAATCAATTTCAAACGAAAAGGTCTGCGTTCCCTTCTGGAACGCGCAATGCGGGGAGACAAGCTCACAGTTGTATCTGCCCACCGTGACCGACTATGC
>NZ_JCANVJ010000045.1:0-12412 GCF_059569355.1 Desulfobotulus sapovorans DSM 2055 | reverse complement strand
CAAAGAGCTCGCCATGAGACTTGAAGCCGCTGGTCATCACTTTGAATGGGCAACCATCCGCAATGACCTTGAGTCTCTGCAAAGAGTTATTGTGGAAGATAATGGTCGAAGACTTGCACTTCGTACAAGAAGTCATGGCGTATGTGGAAAAATATTCAAGGCTGTTGGTGTGGCCATGCCACAGGCAATTTGCGAAACATAAAAAAGAGCGTTTTGGGAAAACAGGATAACAGGTGGTGCCAAAGGTTTGTTATTGCTTTTTATCGCATTGAATTCATTGGATTATTAAAATTGGACTGTAGAAGATGAGTTTGAACTCGGGCTACGATTGGCATTTGATAAACCTGTTGTAATAATAAAAGATAATCAGACCAAACTTCCTTTCGATACAACGATTATTGAAGCTCTGACTTATGATAGAGGCCTAAAATATCAGAGCATTGAAAAATTAAAAAATGACATTTTAAAAAGAGTTTTAGCAACTTTAAATGAAAAAAATATAAATGATAACTATTCGCCATTTTTAGGAAGCTTTGGAACATTTTATTCAGCATCAGTAAGTACGGAGGTACTAGATTCATCAGATAAGCTTGTTAATTTATTGGTCAATATTCAAAATGACATAAGCTTATTACGTAGAAGCAATTCAATCAGCTCAGCATTGTTAAAGGTAGATCCTAAATATATTGAGTTTTTAATTGAAAAGGCAATAAATGAATGGTGTAGAAATAATAATGTACCTATAAATTCGAATTTATTGAAGAATAAAGATTTTTTTGATTGGGTAGAAACCGAAATAAATTCTTCCAGATTTTTTGATTCCATAGACGAGTTCAGGGAGGTTGTGAATATTTTATTAATGAGATTTATGGAGAGTGCTTAATATGAAGAATCAATTGGATTTATACGAATTGCCTTCATGGCGCATTGTTTCAATAGGAAGAGATAGAAATCATGGAGAAGACTTAAGGCATCTTATAGGCCATGTGGAAAATGTCTTTTCGAAATGGTTCAATAGTAGATTCCCAGAATTGCAAATGGATACGAATAGCTTTAGTTTGTCGCATGGAGCGATTTGGGAATCTGATACTATTGAAACACCCAATATAACAAATTTCCATCTTTTTGCGCTTGGACATCAAAAGATTATGAAATTTAAAGATGTCTGTAAATTTGCTTCCCACAATGGCTTTTTGGAAGGTTTGGATATTTTTCACAGATATATTTCTGGTGGATTATACGCAAGAACAACTGCTGGAAATTATTCCGAGATAAGTTATATAGTAGAAAACTTTATTACCAATGTAATTAATAAAAGTCATTTCAATTGGAATGGCAATCCTTGTATTGAGGTGTATAGAGAGCCTTATCCAAAAAAATTAACTGATGATGCTATTCAAATATTTATTCCGGTTTGCCCAAATGATAGCAATGAAAAAGGAAAAATGGTTTGTTGTTCCTATTGCGGCAAGTCATATCCTCTTGATACGGCCAACGACCTTAGGAAATGTTGTCGTCAATATAAAATAGAAATATGTTTTCAAAATTTCGGAAATACTTATTTGAAGGGGGAGTGAAAGTTATGATATTTGTAAAAGGTGCACGACAAAATAATTTAAAAAACATTACAATAGAAATCCCCACGAATAAATTTGTTGTAATAACTGGTGTGTCAGGTTCTGGCAAATCATCATTAGCCTTTGATACCATATTTTCGGAAGCTCAGCGTGAGTTCCTTGACTCCATGAGTTCATATGCAAGAAGATCAATCCCAAGAATATCAAAAGCAGATGTCGATACCATTGAAGGGCTTACCCCAAGTGTCATGATTGATCAACATCCTTTGGGTCGAAATCCAAGGTCAACTGTTGGTACTGTAACTGAAATCTATACATATTTAAGATTGCTGTATTCCAGATTAGGCAAACCTATTCTTAGTGCTTCAGATTTTTCTTTCAACAGACCTTCAGGAGCCTGTGAAACATGTAAAGGATTAGGGTTTGAAATAGTTCCAGATATAGAAGTGCTATTTAATTTAAATGAATCTCTCAATCAAGGTGCAATAAAACATAAGACTTGGAAAGTTGGAGGAAGATATTGGAATATAATTTCCGCATCTGGATTTTTTGATATGAACAAAAGGCTTTCGGATTTTACCGAAGAGGAAAGCAACAAACTTTTTCACAGTGAGCCCATTAAAGCGACAAACGATCAACCTGGTTATGTTCAATCATTTTCGTTTGAAGGAGTAATATCCCGACTTTTAAAAAGACAAAATGATAGCAGAGGATTAACTGGCAATTCTTATGACGAACAATTCTTCACCAAAAGGGCTTGTGAAACATGTAAAGGAGCTCGAATCAATTCACGTGCACGTGAGGTGCGGGTAAATGGGCGTAGTATTGTTGACTTAGTTAATATGGAGATCCATGATCTCTATGAATATCTGAAAAGTCTCAAAGGAAGTGTCGCTGATGCAATTGTGCCATATGTCAATAAGTTACTGTTGCATATGATCGACTCTGGAATCGGTTACTTAACCGTGAACAGATCCATTGGAACTCTTTCGAATGGTGAAGCCCAAAGATTAAAATTAGCCCGTCAACTTGGTGTTTCATTGACGGGACTTATTTATGTATTAGATGAACCAACTAGAGGGTTACATCCCCGGGATACACAAAAACTATTGGGTATTCTTGATCAGCTTAAAAACAAAGGAAACTCACTTCTTGTCGTAGAGCATGATATGGCTGTTATGCAACACGCTGATCATATAATTGATATTGGACCAGGAGCTGGGAAAAAAGGCGGCGTAGTAGTTGGGCAAGGAAGTCCTGAAGAAATTCGAGAATTAGACACACTAACCGGGAAATATATGTCAAATAGAAAAAAAGTAACAAGGCGTTTGCAATGCTTAAAAAATGCTAAGGAATTTTTAACCATTGAGAATGCAAAATTACATAATTTAAAAAATATTAATGTAAGAATACCTCGCAATGCTTTGACCTGTCTTACCGGTGTTTCAGGTAGTGGAAAGAGCTCATTGGTAGAAGTTTTTCTAAAAAAGTATTCCAATGCGACTGTTGTGGATCAAAGCGCCGTAGGCGCAAACGCTAGATCCATACCGGCTACATATACTAATGCTTTCGATGACATACGGAAAGAATTTTCAAGAGAGGCTGGTATAGAACCATCTCTATTAACATTTAATGGTGCTGGTGCATGTCATGAATGTGATGGATTGGGATATAAAGTGATTGATATGCATTTTCTTGGAGATGTTCAAGAATTGTGCCCGGAATGTCAGGGAAAGAGGTATGTTTCGCATGTATTAGACTACAGATATAAAGGCAAAACCATATCAGATGTTTTAGAAATGACTATATCTGAGTCACTTACATTTTTCAATGACAAGTCTATAATTCATGCTTTATCCATTCTCGAATCTGTTGGGCTTGGTTATTTATCGCTTGGGCAGCCACTGAACACACTTTCTGGCGGAGAAGCTCAAAGGGTCAAACTTGCTAGCAGGCTCAGAAAAAAGGGGGAGATCTATGTTCTTGATGAGCCTACTTCCGGATTACATATTGCGGATATTGATCTGTTGTTAGAAGTCATAAATAAGCTTGTTAAAAAAAATAACACAGTCGTAGTTATAGAGCATAATTTGGAAATAATCTCTAACTCCGACTGGGTAATAGATCTTGGACCTGAAGGTGGTGACGCTGGTGGTTATATAGTTGCTGAGGGAACGCCTGAAGAGATTTCAAAAACAGAAGAGTCATATACTGGCAGATTCTTATCAGAAATGTTTTCAGGTAATTAGTTATGAAAGACAACCTTCTTCTTAAACACATTGGGCTAAAGGCAAACTCATCACGCCCCCCATTGCCACACCTGATGGATTCATCATTGATTCGTGAGTCTAATAGCTTCGCTCGTATTTGGATAAAAACAAACGGCTGTAAGCATTCTTTAAAGAACGGTGGGTGTGTCTCCTGTGATTATTGGGCTGGAAGTTCTGTTTCATCGGAAGCTCAACTTGAAGCACTGATATCGAAACTTAGATGTATAGAAAACAATCCACCGGAAATACTTTTACTCAATACAAATGGCAGTATTTTTGATGAAGGTGAATTGTGCCGGACTACTCGTATAAAGATATTCGAAGAGCTACAAAAAAGGCTTTCACAAACTAAGATTATTTTTGAAACAAGAGCAGAAACAATCGATGAAACTGTAATTGAAGATCTAAAAATCTTTAGGCCTGAAAAAGTGATAATTGAAATTGGGGTTGAAACCGCATCACAGGCTTTCAACACTTTATGTTGTAACAAAAAATTAGATATTTCGAGAATTCCAGATGTCATAGCTAAACTCAATTCAGTCGGTATCAAGGCATTTGCCAACGTTTTAGTTGGATTACCATTCCTAACCGCATCAGAAATTATCTCTGATGCACTTTATACTATTGAATGGTGTTTTAAAGCAGGCTTCGATACCTGCGTACTATTTCCTATGAATATTAAGCCCTTTACGGCTTTAAGTTGGTTGCACAAAAACGGTTTCTATAATCCTACTTCACTTTGGGCTCTCGTTGATATTCTCGTCAGTCTCAAACCAGAACTTCTTCAACATATAGAAATATCATGGTATCCGGATTTAAAGCAAGTTAGACACCCATTTTATACTGAACCCGTGATAGTACCAATAACGTGCTCGGCTTGCTGTAAAGAGGTCAATTTGCATTTAACCAATTTCGCGACATCTCGACATAACCGTATTGATGAAATCGAAAAGGCTGCAAAAGTTGATTGTTCATGCCGAAAGCAATGGAAACAAATTTTAAGGAATAATGGTGCTGATATATTCTCGCAGAGAATAGAAAAGGCTTTCTCTGAAATTGCGACAAAGGCTTTTGGTCATGAGTGGCTAAAAGCAAATTGGAAAACAATATTGGGTCAAGTTAAAAAAAGTGTTGGGGATCTGCCAGCATGAAAAGAGCTGATAAAACAATAGGATTCCCAAATGTTCATGAAGTTGTACGCAGATCAATGCCATGGAAAACGTTTGATAGCGGATTTCTTAATAAACTGCGTGATGCTGGGGCTGCATATTCAGAACTTGGAATTTTATGGGGTGGCGATAACAAAACTGTAGTTCTTCCAAGGCCTATTCCTAATGTTCAATTAGATTATATAAAAGAATTGCTTGGGTATAAGAACATTGAAATCATAATTCCGGATTCCAATCATGGGGAAATATGTAGTTTGCCCCATAGTGGGCTAAATTCTTTAGAAGGCTTTGGCACCATTAATTGTTTGTTTTGGGGTGCTTCACCCGAAGCTTACTCTATGGTTTCACAGATGCAATCGTTGGGGTTTCATATAGAGTCACCAGATATTCCACAAGAATCTGTTTTTAAACATGTAGAACTATTCGATTCTAAATCGAAATTCCGTGAACTCCTTTCTTTTGAAAACATAGATTTTGGTACCATGAACTTCAGAATAGCAAAATCCTATGAAGATGTTCCTGTTATTTTAGAGGGTTATGTGGATGCGCAAATCCCATGTGTTGTAAAGTCTGAATTTGGTGTTGGAGGATATGGAAATATTTTTCTTAGCAAGGAATTGATCCTTTCTGGTTATGAGAAATGCCTAAAACGTATTGAAGAAGCTGTAAAATTTGCACCATATATATCATCAAACGAAATTGTCTTTGAGGATTTAATAAGAGACAGTTCTTCCACTTTTGATACTATTTCTGGCCTTGGGGTAATTAATCCTGACGGGGCTTGTAGTATCGTCGGAGTGGTAAAGGAGATAAGGGTATCAGGGTATTATAGAGGCGCACAAACGGTAATAGATAAGGATGCAAGGTTAATATCTGAAAAAACAATGGAAATTGGCTCAGTCATGTCTAAGTATGGGTATAGAGGATATTTTTGCATTGACTGTATTCGAAATTTTGAAAGCAAAGTGATTCTACTTGAGATAAACGCCAGACGATGTGCAAGCCATTTCATATTTGAAGTTGGGGATCGGTTGTTTTCATCAAAATACTATGCCCAGCACTATCTTTCCGTGCCAATTACATATTTGGGTGATGTAACTGGTGTGACAGAATTGGCAATCGATGTTTTTGCTAAAATAACAAATACAGAAACAGGCATTGTTGCTATGCCTACACAAGTTACAGGATTAACAGATTCATCCCCATATATCGGTTATTTGTTATTAGGAGACAATCATAATTCTGTGGAATCAGCTTGTAAAAAGGTAGTGTCCGAATTTGAACGGAATAAAATTATTTTAGGAGAAGCGCGATAATGAGTTTAAAACCTTTTTTATCTGAAGTTATTCGCGCTACGCGAGCTGTTTCTCAGCGTTACTGGAGTGATAGCTGCACATATTGCATCCGTAATAGCTGGGACAGAAACGGACAAACAGCAGGTCTTTGGTTTAGGACAAAAGGTTGCACATGGGCTTCAAAGGGAGGCTGTTTAGTGTGTAATTATAGCTCCGGACCCAATACAACATCTGATCAGATAATTGATTATGTTGAAAATGGGATGAAAGAGCTTGATGAGAGATTGAAATATCTTTTAATATCCCCTTCTGGGAGCATGTTAGATTCAAATGAAGTCCCGAATAAAGCAAGAGACGAAATTATAAACATTTTAGCTACAACTTTTCATGATGGTTTCGGTTTTGAAACTCGACCAGAAACAATTAACAGAGAAATCATCCAAAACTTCCAGGATAAATTAAACGGCAGACTAAAAAGAGTACTTCTGGGGATCGAAACTGTTAATAGTAACTATCAGAACTTTTGTCTAAACAAAGAATTGGATTTATCTACCTGTATTAATTCGTTCCAAATTCTAACTGAAAATAATGTGAGCCCTGTATCTAATATCCTGGTTGGGTTACCTTTTTTAACAGAGAAAGAAAATATTTCTGCGGCAATCGAGTCGATCTCATGGTCAATAGATCATGGAGCAGCATATTGTTATCTGTTTCCTGTTCACGTAAAAGACGGGACTCCGCTTCGTTTACTTTATAATAATGGTTATTATAAACCTCCGTCATTATGGGCACTCATTGAAGTTATTCGATATTTTGAAAAGAGATACCAAGAACCCTTGATAAGACCAAGCTGGTATACATCCTTAGGTGCATATAATGTAATTGAATCACCGTATACATGTAAGAAATGCTACAAAAAAGTCATAGAACTCCTTGATCACTACGACAGATGGAAAGACAATGAATCTATGGATAGGCTTTTTAATTTCAAATGTTCATGTAGGGATAAATGGAGAGAGGAAACAGATTTTGCTGATAAAAACAAAACCGACATGGTTGATCGAATATATCAAGGATATAAAATTATGGCTGATGAAACCAACATTCGATGGGAGATGTGGGAGGAAAAGATAATTCATGAGCTGAATTTGTCTTTTTCAGACGATAGGAGGCATGGTTCTGGGAAGGTACGTTTATGACAAATGAAAAATTAAGTATCAATTCTCCGGTTACCCAGCTTTTATCTTACGCTGGAATTGAATCTCGACGCAATGGATATCAATACTGGAAAGATAATCAATATGCCATGCATGATTGCACATGCATGGGAGAAAGTTGGGGATTCGTTTGGTTTCGAACAAGTGGGTGTATACAGGAACGCAGAGGTTCATGCATTTATTGTAAGTACGGCACGGGACCGATTTTTAATGATGAGCAGATAATAGATGGCTTTAAGGCTGCCTTATCAGGAATAACAAAGAAATATGATTTTCTATTTGCCTCTTCATCAGGAAGTATACTGGATTTGCGCGAAGTTTCTCAAGAGGTTTATCTTAATTATTTGGAATTATTGTCGCATACCGATCATGCTTCTTTTGGTTTTGAAACAAGGTGTGAAACAATTTCTTCAGAGAGAATAAGGCAAACCCAAGAAAAACTGGGCGGGCGCTTACGGCATGTATTTATGGGACTTGAGATTGCAAATGAATCTATACTCAAATATTGCCTAAACAAACAACAAAAACTAAACAGTTTTGCAAGTGCAATCAGAATACTGGCAAATGAAGGTGTCAGTTCGTGTGTAAATGTTTTGATTGGAATCCCATTCTATTCGGTTCAAGAAAGAATGAAACTATCTTTCGAAAGTATCAAATGGGCATTTGATAATGGAGCCCACAGAGTATTCCTTTTCCCGATAAATGTAAAAGAGCACACGCCATTATCATTTTTATTTCGGTCAAAGCTTTATTCTCCGCCATCTTTATGGGAAATGATTGAAGTAATGAAATTATTTCCTGATAAAATCGATGAAAAAAGGATAGGAATAAGTTGGTATCGCCCTCATAAAGATGTCCCAGGAATAATTCATAGTCCAATAACATGCAAGAAATGTAATACGGAGGTTCTTAATCTTCTTGATAAGTATGATAAGAACCCACAATTCTCTTATATCCGTCAACTTACGAATATGGAATGCTCTTGTAAGAACAAGTGGATTAAAGATAAGTCTGCCTCAAAAGATTTCTCAGTAGATTCTTTAATTGAGGCTTACCTCGAACTATCAAAAAATTGGGTCAAAACAAGCAGATTTTATAATGAACATTATGAGAGTATAAAAGGTGAACTTCTGGCAATGGAAAGACAGCTAAAGGGATATTATTAGAATGACGGCAATTTACGACGAACTATCAAGTATTTATGACGCATGGTCACAGGCTGATCCAGCAAGTTCTGACTCTGTCGAATTTTATAAAAATTTAGGGCAGAGCGAAAATGGAGTAATTGCAGAACTTGGGGTTGGGACTGGTCGAATCGCATTAGAACTTGCTGTTAGTGGAAAAAATATAATAGGAATCGATATATCTGACAAGATGCTTGAAATTTGCCACGCTAAAGCTAGAAAGCTTGGAGTGTCTGATCGAATGCATCTAATAACGAATGATATTCGAGATTTTGATTTGATGGAACCCGCCGATCTCATATA
Source organism: Desulfobotulus sapovorans DSM 2055 (assembly GCF_059569355.1). Lineage (NCBI taxonomy): Bacteria > Pseudomonadati > Thermodesulfobacteriota > Desulfobacteria > Desulfobacterales > Desulfobacteraceae > Desulfobotulus > Desulfobotulus sapovorans. The sequence goes on along the minus strand of NZ_JCANVJ010000045.1, from coordinate 3,397 downwards.
CTTGCCTTTTAGGACAGTCGGACACTTATTAACTCAAAATGATCGGATGAAATTATTCCGTTCAGTATATCGCAACTTAAAAGTAGGTGGGAGATTCATTTTTGACCACTATATGTTCAGTGAACGGTGGGCGAAATCTAATGAACGAAAGCAGCGTTTGATGTGTGTCATACCCAATGAAGATATGAAATCTACATATGTATCCGATGTTTATTTGTATGACTACGAAAAGCAACTAATGGATTGTAGAATAGTCGTTGAAAATGTTGATGAGGTTGGTGTCGTGAACTTGAAGAGGTATATAAAATTTGATTTTTCATGGGTAACAATCGCTCAAATACAAGAACTTATAGATGCAGTAGGTTTTCATGTCGATGACTTGCTTGGTGAATTTAACGGAAATAAATGGACAGAACAATCCGAAAATCAAATATGGTTGTTACGGAAAACTAAGAAATGAATTGTTTTAATGGAAATAAGGCTTGTTATGCCGGTCGCTTAATAGATCCGGCGGGAATCGGGTTGAAAATGCTACTTGGAGAGAAAATTCCTGGCCCGGACAGCCTTTATTCTTGCTTGACCGGCCGTCCATTTCAATATCGAGCATTAGAAAAGCCGGATGAATGGTTCACTCCTTATCTTTCATTTGTGGATGCAATCAAACATGCTATAGGTACCCTTGGCATAAAAGGGCATACATATTTAAAAAATATTGATAATCATACCATAAATAAAGATGAGTATTCATACATTATAAAAGAGCTTCTTGTGCATGGACCCATTCTCATTGGTCCTTACAAAGGTAAAATATTTGAGAATGAATTCATGCATGCATTCACAGATGAACCAACTCATTGTTTATTGTGTGTCTCATCTGTTAGCAGCGAGTATTTGTTACTTCATCCTGACGGCCAACTGCTCGTTATGTCAATTGAACAAATGTTGAATCTACATAAAAGTAGCGAGATGCAATATAGTTTGATGCTCACAATTAGCACCTTTAATACTAAGAACACATTACAATTAGCTCCAAGCCTTGTACTTTTTTCAGGGGCTGAAATCGTATCAGATACAACTGATACTTTTGGATTCGCTGCTTTTATAAAAGTCTTGATAGATAAGTATCTTAATATGAAGATCAATTCAATTAGAGAAATTAAATTTAAATTGGGTATTTCTGAGCTATCAATAAATATACACATGATCAATGAGTTAGTGATGCTGTTTGAGCAGAGCAGGAATAACAATAGTCCAGAAAAATATAGGGCAAGACGCTTATCTTTAGCATTAGCCGATCTTCAAGAAAAGAGTGCCACTTTACTATCTCTCCCGACTGATGAACTGTGTAATCATGACAACTGGCTATCTGAATTTTCTACGAGCTGGGAACATTATGAAAGGGCTTTGATAAATTTACTACCATATGCCAGGGAGAATATGAAAATATGATTAAAAATATTAACAAACTATATGTTACTGATGCAGATCTCTTACAAAGTGCCGAAATGCATGGAACACCATGCTATATCTATGACCTAAAATGGATGTTGAACCAATGGAATGAATTGAAGAAAATACTTCCTGATGGCTCCGAGCTTTGTTACTCAGTAAAGGCGAATCCAAATTGTGAAATAATTAAATGTCTTAATAAGGCAGGAAGTTTTTTTGATGCAGCTTCAGTCAATGAAATAGATTTGTTGATTTCTTCGGGTGTTGCCCCCGATAAAATTTATTATATAGCACCAGGAAAATCTAAAAATGATATTAGAAGTGCTATCAAAAACAATATCAAGGCCATAGTTATTGATTCACCAAAAGAATTATATAAGATTGCTGAAGTCGCAGAGGATCTGGGAAAACCACAAGAGGTTATGTTTCGCCTAAACCCCGGAGAAAAGAGTTCTGGGTCACTTTCGATGGCTGGTGCAACACAATTCGGAATGTCCAAAGAAGAGATTATTGTTTGTTGGAAAGAATTACACAATAACCCTTCTATTAAATGTGTTGGTTTACATTGTTATCAGGGGTCAAATATTCTAGAAGAAAGCTTATTGATTGATGAGTTTGATAAAGTATTAAATGAGTTTTCAGATATTACTAGTGTGTTAAATGAAGTGCCTCCACTTTTTAATATCGGAGGCGGATTTGGGAGCCCTTTCAGCTGCGAAGAAAATTCATTAGACCTCATGAAGCTTAAGGCAGGCCTAACCTCTGTATTTTCTCCACACTCACGGATATTTAAAAATTCACAATATATTTTTGAGTCGGGTAGATTTATAGTGGGCGGGGGCGGTATTTTCTTGACGAGTATCCGCGATGTGAAAGAATCATTCAATAAAAAATATGTGATTATCGATGGTGGAATTCATTGTTTTGGCGGCTTAGGAAGAACGAACTCTTTTAGGCCGCCTCCAATTAGGACCCTAGGCACAAAAGAAACAAAAATTGAATCAGTAACACTTTGTGGCCCATCATGTACACCTTTAGATGTAATCGCACATAATGTTAAATTACCATCACCTAAAGAAGGAGATCTAATCGCAATATATAATGCTGGAGCATATCAACAGAGTGCTAGCCCAGGACGATTTTTAAGTTTAGGGTTTCCCAAAGAAGTGTGCTTGTTTAATAAAGAAGCAACAAATTTGAGGCTGTCTAATTTTGAGGATAGTTCATGCACCATTGGTATTGCAGGACCAAAAGACACACAGCGTATTGTGGCATTTTTCAAAGTTTATTTACATGACAATAATCCTGCCATCTACTCGCAGGAATTTTTATGCAATTATGGAGTTTCAGGTTCAATTAGACGACAATCTGTAATTGTTGCGCATGAAAAGGATTCTATTATTGCCGCATGCAGATACTATCGTAGAAAAGATGGTGACATTTCACTGTATCAATTTGCAATTAGAGAAGATCGTCGTGGCCGTCAGTTATTATTTTATATGCTGAAAACATTAGGAAATGTTTGTGTTCACAGTAAGTGCCCTGCAGAAATTGGATTTAATAGTTATTACAAGAAAACAGGCTGGCATCTTGAAAAGAATGATGGTGAATATTGTCATTGGAGTATGTCATTCGGAGTATGATTATTAACCCAACTTCGTCAAAATTGATCGGGCAACGCTTATTTTTTGCCCAAAACCCCATGTCTTGCAGGCATAACCGCCTGAAATCATTGTTTTGCACCGGGCAAAACCCAAATGTAGTGACCCATAAAACAAAATAATTATTGACACCCCCCTGTTTTTTAGCTACGGTGACGGGTATGTATATTAAACGCGTCCGCAAATCGAACCGTAACAGCAAGAAGGTGTATGAATATCTGCACCTTGTTGAAACTATCCGAACCCCGAAAGGGCCTCGGCAGCGTCTTATTTTAAATCTGGGGATT
>NZ_JCANVJ010000044.1:0-14562 GCF_059569355.1 Desulfobotulus sapovorans DSM 2055 | reverse complement strand
GGCAAGAAAACGGCCAAAAAGGATCTTGGCCGCATGATGATGAGCTACGGCTATGTCTATGTGGCTTCCGTGGCCATGGGCGCCAACAAGCAGCAGGTGCTCAAAGCCTTTGTGGAAGCGGAAAACTACCCCGGCCCTTCCATCATCATCTGCTACGCCCCCTGCATCAACCAGGGCATCAAAAAGGGCATGGGCAAAACCCAGGAAGAGCAGAAGCTGGCCGTTCAGTCCGGCTACTGGCCCCTTTACCGCTTCAATCCCCTGCTGGAGGAAGAGGGCAAAAATCCCTTTGTTCTGGAATCCAAGGCTCCGGACGGAAGCCTTCAGGAATTCCTCTCCGGTGAAAACCGCTTTGCCATGCTGGAAAAGAGCTTCCCCGAAGAATCCAGAAAGCTCCGCGCAGCCATTGAAGACCAGTACACCAAACGCTATACCGCCCTGAAATTCATGGCCGACGCCAAGGGCAGCAAAGAGTAAGACGTAGTTCCCGGACGGCCCGGAAAGATCCCGGATGCCGTCCGGAAAAAAAATTCAGATTTACGCTGGGGCGGGAGGCGGACTCCCGCCCTTATATTTTTGTTTTTCCCACCTGCAAGCAAAGCGTCCCCTTCCCCCGCCGCCGCATGAAGCCCAATTCTGGCTAAAGATCATGGCGTTTCCACATATTTTTTCACCGTCCTCCGATCGAGACCCGTTCTCCGGGCCACCTCTCCATAGGTGCCAAAGAGTCCATGGAGGTGCTTGCAGTATAGAACCGTCAGTTCCTGCATGGAGAGGACGCCCTCCGCAATCTTCGCCGTAAATTCTGGCACATCGGGCCGTGTTTCCCGGATGAGGCCGTCTCTGCAGGACTGGTTGAGCAGGATACGCCGGATCATTTGCCCCAGCTCCCGCACGTTTCCGGGCCATGGATAACCAGACCCCAGCTCTTTTATGAGAATTTCCACCACCCAATCCCTCATGCCAGAAGCCTCATCTTCCACCAGCTGTCCCAGAATATGGGCCACCATGTCCCGGAGTTCTTCGGGGGTTTCTGCGATGCGCATCCGCAAAGGAGGAACCACAAGGGTGTCCGAGCAGAGCCGGTAATAAAAATCCGGACGCATGGCACCTGTCTGAAGCATCTCTTCGGGTTTTCTGTGGGTGGCGGCAATGATCCTTCCCGCAAAACGGATGCGCTCCCGTGAGCCCACTGGAGAAAAAATCCGCTCTTCCAGAACCTTGAGAAGCTTTACCTGAAGGGTGGGGGAAACCTCTCCGATCTCGTCTAAAAAAATGGATCCGTAGGGACTGCACCCGGAAAAGACACCCTCCTGATCCCGCACCGCACCGGTAAAGGCTCCTTTGACGAATCCGAACAGCTCCGCCTCGATGAGGGATTCAGAAAATTCCGCAAGGTTCACGGGAACAAAGGCTGCCGTAAAACTTAAGGCAAAGCGTTCCGCAGCCGGATCAAAGGGAATAAAGCCGGATCGGCCGATGGCGGCAGCGGCAGCGCCCTTGCCTGCCCCGGTCTCCCCGATGATGAGGGTAGAAAAATCCTCCATGCGGTTTCTGAGAAAACGGTCGTAGCGCTCGATATTGTTGGTGAAGACGTTGTTCCAGAGTTTTTCCCGCAAACGTCCCATGCAGGGGCTTTGGCCCACAAGGCTCCGGTTGATGAAATAAAAGGCCCGCCGCAGCTGAAAACAGGTGGCAAACTGAATGGCTGCTTCGGCTTCCGAAAATCCGCGGGCCTGAAGATACCCCAGCCCCTCCCGTGCAAAATGCAGCTTCAGGGGGCGTTCCCCGGCAAGGATCTGGGCCTCGATATGGGCATCGAACTCACAGATGAAACGGTGAAAGAAATCAAAGAGGAAAAACCGCTTCATCAGGGTGGCGTCCGGTTCGGCGTAGAGATCCCATCGCCCCTTTCCTTGGGCAATGAGGCGATCCACCTCTTCCTCCACGGTGCGGAGGGTGCTTGCCAGCGCATCCTCATCGGTTCCGCCGATGATACGATCCAGCTCCCGTCTTTTCTCGGAAAAGGGGTTGGCCCGGATGGCGGACTCCACCAGCCGGATCCATTCCCTTTTTGCATTGCTCAGTGTCAGCATCTGTATGTCCTGTCATTTTATGTGTACATGGCTACGCCATCAAAGTGCGATTATTCTGCGGTAAGAAATTTGTGTTTTTTTGAATTTTTTCATAACCACTTGTTTTTAAATTATTAAATCTTTGAAATTCTGTATGGCACAGGACTTGAAAAATCGGATACAGCTCTACCATGAAACCCTACCACAAGGAGTACCGCCATGAAACGATGTATCCACCAGACAATGTTTTTCATCCTCTTATGCCTTTTCACCCTTTCCCCTTCCGCCTTTGCCGCAGGCCTGCTCAAGCCTCTGGATGGGAGGGAAAACCTCATTTCCATGAAACAGCACCATGTGGATGTCACCATCAATAACGGGTTTGCCCGCACGGAGGTGGATCAGATTTTCCGGAGCAGCGCCACGCAGGATCTGGAAGCCCTTTACCGCTTTCCCCTTCCGGAAAAAGCCAGTCTTTCCGAGGTGAGTCTTTTTGTGGACGGAAAGGAGCTGATAGGGGAGGTGCTACCCAAGGAAGCCGCGCAGAAAACCTACAAGGAACAGAAGGCGAAGGGCAATCAGACCGCCCTTGCGGATCAGGACACCCACAAATATTTCGAAGTCCGGGTGTTTCCCGTACGGGCCCAGGAAGAAACCCGTGTGCGGCTGGTGTACTATCAGCCCCTGTCTATGGATCTTGGCATCGGAAGATACGTGTATCCCTTAGAAGAAGGGAATGTGGACGATGCGGCGGCCATGAATTTCTGGGCCATCGACGACAAGGTGGAAGGCTCTTTCCGCTTCACGGCCACCCTGAAATCCGCCTATCCCGTTAAGGATCTGCGGCTTCCCGGTTTTGAGACCCGCGCTGGCATCACCAGAAAGGCCTCCGATGATTCCCATGAAGAAAAGGCGTCCGGAGAGGTGTACGAAATTCTCATCGAAGAGCCTAAAGGTACAACCCTTGGCAAGGATGTGGTGCTCTACTACCGTCTTTCCGAAGAGGCTCCGGCACGGGTGGAAATGATCCCCTATAAAAAGGCCGGTCAGGAAGGCCACTTCATGCTGGTGGTCACACCGGGCGGTGCCTTGCAGCGGATCGAGAACGGAACGGACTGGACCTTTGTTCTGGATGTTTCCGGCTCCATGTCCGGAGAAAAAATCCGCACACTGGGCGAAGGTCTTGTGAAAACCATGGGGCAGATGAAGCCGGAAGACCGCTTCCGGGTCATCACCTTCAACAACAGGGCCAGGGATTTTTCCGGTGGCTGGATGCAGGCCACAGAAGAGAACATCCGGGCCATGGTAAAGCGGACCGGAGAGATTCAGGCAGGCGGCGGAACCGACATCCACGCCGGTCTGGAAATGGCGTACGAGGGCATTGACGCCGATCGCACCAGTGGCATTTTTCTTGTCACCGACGGTGTCGCCAACATCGGCAAAACCGCCATGCAGGATTTCCTCACCCTTGCGGGCCGCCACGATGTACGCCTCTTCACCTTTGTCATGGGAAACAGCGCCAACCGGCCCCTTCTGGAATCTCTCGCCCATGTTTCCGGCGGGTTCGCCATGAACGTTTCCACCAGCGATGACATCATCGGCCGCATTCTTCAGGCCAAGGCCAAGGTGATCCATGAAAGCCTCTACAACACCCGCATTGATTTTTCAGGCAACGGTGTGGCGGAGCTGACACCGGCTTCCATCGGCAATCTCTACAAGGGCCAGCAGGTGGTTCTTTTCGGAAAATATAAAAAATCCGGACAAACCCGTGTCACCCTCCGGGGCCGCATCGGCGGTGAGGAAAAATCCTGGACCTGCACGGTCATGCTTCCTGAGGAAGATCTGGAAAATCCTGAAATCGAACGGCTCTGGGCCCTCTCCGCCATCGAAGACCGGATGCGGGAAATCCGGGAAACCGGAAGTGAGCGGCATAAAAAAGAGGTGGTGGATCTGGCCGTGGCCTACTCCCTTGTGACGGAATACACGTCCATGGTGGTGGTCAAAGAGGCGGAAAAGGAGGAACTGGGCATGGGGAATAAAAACGCCGACCGGGTGGCTGCGGAGCGCAAGGCCCAGGAAAAACGTAAAACCGAAGAACCCAAAAACCGCAGGGTGGATCTGCCCGATACCCCGCCCCGGAATGGCGGAACTCCGGAAGAAGAGCAGACTTCCCATGAAAGCCCCCAGGGCGACAATTCCATGTTCCAGGGAGCCAGATCCCCCAATATCGGTTCCGGACCGCTGGGGCCCCTTTTCATCGGTCTGGCCCTTCTGACCCGCAGAAGAAGAAAGCAGGGTCAGGCGATTTCCTGAAAACAGAACAGCAGTCGTATCCTTGCAGGGGCAGGCCCCTGTTTTTTCTCCCCTCTCCCTCTGGGAGAGGGGCCGGGGGTGAGGGCAAAACAAGCCCTGAAACACCCTCAAAATAACGTTTTCATGCTCCAACAAGGAAATAAGAGCTCCCGGAAATGCCTTTCAGAAAAGGAGAAAATCCATGTTTGAAATAAATTCTTCTAAAAAACCGGCTGTCATCATCCGACCATGGCGGAACGGCCTCTTCCGTCAACCGGAACTGTTCCTTTTCTGCGGGCTTCTCTTTTTTCTCAACATCCCCCTTTTTCTTACGGGCCTGCCCCATCCCGCCTTGTTTTTCCAGACCGACCTCCCGGCTTCCGGAAAGATTCTCGCCTTTTTCACCCACGCCTTCGTCCATGTAAGCCCTTACCACCTGCTCATCGACGGCATCGGTTTTTTTGCCGTTTATACCGCCCTCAGGCAGCCGGAGATTCTGGTACGTTTTTGGTATGGGGGCTGCGCCCTTGCCGGGGCTTTGGGGCTGGCCCTTCTCTCTCCCCTTGCAGAGCAGGTCGGATACTGCGGACTTTCGGGGCTGGCCCACGGCCTGATGGCGGTGATGGGCCTCGAACTGCTGACGGAGAAAGAAAACCGGATTTTCGGGCTTGGTGTCCTGCTTGTTCTCATGGTGAAGGCCGGAGTTGAAGTGGCAACAGGAACGCTGCCCTTTGAGGATTTGCATCCCGGCGGATTGGGAACCCCCCTTGTGACTGCCCACGCAGGGGGGATTCTCGGCGGATTTTTTGCCTTTGGCACAGAGGCGCTCACCCGCAAAATCCGGAGGGGAAAAGTCTTTTGATTTTTCCCCTTACCCAAAAACCGCCTACCCGCCCGGAAGATTCCGGGCCGATTTCTTGATGATGGGTTCCGGCTGCTGAAGCCGCAGCATGGTTCCTGCAATCTCCGGAGCATAGGCCAGATGGGGGGAGCCGGAATTCGGTGACGGACACACCTAAAAAAAAAGGCTCCACCGTTCTTAAAAAACCGTAAAGCCTTTCTTGTATTAACAAGACCTATTTTCCCTTATGAACTCATGGAAAATCCAACACTTGCTGGCCAAAAGCCAAAATCACTGTCCTACACGCACGAGGCGAAGCTGGCTGAGGCTGACCTTGACGTTGAGGTAGACATAGCCGCCGTAGAAATTGAGGCCCCACGCAGAGCGAGCATCGTAGGCGCCGGGCGAGGAAGACCAAAACCAGTCTTTTTCAGGAAAAATACTTTGATCATATGGAGCAAGAGTTTCCAGCTCATGAATGGTCGGGAGCCGGAATCCATCCGGAGCTGTTATCTGCACTGCATCAAACCAGTTTCCTCGCCAGACGGTTCCAATGCAACGGGCACCTGTCCAGCGCTGCCCATGGGGGCAGCGCTGCCATTCAAGACCTGAGTTATTGTCCCGGACAATGGAACCATTGCTTCCTTCCACCTCCTGAAACCGGGAATCCGCTGCCTGCACGGCCCCTGCAACACAGAAAAACACCATCACCCCCAGAAAAACCACCATATTTTTTCTGAAATGCCCCTTCATCATAAATTCTTCTTTCTTCATGGCCTTTCCTTTCTTTGGGGTGGCTCCGTACAAAAAGCCAGAATTACCTTCCACCGCGTACTTGCATGCCTCCCTGTCCTCCACGCACGAAACGAAGCCGACCGGAGCCTCTCATTTCTTTGTTGTACATATGATCCAAATAGGTTTTATCAAACTGCCACAGATGGCTGTCTGCATAAGAGCTGCCAGGGGGAGCAGGGGGCAAGGAAGCCCAGAAAAACCTGCCATCACCAGGAAAAACAGTCTGGTTATATGGATCAAACAGATTAATCGTTCCCAGTTCACCATGGGTCGGAACCCGAAATCCATCCGGAACCGTTACCCGCATGGCATTATACCAGTTTCCTTCCCAGGCGATTCCGCTGCAGCCCGAACCTGTCCAGCTCTGACCAGCGGGACAACGCTGCCATTCAAGACCTGTATTATTGTCCCGGACAATGGAACCATTGCTTCCTTCCACCTCCTGAAACCGGGAATCCACTGCCTGAACAGCCCCTGCAGCACAGAAAAACACCAGTAATTCCAGAATTATCAGCAGATTTTTTCTGCAACGGCCCGTCACCTGACCCTGTTTTTTGTTCATGATCTTTCTTTTCTTCTGGGTGCGTTATGACCAAAAGCCAAAATCACTATCCGACACGCACAAGGCGTACCTGGATGGCGTTGCCCTTGACGTTGAGGCCGACTTGACCGCTGTAGAAAAGGAGGAACCACACATAGTCAGTATGGCTGGCATCGGGGGAGGAAGACCAAAACCAGTCAAGTTTATGACTAGGAAAAATATTTTTATCATATGGATACAGAGTTTTCAGCTCATCAATGGTCGGAACCCGGAATCCACCCGGAGCTGTTATCCGCATTGCATCCTCCCACTTTCCTTCCCAGGCGGCTCCGCTACAGCCTGAGCCTGTCCAGCTTTGACCATAGGGGCAGCGCTGCCATTCAAGCCCTGTGGTATTGTCCCGAACAATGGAGCCATTACTTCCGGCGACCTCCGGAAACCGGGAAGGATCAGCGTTGGGCAGCTGCTGCGCTGCCTGCACAACTCCTGCAACACAGAAAAACACCAGCATCCCCCAAAAAAATGCCAGATTTTTTCTGAAACACCCCTTCACCTGAACCTGTGTTTTCTTCATGGCCCTTCCTTTCTGATTGATGCCTCATGATAAAAAGCCAAAATCACTGTCCGGCACGCACAAGGCGGAGCTGGTAAAAGTTCTTCTTGCCGAAGGTACGAACATCGCCGTAGTTGAGATGGAGGTACCACGCATAGCCGCTGTAACCGCCAAAGGTCGTGGAAGACCAAAGCCGGTAAGCACCAGGAAAAATACTCTGATCATATGGTGCCATCGTTTTAAACTCTTGAAGGGTCGGAATCCGGAATCCACCCGGAGCTGTTATGCGCATTGCATCCTCCCACTTTCCTTCCCAGGCGGCTCCGCTACAGCCTGAGCCTGTCCAGCTCTGCCCATAGGGGCAGCGCTGCCATTCAAGCCCTGTGGTATTGTCCCGGACAATGGTACCGTTACTTCCGGAGACCTCCTGATACTGGGAAAGATCGACCAACTTCTGTGCTGCCTGGACAGCTCCTGCAACACAGAAAAACACCATCACTCCAAGAAAAAGCAGCAGATTTTTTCTGAAATACCCCTTCACCTGAACCCGTTTTTTCTTCATGATCTTTTCCTTTCTTAAAATGATTCTGCAATACTTTCCTTCGTCATCAACCCTTTTGATTCTGACCCTTAAAAAAACAGTTTTATGGGCCATCTTCGCTGATAAAACAAGCCTTTTGCAACAAACATACCAAAGAAGATTATTGCCTGTCTCTGCGGGCAAGGGCCTTATGAAAAATTAAAAAACCACCTCATTGCCACCAGCAAAAACGGACATATGACAACAAGGTTGCCATAATAAGAAAAAAGATCCGGCAGCCCTTATTCTCAAAAATATCTTCGACTCAGATAGGCTTATGGCCTTATCAGGCTTTGCAATGCACCCATGAAAAAAAGCAGGCGAAGTCTTAAAAAGAAAAAGACCCTACAGTCCTGAAAAAACCGTAAAGCCTTTCTTTTATCAACAAGTTCCCTTGCCTTTTATAAATTCATGGGAACTTCAACCCTTGCTGGCCAAAAGCCAAAATCACTGTCCGGCACGCACAAGGCGCACCTGGCCGTTGCGGTCCTTGCTGCGGGTGCCGACATAGCCACCGTCGAAATTGAGGCCCCACGCAGCGTTACTGTCGCCGACATAGGGCGAGGAAGACCAAAACCAGCCACCACCAGGAAAAACATTTTGATCAATTGGATTCAGAGTGTGCAGCTCTTTAATGGTCGGGAGCTGGAACCCACCCGAAGCTGTCACCTGTAGGGCTTTATGCCAGCTTCCTAACCAAGATCTTCCGCTACAGCCTGAACCTGTCCAGCTCTGACCATGGGGACAGCGCTGCCATTCAAGCCCTGTGTTATTGTCCCTGAGAATGGAGCCATTACTTCCTTCTACCTCTTGAAACCGGGAATCCGCTGCCTGCACGGCTTCTGCAACACAGAAAAACATCATCACCCCCAGAAAAACTACCATATTTTCCCTGAACCCCCCCTTCATCTGAACCCATTTTTTCTTCATGGTCTTTTCCTTTCTTATTGGCTGACTTCCGCACATACTGGCAAAAACCAAAATCACTGCCTGCGCACGAGGCGCACCTCGTAGTAATTGCACCAGAAGCAGTTGTCGGAATAGCCGTCGTCGGAATCGAGGCTCCACGCATAGCCACGATTGTCGGCACCGGGCAAGGAAGACCAAAGGTAGTAATCACCAGGAAAAATACTTTTATCTAGTGGAGCCAGAGTTTTCAGCTCATCAATGGTCGGGAGCCGAAATCCACCCGAAGCTGTTATCCGCACTGCATTATCCCACTTTCCTCCCCAGGGAGTTCCGCTACAGCCTGAACCTGTCCAGCTCTGACCATAGACACATCGCTGCCATTCAAGACCTGTGTTATTGTCTCGCACAATGGAACCATTGCTTCCTTCTACCTCCTGAAACCGGGGAGGCGGCTGGGGCGGCTGGGCTGCCTGCACGACTCCTGCAACACCCAAAAATATTATCCCCACCAGAAAAACCACCAGATTTTTTCTGTCCCCCCCCTTCACCTGAACCCATTTTTTCTTCATGGCCTTTTCCCTTCTTAAAATGATTGTTCAATATTCTCGCCATCAAATCTTTTGATTCTGCCCCTTAAAAAAACATTTAAAAGGCCATGTTCGCTGATAAAGCAAGACACACACAACAAGCAGCCCATCAATCATCAATATGACCAAGGCAAAGACCGGATTTGAAGTAACAACGGGAGTGGTTTCCTTTGCCGGTTTTCATCCGGCAAATTGGGATTCATGAGAACTTCACCCCTTGCGGACAAAGAGCCAAAGTCACTGTCCGACACGCACGAGGCGCACCTTGAGGTCGTAGTGCTTGAAGCTGTAGTTGACACTGCCGTAGCTGCCGGCAATCCCGTAGTCGAAAAGGAGGTTCCACGCATGGCTACTACCATTGGCATAGGGCGAGGAAGACCAAACCCGGTAAACACCAGGAAAAACATTCTGATCATATGGAGCAAGAGTTTTCAGTTCATCAATAGTCGGGAGCCGAAATCCACCCGGAGCTGTTACCCGCACTGCATCCTCCCACTTTCCTACCCAGACGGCTCCGCTACAGCCTGAACCTGTCCAGCTCAGACCATAGGGACAGCGCTGCCATTCAAGCCCTGTGGTATTGTCCCGGACAATGGTACCGTTACTTTCGGCAACCTCGGGAAACCGGGAAAAATCCGGCTTTCCGGCTGCCTGTACGGCTCCAGCAATACAGAAAAACACCATCACCCCAAGAAAAACTACCATATTTTCCCTGAAACGCCCCTTCACCTGAACCCCATTTTCTTTCATTGCCTTTTCCTTTCTTAAAGTATTTCTGCAAGCCTTCCCTTGGCTATCAAAGCTTTTGATTCTGACACTTAAAAAATAATTTTATGGGCCATCTTCGCTGATAAAATAAGCTTTAGCAACAAGCATACCCAAAACCCCATTGCCTATCCATACGGGCAATGCTCCTGCCAAGGTTGAACGAGCAGACCTGTTGCCGCCAACAAAGCGGCCACATGCCAACAAGCTTACCATCCACCGCCATATGCCCATGACAAAGGCCGGAGTTAAACTATATTCCGCACGGTCATTTTTGAAACAAAGTGATAAACATCGTGGTTGTTTATTACTTTCTGCCCTCACCCCCGGCCCCTCTCCCACAGGAGAGGGGAGAAAAAAGACACGATCAAAGCTCCCTCTCCCACTGGGAGAGGGTTGGGGTGAGGGCTTCATTAAAAAAATCAGAACAACAGTCCTATTTTCAGATGTTTCATAGATAGGCATCATATCCTGCTGTCTGGCACGAACCAGCCAAACGTCTTCATTGAAGATCTTATCACCGTAGCCCACGAACACCAGACAAGCGCCATACTGCCAGCGCAGGCACTGGAAGACCAGAAGCGTTCCTGAACCCCATGCCTTTCATCTTAGCGCTCCGCACTCTCCAGATCCTTTTCCGTATCCCGCTGAAAATCGCAGGTCAGGTAATCAAAACTCATCGGCAGCCCCAACTCCAGCGTAGTCAGAAACTGTATGCCTGCGGTGATGCCGTCGGGGCAGCATTCCAGCAGGTGACCGCCGGTTTTCCGGTCTGCGGAGAGAAAATGCAGGTGCATGCCGGGAACACTCAGCGATCCCATGAAGGGCGGCGTGTAAAAACCCACCAGGGAGCCTTCGATATCCGTGTACTCAAAAACCGGCTGATCCTTTGCCACTTCAGCCAGCGGGCGGTAGTTCTCCTGACGGGGCACGGAACGAACCCTGATCCGGCTGAAGCGGCCATCTACCCGGATGGCGTAGAAGATGTTTGGGGAAGGGAGCAGGCTGTTCAGCCAGTCCAGAAATGCCGGATAATTGCAGGGCTGTTCAAGCCGGTCATGACTCACCGGACGATAAAAGGCCACGCAGGAAAAAGGGGTCAGGGTGTCGTCAGACACCTGTGCAGCCTTACCGTCAGAAGTGATCTGGTAAATCTCGTTATCCAGCATCACCATCTCACCATCCAGATGGTCAAAGGTTCCCAGGCCAAAGTCGCCGTGCTGCTTGATCTCGGCAAGAGGAATTTTCTGCTGGTAGATCCCCTCCACCAGTGCGTTAACCGGGGCACAGAAGTAGATCCGGTCATTACGAGGGGCGGACTGCATGGCAGCTGTCATCACGTTATCCTTTGATATGCAAGTAGATGGAAGAAATGAATCCCGACCAGAAGGGCCAAAGCGACATCTTGATGACGGATTCGGGCTGCTCACCCCGCAGTATGATTGCGATAATCTCCGGGGTATGGGCCAACCATGGGTATGCCCATAACTCTCTGGAATTCATTTTTTTTGTAAAAAAACCAAAATCACTGTCCGCTGCGCACAAGGCGCACCTGGAGGCGGTTGCCCTTTACGTAGCTGTAGACTTTACCGTCTAAAAAATGGAGCATCAACGCACCGTCAGTATAGCTGGCAGAGGGCGAGGAAGACCAAAACGCGTAAGTAGCAGGAAAAATATTTTGATCATATGGTGCCAAGCTTTTCAGCTCATCAATGGTCGGAATCCGAAATCCACCAGGAGCTGTCATCCGTACGGCATCATACCAGTCCCATTGCCTGAATACTCCACTACAGCCTGAACCTGTCCAGTGCTCACCATCGGCACAGCGCTGCCATTCAAGACCCGTGGTATTGTCCCGGACAATGGAACCATTGCTTCCTTCCGCCTCCTGAAACCGGGGAGGAGGAGGGGATGGAGACTGGGCTGCCTGCACCGCTCCTGAAACACAGAAAAAAAACATTATCCCCAGAGAAAGCAGCAAATTATTTCTGAAAGCCCCCTTCTCCTGAATCGTTTTTTTCTTCATGATCTTTTCCTTTCTTATTGGCTGGCTTCCGAACATACTGGCAAAAAACCAAAATCACTGTCCGCTGCGCACAAGGCGCGCCTGGCCGTTGCCGTCCTTGTAGATGCCGTAGACATCGCCGTCGTGGAAAACGAGGCCCCACGCATAGTCACTATTGCCAGCATAGGGCAAGGAAGACCAAAACCAACCATCACCAGGAAAAACATTCTGATCATATGGAGCAAGAGTTTTCAGCTCATCAATGGTCGGAACCCGGAATCCACCCGAAGCTGTTACCTGCACTGCATCATCCCACTTTCCCTTCCAGGCGGCTCCGCTACAGCCTGAACCTGTCCAGCTCTGACCATAGGGGCAGCGCTGCCATTCAAGCCCTGTGGTATTATCCCGGATAATGGAGCCGTTGCTTCCTTCCACCTCCTGAAACCGGGAATCCGCTGCCTGCACAGCCCCTGCAACACAGAAAAAAACCATTATCCCCAGAGAAAGCAGCAAATTATTTCTGAAAGCCCCCTTCTCCCGGATTGTTTTTTTCTTCATGGCCTTTTCCTTTCTTAAATGATTCTTCAGTACTTTCGCCATCAAAGCTTTTGATTCTGACCCTTAAAAAACAGTTTTATGGCCCATCTTCGCTGATAAAACAAACCTAATGCAACAAGCATACCAAAAAGCCTGTTACCTATCCATACGGGCAGTGGCCTTACCAGCACCTGAAAGAGCAGGCTTGTTACCTCCAACAAAGTTGACACATACCAACAAGCCTGCCATCCACCGCCATATGCCCATGACAAAGGCCGGAATTGAAGTAGCAACGGCAAGGCTGCCCTTTACCGCCATCCCCCTCACCGCAGACTCTGGCCCGACATGCTGATAACAGGCTCCGCCTGGGTTTCTCCGCAAAGCACCACAAGAAGATTGCCCACCATGGCCGCCTTGCGTTCCTCATCAAGGGTCAGGATGTTCTTCCGGGAAAGCTCCTCAAGGGCCATTTCCACCATACTGACAGCACCATGCACGATTTTCTTCCGGGCCGAAATAATGGCTTCCGCCTGCTGACGCCGCAGCATGGTTCCGGCAATCTCCGGGGCATAGGCCAGATGGGTGAGCCGGGATTCCGAGACAGACACACCGGCTCTGGCAAGCCTTTCCCGGAGTTCCATTTCAAGGGCTTCACTGATCTTGTCCGTGTTACCCCTCAGGGTCAGTTCCTCTTCGGAACCGTCGTCCGCATGGTCATAGGGATAGTGGCTGGCCAGATGGCGGACGGCGGATTCACTCTGCATATGCACATAATGCTCGTAATCATCCACATCAAAAAGGGCCTGGGCCGTGTCCTGCACCTGCCAGACCACCACGGCGGCGATTTCAATGGGATTACCCCGCTGATCGTTGACTTTCAGGGTCTCGGTCTCAAAACTACGTGCCCGCAAGGACACCCGGCATTTCTGGCCATGACCGGTCAGGGAATCCCGATGTACGCTGAAGGGGTTGGCCCAGTGGAAACCGTCTTTTTTCACCGTCCCCCGGTATTTCCCAAAAAGAATCAGTACCCTGGCCTCATTGGGTTGCAGGGTGAAAAATCCTTTGCCCATGAGAATCAGAATGGGAATCCCCAACAGGGCTGAAAAAGCCATAATCCCCACAGGGGAAAAAAAGAGCAGGACAAAGCCCAGCATCAGCATGAGGGTGAAAAGCAGCATGGCCCATCCGTTAAACACCTTTGCCTGTTGTTCTTCCATGGGGATTCTCCTTTTTTAGAATGCGGGATTTCCTGAGAACTTCTACTCCGGAGAGGCAGAAGTTCAGGTTTGGCGGATTTCTGGAAAAAACGGAATACGGCGTAAGGGTCTTCCGGATCAGGGCTTTCTGTCAAGTCCGGAACAAAGAAAAAACCTCCCTTTTCATTCCCTGTAGAGGGGGTGTAATCCTGACCCGGACAAATATGGCTGAAAGAAAGTTAGCATCAGGTTTTCCGATGAGTGTATGAGGCATTGGAATACAGATCTGGAAGGATGGGGCAAAGACTTTAAAGGAAAAAGGCTCTACAGTTTTTAAAAAAACCGTAAAGCCTTTCTTTTATTGTAAACATCCATTTTCCTTATAAATTCATGGAAAATCCGGCATTTGCTGGAAAAAAGCCAAAATCACTGCCCGGAACGCACGAGGCGGAGCTGGAAGTTGCCTTTCTTGGAGCCGTGGTTGACATCGCCGTGGTAGAAATTGAGGTACCATGCAAAGTCAGTACGGCTGGCATAGGTATAGGGCGAGGAAGACCAAAACTTATAAACACCAGGAAAAATATATCGATCATATGGAGTCAACGTTTTCAGTTCATCAATAGTCGGAATCCGGAATCCACCCATAACTGTTACCTCCACTGCTTGATACCAGTTTCCTCCCCAGGCTTCTCCTCTACAACCTGAACTTAACCATCTCTGACCATAGGGGCAGCGCTTCCATTCAAGACCTGTGTTCTTATCCCGAACAATGGAGCCATCGTCTATCGGCTGATACCGGGACGCTGTTGCCTGTAGGGTGCCTGCGGTACAGAAAAACACCATCACCCCAAGAAAGACCGCCAAATTTTTTCTGAAACACCCCTTC
>NZ_JCANVJ010000043.1:0-14521 GCF_059569355.1 Desulfobotulus sapovorans DSM 2055 | reverse complement strand
CAGGTTCCACCACCCTTGACGGTACCTTCACCGTGGGCGGTAGCAGCGATCTTGCGGTGGGGGATGATCTTGCGATTACAGGCGCTTACACCGGCAAAGACAACATGACCCTGACCGTCACAGGAACCACCAACCTGAACGGTAAACTGGATGTGACCAACGACCTGACCCTGACAGGAACGGGCAGCATCACCCTGGCGGATACAATTACCATCAGCGCTAATGCGGTGATGGACGGCAAGGCGAATGTTGTCCTCAGTGGCACCATGACGGTGGGCGGTCTGCTGGATCTGGACAGCACAGGTTCCACGACCCTTGACGGCACCTTCACCGTGGGCGGTACCAGCGATCTTGCGGTGGGTAGCAATCTCGTCATCACGGGCGTTTACACCGGTAAAGACAGCATGACGCTGACCGTCGCAGGAACCACAACCCTGAATGGTAAATTGGATGTGGCCCATGATTTGGCCATCGAAGGGCAGGGACACATACGCCTTTTGGCACAGACAAAGGCGCAGGATATTCAGATTCATGCAGGTGCAAGCGGAGCGGATATTCATATTGGTGCATCTGTGGAGGCAGGCGGAGGCTATCTCAGCCTGAAAACCCAGCGTGATATTCTTCTGGATGCGGCTCATCTTGCTGCCAAAGATGGGGGCAATATCCATCTGCATGCAGCCTCTGGAGCCATTCGGATGGAAAGTCTCTCCACCATCCGTACGGTGGACGGAAACCTGCGTCTTGCTGCAGAAAAAGATATCGTACTGGGAATGCTGACCTCCGGAGATGTTTCGGTACTTTCCGAGTCCGGTTCCATTCTGAGTGATACTTCAAGTACCAGAAATGTCGTGGCCAGTAATCTGAGGCTTCATGCGGGTCAGGATATTGGTCAGGCCGACAACCCTGTCAAGACAGATGTCGAAAGGCTTTCCGCATGGGCGGATACCGGACATATCTATATTCAGGAAAAGGATGCGGTCTCTGTTACGTCCGTTGAAATCCGTGTAGCCGAGCAGGACGGCAGCAAGCTCATAGGGGAGATTCGGGATGGGGTACAGTATGGTCTCCAGGCCGGAGAAAATTCTCATATTGTCATAGATGCGGGTGGCAGCATTCTTCTCGATTTTGCAGAAGGGTACAGCGAGGCCGTACGCGCCGGAGGTTCTGGTAATATCCTTCTCCAGGCCCATGGAACGGGTGCCAGTCTTGATGCAAAATCCGGTATCGTGAGTGCAGGTGGTCACATCAGTCTGATTGCAGAAGATTCTGTTCTTTTTGAAGATACGATCCATGTGACAACGGGAGAAACGGGAACGCTTTACATGGAGGCCTCTTCCGGAAGCATCACGCAAAAAAGCAGTACCCTGTTCCAGACCGCCAGGGGGGATATCCGTCTTGTGGCACAAAAGGATATCCATCTGAACGGTCTCCATACCCAGGGCGCCGTGTCTGTTCACTCCGTGGAAGGATTTATTCTGGATATCAATGGTAAACATGAGGTCATTGTTGCCCATGCTGCCATGCTGGAGGCAGGTGCGGGTGTGGGCAGGTTCGGGGACAATGCCAATACCCTCCATACGCAGGTTCAGGTTCTGGCGGCGCGTGCCCATGGCGGCGGTATCCATATCCGCGAGCAGGGTGGCATTGTTGTCGATCGGGTGGATGTGAAGGTTGAGAAAGTAGGGCTGGACGGCCAGGATCATGCGGAACTGAAGGCCATGTCGGATCTTCAGACCACCGCTGCGAATGGCAATATTATATTGCAGACCCTCAATGGCAGTATCGTTCTCAACGATGGTTCTGCGGATACTGGCCTTGCAGGTGTGGCTGTCAAAGCCCATGGCACAGGGAATATTCTGCTTGAGGCAAAGAAGACCAGCACGGATATCCAGGTGGATATTGTTCTGAACAGAGGGGCCGGGGTCGTCAGTGATGGGGGACATATTCACCTTGTGGCTGCTGACAGCATCCTGATTGAAGGTCTTACAGCGGCCCGGACAACGGCAGCAGCGGTATCGACAGCCGTTGCCACGATCATGACCGCAGATAGCGGCAGCATACAGCTGGAGGCAGGAAACGGGGAGATCTCCATGGGCGATGGGGCCCGTATCCTTTCCGGAACAGGCAATATTGCCCTGAAAGCTCTGGGGAATGTTCAGCTTGCATCCATTCAAACCGGTTCCGGTACGGTTCGCATTGAAGCAAGGGGAATTTTTGATGGAGGGGACAGGGATGTGGACATTCAGGCTGGAGCTGTGCAGTTGCAGGCCGGTCAGGCAGGAACGGGGAACAATGCCCTGGATCTGGGGGGTACCCGTTTATCGGCAAATATTGGCAGCGGTGGTCTTTTTGTCCACAGCACGGGAGATCTCACCGTGGGCCGTATTCCGGAAATGCTGGTGCACGCTGTACAGGAGAGCGGTCAGGCCCTGGAGGTGAAACATTCAGAACGCAGTGATATCCATGTGGCCAGCTCTGTGGTGAATGTGAAGGCAGATGGCAGTATTCTTATGGATTCGGGAAGCCGGGTACAGAATGCCGGTGGCAGTATCATGCTCACCGCCGGAACAGGGATGAAAATTGCTGTAGTGGATACCGCTCAGGCAGGTGCCATGGAAGGATGGGGGCAGGTGACCCTTGTGAACCATACGGGCAGTATCGTGGATACCCACAGTGGTGTGGCAACGAACGTCTATGCCAGGGATCTGATCGTAAAGGGCAAAGGGCCTGAGCTTCAGGACAACAACAATGGGGGAGGGGCTGTCGGGAATCTGGATACTGCCCGGAGAGCGGGGCTGAAGTCTGAAGTGCTGACCCAGGAAGTGCTGTCGGATGCCAGGGCCGTTGTGGTGAGCAAGACCAATGCGGACGGAAGTGTCCAGCTGATGTTGTTTGAGAACGGGAAGTACTATCAGGTTTCTGAAAACTTCCGTGAGGTCGGGCGGTTTATCGGGGATACCCAGCTTGGTGAGAGCAATACCGTATGGTTTTCCCCCACCAATCTGGAAAGCACTTCCATCAGCAGGCACGGCAGCGACAGGGCTTCCGGAGAGTCGGGGCTGCTCTTCTCGGATCTGCATGGAATCGGTTTTACGGATTTCTACAGTGCTGCTGCTAAGGGAAGGAGTCAGGGACTCTTTTCCGACAGGACAGCATTTTCGATGCAGGCTTCCAGATTGTCCCGTATGGGGCTGGAAAGTTTGTTGAAAGATATTGACTATGATGCATTTTTAAGTGAAGATAGCTTTGAAATTACGGAGAGTCTTGATTATTCTAATATGCTGACAGGTATGGCGGATCCGCAGCTTTTGAGTACGGGGCTTCCCCTCGCGGATGAGATGTATCTCTTTGACTGCTGGATAGAAGATATTCTGCTTTAATCCATATTTTCTGCGCCATGGGGATGTATCCGTCATGGCGCAGAAACCATCCATCCATTCTTTATTCTTTTCCTGTTGTTTCTTTTTTCCGTTTTGAGAATCTGTACCTCTATCTGGAAAATTTTTTGGATCTGCAAGGAAAGGGTAAGACCCATGGTATGGAATCGTTTCCGGAAGCAGCCGTTTACCTGGTCAGCATCCGCTTGCTGTTGGGTTCATACGTACCGGCAATTTACTAACTGCTAGCACTTAAGGAGAAATGCATGTTTAAAAATCTTGTTCCTGTGACCAAGGAAAAGCATGGTAAGAAAAAAATCAAACAGATTGAAGGTTTTGATTTTGCGTCCAGTTTTCATATTGCCTCCGTAATGGCCCATGAATTTGTCCGTGCCGCATCCATTTACCCCATCGTCTTTCTTGAAGATAAGGAAAAAGATGAGTTCCGTCCCGTTGTTCTGATGGGGCTGGATGCCGGAGAAAATCTTTATGTTGACAAGAATGGAAAGTGGCAGGCCAGTTATATCCCGGCGATCATCCGCCGCTATCCCTTTGCCCTTGCCCGTACGAATCAGGAAGGTCAGTTTACGGTTTGTATTGATGAGGACAGTCATCTTCTCAGCAACGATGAAGGTGCCCCCATTTTTGATGAAAATGGTACACCGACCCAGGTGATGGAAAATGTAAAGCGGTATCTGGGAGAATTGCAGCAGATGGCAAAATTCACGGAAGATTTCTGTCAGTTTTTTGCAACGAGAAACCTGTTTACGCCCTTGAATATGCGTGTGCGGGACAAGGAAAACATTAAAAATATTGCGGGATGTTACGTGATCAATGAGGAAAGACTGAACAATCTGTCTGATGAACGTTTTCTCGAAATCCGCAACAACCGGTATTTACCGGCCATCTATGCGCATCTGACGTCCCTTTCCCAGATTGAGCGTCTGGTGCTGCTCAAGCAGGAAAAAACAGGTATTGCCAGCCTTGCTGAAGCCCAGACCGCTGAGGTACTGCACTGATTGAGGCGGGTGGCTTTTGGGATGGGATGTTTGTCTGCTTTAAAACAAAAGGGACAAATATCCCATCTTTTGTTTTAAAAGTATTGTCCTGCTGCACCCAAAGAAGAGGATAAAATTTATTTTTTTTTATCCAGAAGCTTATCCAGACGGCTTTCGGCTTCTTCAAGACAGGTAACGGGAATAACTTCGTAGCAGGGCCATACTGCGGAGCCTTTTTCAAAATGAAAATGGCCCTTGTGCTGGTGCACCGGGCTGATGCGGGCCACAGCCCGTACCCCACTGTCCCAGAGAATTTCCTGAATTTCCTGCATGAAATTATCATTGAGATTTTTTTCCATGCAGAACTCCCGTAAATCGCTGATACAGGTGAATCCCTGGCGCAGGTGTTTCACCTGTTGCAGTACGGTGATTTCGATGATCTGTATTTCTTTTCTGTTGGTGATCTGCCCCAGGGTCAGGTAGAGCCTGTTTTTTGGGATATTGATCTGAACACTATGCACCCTGCCTCCTTATCCCCTTGCCGTGATCTGCAATAAGCGCTGTCCAGCCTGTTCCTGACGGATTCGGGCTACATTCCCTGCAATGGAGCCGGATTTTTCCATATCCCTGAAAAGAATTTCTGTATCTTTTTCAAGGGAAATTCCCTCCGTGATATGCCTCAGATCCTTCAGAAAGATTGCGGCAAGATCCCGTACAGCGAGATTCAGACCTGCGGCAAGGGAAGAGGGCGGCTGGCTGTTTGCTGCCCGGAGGGCGAGGGAAGAGAGGGCTGTGATACGGGCCTGGGCCAGGCCTACGCCGTTTTTTATAGGTGCAGAATCATTGTCCCCTAAGTCCCGGCAACAGCGGAAAAGGAGGGCTGCCAGTCCACCGGCTACGGCTCCGGCCATGAGGGCATCTTCAATTCCACGGAAGGGCTTTGCCAAAAATTCCAAGGCTTTGCCTTCCTTTCCCAAAAGAGCGGTATCCTCTACAAAAACCGCGTCCAGATGAACCTCCCCGTGGGGAGCAGGCCGGAAAAAGGGCAGAGGCCCCAGATCCCTGACCTGAAGTCCCTGGCTGTCTGCAGGTACAAGAAAGGCAGAAAAGGCTTTTTTTTCTTCCTTGTTATCCGTGATGGCCATGACAAGAAACAATCCGGCCAGGGGGGCATTGGTGATAAAGGTCTTTGTACCGGAAAGCCGCCATCCGCCATCTTCTTTTTGGGCCTGGGTCGTCAGCCCCTTTGGATGTGCTCCTGCGCCGGGTTCGGAAATGGCAAGGGAAGCGGTCAGTTTACCGCTGGCGAGACGGGGCAGGAAGGTGGTTTTCTGAGTCTCATTGCCCAGTCCCTGAATGGCGAAGACCGCTATGAGGTGATGGATGAGGATGGAAAGGGCAAGGCCAGGACAGGCAGAAGCAAAGGCGATTTCGGCGGCTGCGGCACTGATGTCCCCATATCCTCCTCCTTGCCCCCCGGAGGCTTCGGGAAGTCCGATACCCAGAATACCATCCCGGCCTGCTTTTTCCCAGATTCCCGCTGGCAGGGGATGGGTGGATGCCAGATCCGGAAACTCCTTTGAGATTTTTGTGGCAAAATCTGCGGCCAGGGTGCGCAGCTCAGGGCGGGTACCGGTAAAGTCCAGAAGATCATGGAAAGGGTTCAGATTCACAGTACCAATTCCTCAATGAAGGTGACGAGCTGGTTCAGGTTCCGGCAGGGCCGGACTTCGTGGCAGTGAGCCTTGTAGGTGAACATTTCCGAATCCCCCGTGGTCCAGGTGGTGATGGGTTCGGGATTGAGCCAGATGACCCTGCGGCAGCGATCCCGCATTTCCTCCAGAATTTCCTGATGCGGGTTCTGGTAATTGCTCCGGGCATCGCCAATGATGAGGAGGGTCGTCTTGGTGGAAAGCTCATGCATGTGCTTTTCCCGGAAGCGTACAAAGCTGGTGCCGTAGTCCGTGAGCATACGGGTGTCGATACCGGATTCGGAGAAAACCTTTTCAATGGCTTCGTTCACGGGATTGGCCTTGAACAGCGGAGTGATTTCCGCCACATCCGACACAAAGGCAAAGCTTTTGACCCCGTTGAAGCATTCCTGAAGGGAATAGAGAATAGCCAGCATGAAGCGGGCTGCGGACCAGACTGAGCCGGAGACATCGCACAGTGCTACGATTTTACCCTTGCGCAGGGGTTTGTCCCTGAAGTGCAGTTCCAGGGGCACGCCCTGAAAACGGCCCGCTCTTCTGAGGGTTTTGCGGACGTCGAGAATGCCCTTGTTTCGGGAGGCATAACGTCGGGTGGCCATATCCTTGAGTTTCCGAACCAGCCGATCGGTGATTTCCCTGGTACGTTCCATCTCGGTGGGGGTCAGGGTGGCAAAGGGGCGTTCTCCGATTTCCTCAAAGCGCGGGTCTGTACGGTTTACCTGCCGCAAGGCCACGTTGTCCGGCCTTTTGTCCCGGGTCAGGAGATCAAAGGAGCGATCCAGCATTTTGGCGAAGTAGGCGTCAATTTCTTTTCGGGTAAAGGAATCTCCGGGTGCATCCAGTTCTCCGGCCAGTTGCAGGGCCTTCTGGCGGATCTGGTTGATTTTCAGCATCACGGAAAGACGGTTGGAGAGCTGGCCCATGTTGGATTTCACCTTGATGGCCAGGGATCGCTGCTCCACCAGATTGTGAATTTCCTGCACTTCATTGAGAAAGGCTTCGGGATCGCCCCCCAGATAGTCCAGAAGATTCTGAAGCCCTTCCGCATCCTCTCCCATTTCTTCCCGGATTTTTTCGATAATTTCCCTTACCCGTTTCTGCTTGGGCGTTTCCGGGTTTTCGCTGTCCTCTTCCTGCACATCCTGGAAGGAGGTGCGCAGTTCATGAAAAAAGAGATGGTAGATATCCTGGAACCGTGGCTGATCCCTGCGGCTTTTCACAAAATTGGCCATGAGCAGGCTGCGGAAGGTTTCCTCGTCCGTCGCATCAATGTGCTGGAGCTGGGACATGCAGTCAATGACCTCCAGGGGCGAAACCTTGAGGCCCGCAGCCCGGCAGCAGGCGGAAAATTTGGTGATCATGTCGAGCATGGAGGCCCCTTCCCGGTCAGGCGATTACGGTCTGGATACGCTCTTTGACCAGTTCTGAATCGCTTTTGAATTTTACCAGCATGTTCAGGGTGGAAGCCAGCACTTCCGGCGTGATGGTGTCCGCCTGGAGTACCATGAGGGATCTGGCCCAGTCCAGGGTTTCGGAAATGCAGGGCCGCTTTTTGAGATCCAGTCCACGCAGGTTGGCAACGGTGCGTACCAGCTTATCCAGGAGGATTTCTTCAATACCGGGAATTTTCATGCGGACAATTTCTTTTTCCGTCTCAATTTCCGGGTAGTCGATGAAAAGGTGGATGCAGCGTCGCTTCAGGGCGTCGCTCATGTCCCTGTAGTTGTTGGAAGTGAGGATGACAAAGGGAATGGTCTGGGCCTTGATGGTACCGATTTCCGGGATGGACACCTGAAAATCGCTGAGAAGCTCCAGAAGAAAGGCCTCGAATTCGGGGTCGGACTTGTCCACTTCATCAATGAGCAGCACCACGGGTTTGGGGGACTGGATGGCTTTCAGAAGGGGGCGGGGCTGGAGAAAACGCTCAGAGAAAAAGGCATCTTCCTGTTCGGAAATTTTTTCCACAGCTTCTGCCAGGGTATCCGCATCCTCCACCACGGAGTGGATCTTGTCCCGCACCATCTGGGTGTAGAGGAGCTGCTTGGCGTATTCCCATTCATAGAGGGCCTTGGCCTCATCCAGGCCTTCATAGCACTGCATACGGATCAGGGGGCGATCCATGCACAGGGAGATGGATTTGGCCAGTTCCGTTTTGCCCACGCCAGCGGGGCCTTCCACGAGAATGGGTTTCTTGGTGGCGGCCGCAAGATAGACCACGGTGGCAATCTCCGTGGAAGGAATGTAGCGTGCGGAAGAAAGGGCTTCGGTAACGTGTGTGATGCTTCGGAATTCCATGAAGCTTCCTTATGATAGAGGGTTCACAGGAAAAATGTACCCGTAAAGGTTTCCAAAATGACTGGAAGCCCTCATATCAGGGAGGACACAAAAGGGCAAGGATTTGAAGCATTCTCTCAGGCAAGGGGGAGGTAGACGAGAATGGAGACTCCCTTTTCGCCGTCTTCCGCAGGCTGTGCCAGAATATGCCCCCCGTGCTGCTTGATTACCGCATAGGCCAGGGAAAGGCCAAGGCCTGTGCCTTTGCGGAAGTCCCTTTGCTTGGTGGAAAAATAGGGGTCAAAAATCCGGGAAAGATTTTTTTCTTCAATGCCGCAGCCTGTGTCTTTGAAATGGATACAGAGATAATCTCCGGGTTTGAGCAGCTGAAGGGGTTCAGCGTCGTTCATGGGAATGGATGTTCCCTGAACATGGATGGAGAGTTCTCCTCCTTTGGGCATGGCATCGAGACTGTTTTCCATAATGGCGGCAAAGGCTTCGGTAAGTGCTTTACGATCCATGGGCAGGGAGGGAAGAATGACGGGAATATCCATGTGCAGCCGGATGGAAGAATGCGGTGGCCCCAGCATTTCGAGGGCCTGTTGCAGGCAGGTGCGAACCTGACCTGGAATCCGTTCGCCCGTATCGGCATCCGCCAGCACCAGCATTTTCCGGGTGATGCTTTTGAGCTGGGAGGTTGCGGTTTCAATACGGTTGAGGATCAGTCCTACACCCTGGGGCAGATTTTTTTCAAAGGCGGCCAGGGAGAGATTGCCTGTAATGGCGGAAAGCAGGTTGTTGACGTCATGCACCAGACCACCTGCCAGGGTTTTGAGCATGTCGAATTTTTCCCTTTTGCTCCGTTCCGTTTCCAGACGTTTTTTAAAGGAGATATCCCGCACCACGGCCTGAATCATCGGGTAATCCGTACTGATCACCTGACGGGCATTGATGTCCACATCCAGGATACTCTCTTCTTTTTTCAGCAGGGTCTCAATGCGGGCTTCCCGGCCTGTGGCAATCTGGTTTCTGGCATCCTGGATACGTGAATGTTCACTTTCCGGGAAGAGATCGCAGGCCGGTCTGCCCGCAAGTGCATTCTGGGAAAGCCCGGTCAGCTCTTCGGCCTTGCGGTTGGCCTTGAGAATACGCCCCCTGGAATCCAGCAACAGGATGGCGTCATTGCTCTGGGCGAAGAGATCCCGGAACTGTTTTTCGCTCTGGCTCAGGGCTTTTTCCGCACGGCGCAGGGCTTCTTCCATGGCCATTTCTCTGGAAACGGGTGTCAGTACGCCAATGGAGAGGGTGACGCCGTCTTCTGGGAAAAGTTCAAGCTTTGCCTGATCTTTCAGCCAGATAAAGGAGCCGTTGGGAAGTCTTATTTTGTAAATGGCTTCCGATGTTCCCTCGGCGCTGTTTCTGTTTCGCAGAATACTGCGTTCCTGGGCCAGGGCCTCTGCCTCCAGCATTTCCACCCGGTATGTTCCGTCATCATTTTTTGAGGGATAGATTTTCTGCTCTGTTACAGCATTGCGAAAGGTGGGCGCCAGGGTTGCCAGGCGGGTGGTAAAGAGGCTGCAGAAACGGGGATCGGCAAATTCATACCAGATATCCGTTTTATCGTCTTTCCATGCGGCGACATAATGCAGGACAGGGAGTCCCATGGATGCCAGGATCTGAGATGCTGTCAGCAGGTTTACCAGGCGTTTTTCAAGCTTGGGAGTACAGGGATGGGTCAGAATTCTGCCCCCATAGCCGTTGTCCGGCAGGGGAGAGGGGGGGGAGGGCATAGGAGCTTCCTTGGCTGTGGTGGCATGACATTGGGCAGAGCCTTTGTGCTTTGATCGCAGGCCATTCGGGAATTTATCGGGAGATCATAGTTCAAGGAGAGAAAGAGGGCAAGGGATAACCACCGGAGACCCCATGGAAAGGTTCTCATACGGAAGATTTGAAACCTCCAGAAGGGGCGGATTTTTTTGTGGACAGATGGCGGGGGCTGTGGTTTGGTATTCGGTATATTTTGTATACAAAAGAAAGGCCCGTGTTCGGATCTCGGTGGAAAGCGGGAAAAGCCATCCGGAAAAATCATCCAGAGACTCTGATGTTGAACCGTTTCAAAGGGGGAAAAATGCAGATTACAGTGATCAGTGGCAGTCCCAAGGGAGAACTCAGTGTCACCCTTCAGTCTTTGCGGTATATCGGAAAGAAATTCCCCGAGCATACCCTGCATATGGTGCATGTGGGGCAGGGAATCCGGGGGATTGAAGAAAAGGCGGAAAAAAGGGCGGAAATTGCCGAATGGGTACGGGCTTCGGATCTGATTGTTTTTGCCCAGCCCGTGTATACCTTTACCGTTCCCTCCCAGTTGAAACGTTTTATCGAGCTTCTTTTTGAAACAGATCTCGGCAGGGTTTTTGCCGGAAAATATGCGGCGGTATTGACCACATCCATCAATTTTTTCGATCATGCGGCCCATGCCTATATGCGGGCTGTTGTGGAAGATCTGGGCATGGCCTTTGCCGGTGCCTTTTCCGCAGATTCTTACGATCTCCTGGAAGAGACGGAACGCAGACGGCTGGAAGCCTTTGCTGCGGATGTGTTTACCACCGTAGAACGCAGACGGCCCGTATCCCGTGCCTTTGCCCCCCTTGTGACATCTTCCTGGGCCTATCATCCCGGCGTGGCCTCATCAGCACTGGACACCGGAGGAAAAAGGGTTCTTGTGGTGCAGGACAAAAACTATACGGGCCACAATGCGGGCCGTATGGCAGCGCGTATTTTTCAGCGTTTTCCCGGTGCGGATCGCCTTGTACTGGAAGAGCTTTCCATGGCAGGGGGCTGTCTTGGCTGTGTGCAGTGCGGGTTTGACCACAGATGTGTTTATACGGGAAAGGATGATTTTATCCCTGCCTATGAAGAACGCATCAAGACAGCGGATATTCTGTTTTTTGTCATGGCCGTGGAAGACCGCATGTTTTCTTCCCTGTGGAAGGCTTTTTTTGACAGGGGCTTCTATAACACCCACACCCCCACCTTGCGGGGAAAACAGCTCGGTTTTATTGTTTCCGGCCCCCTTGGACAGATGGGGCCTTTCCGGGAAGTGCTGACGGCCTTTACGGAATGGCAGGGGGCTGGGCTTGTGGATATGATCACGGATGAGGTTTCGGATGCCACGGCGCTGGATGGCCTTCTGGATACGCTGGCGGAGCGTGCGGTGGAAGCTGCGGCAAAGGACTATGTGGCTCCTGCCACCTTCCTTGGAAAAGCCGGGATGAAGGTGTTCCGGGATGATGTTTTTGGCCGTCACCGCTTTGTTTTTCAGGCAGATCATGAGTGGTTTGAAGCTAACGGCATCTATGATTTTCCTCAGGATGACAAGCGGGCCATGGAAACCAATGCCTTCATGCTGGAGATGATGAAAGATCCCAATGCCAGGGAAGCCATCCGCAAGATGCTTAAAACCGAGATGGTCAAACCCATGCGTAAGGTGGTGGATCAGCTCTGATTGTGCTGTATTGTCAGGGGACGGGCTTTTTGCCCGTCCGGAAAAAGCACCGTTATCCCGGGTTCGGGAAATACGGGGGAGGGGGAGTGTCACCTGTTTTCCGGCTTTTTTTCTGGTACACTGCGGAGCGCTGCTCCGGGAAAAACCCACCATAAGGAGGAATTCCATGAAGGACTGCCAGCTTGATCTTTCCCGCCACTGTATCCTTACGGAAATTCGAAGGCAGCAGGAGCGGGCTGTGGCCCAGGCCCTCAAGGGGCAGGCCGATGACAGCCTGATGGAAAAGGCCGAGGCCCTGAAGGAAATTCTGGAAACCGCAGATCTCCTGGCCCTGCGGGGGCAGTATGCTGAACTTCAGGGAGGTGCTTCGGAAAGGGTTTCTCTGAGTCTGGTGGAGGGACGTTACTGCCTGCGTTTTTCCGGTAAAACCATTCCTCTTCTTCCGAAGATTCTTCAGGAGAAGTGCTGATACATGGAACGCTGGCTGAGGTGACGCGGTAATCCGCCCCCCAAAAAAACAGTCGTTTATCTCTTTAACGCCTGCGGCATTGCCGATGCACTGCCCCGAAGCATCTCCCGCTTACCGCTGAAGCCGGGAATCCTTTCCACCGAAAAGCCCTGATCCATAAGCGCTCTGCGTACAAAGCCCGCAGCCGTGAAGGTGGCAAAGGTGCCCTGACCCGCTGTCCAGCGTCCCATGGCCTGAAAAAGAGCCTCCGACCACATTTCAGGATTGGCTTCCGGTGCAAAACCATCCAGAAACCAGGCGTCCACGTTTTTTTCAAGGTAGGATTCCAGCATCAGCGCATCATCAAAGATCAGTTCCAGGCGGATACGCCAGTCCGGAAAAACAAGGCTGTGACGGCCCGGCAGGGAAGGGGGGTAGGTTTCAAGCAGGCGGCAGGAAAAAAGCCCCAAAGAGGGCCAGGCCCTGTGGATCGCTTCAAGATGTCCTCTGGGAATGGGATGCTTTTCGATGGATGTATACTGGAGGACGCTGTCTCGTGGGGCAAAACGCCGCCAGAATTCGGCACAGAGCAGAAAATTAAGCCCCGTACCAAAACCTGTTTCGCAGACATGAAAAGTGATTTTGTCCAGCCACCTGTGGGGCAGGCGGTTTTGTTGCAGAAAGATGTGGCGGCTTTCCGCCATGGCTCCGGATCGTGAAAAATAGCTGTCCCTGTACAGGGGAGAAGAAAGCAGGCCTTCCTTTTCCCAGAGGGGAAGAGCTTCCGTAAGGGGAGAACAGTGGATGTCAGGGAGGGGATGCGGCATCAGCATGGAATTCCTTTTTGTCATTTGAGGCAGCATTTTTTATATTTTTTCCCGCTGCCGCAAGGACATGGGTCGTTTCTGCCGGTTTTTTTGCTGGTGGATCTGTCTGCGGGTTCAGATGCCCTGCCGGGATTGTATGTCTCTTTGTCAAAAACAAAGAACTCCTCCCGTTTTTTTGTTCTCTTTTCCTTCAGGCCAAAAGCAATTTCAATATCTTTAAAATCACCGACGATGAAATTTTCCACGCAGTTTTTTCAAATGTTTTTTTAATAATCCTTCTTTTATTTCCATGACTGAATTTCTACAATATTTCCTTCGGGATCACGGAAATACACAAATTGTAAAATTCCAAAATTTTCGACTTCTTTTTCTACAATTTCTCCTAATTTAATGGCTCCGTTTTCCATTGCTTTCCTGAAGATCATGTTAACATCTTCAACCTCAAATGCTATATGAGTAAAGCCGATGTGATTGGCCATAATATGTGGCCCGTAATGCATTTCTTCATAAGTAAATATTTCTAAGGTTGGTGGATTATCTCCATGACCTGGGAGATATAAATGGACACCTTCCAGTTTGGCATTTTTTAAACCCGTTGCCTGATCCAGCCATTTTCCTGAGAGGTTTCTCTGGGGGGGCTTAATCTTGCAGTTAAATACACGGATATAAAAATCTGAAAGCTTTTTCCAATCTTTTGCGGCAATATTTGTATGGGCAAATCGCATTTTATCCCTTTCACTGTCTGAGTGTATGGTGTTGTTTGACAATTATTACCATTTACTTGTTAAGGCACTGGGCTCACACCGTTCCAAACTACAAATAAACAACATATGGTGGTTTATTGGCAATGAAAACCACATAATGCTGTGTGTCAAAATGGTATAAGCCCAGTGCCCTTATTGCATTTTTGAGACAAAATTATTTTGCCATTGCATCCATGGCCCTTTTAGGATTGGCTTCAACTTTCTTTAGGATTGTAATCGTTTTGGCTTCAGGCAACCATTTGATTTTTCCATTTGATACGTCATAGATGATGCACTCGCAAAAAAGCCAAAATGGCATAAGTGTTTAAAATAGATATATTTTTTGATTTTTCATATTGATCCAAGATACTGTTTTTGGTATGTATATGCTGTAATTTAAACATATTGTAAGGATTTTACATGATCCACATCAAAGACCACAAACAGTACGACATGTTCAGTCCGTTTGAACATCTTGGCTCAAAGAGGCTGGCTCTTCTGAAATCATCATGGGCGCATCTGTTTCGTGAAGAAATCCTCCACAGACTTCCGGTTGAGAAGCTGTTTCCTCTCTTTGACGACGGGAAGGGTCGGCCAACCAAGGAACTCTATGCCATGCTCGGACTTGTTTTGTTAC
>NZ_JCANVJ010000042.1:0-16501 GCF_059569355.1 Desulfobotulus sapovorans DSM 2055 | reverse complement strand
AGTCTTGACATGGAAAAACTCCTTGCCGCCTTTCAGCTCTTTTTCAGGGAAAACTCCCAAAGCTGGATCGAGCGCTTTGACTACAAAGAGGCAGGGCCTCAGCTTCTCATGCAGGCTTTTTTGCAGCGCATTGTGAACGGCGGCGGCAGGGTGAACCGGGAGTATGGTTTGGGCAGCAGACGGACGGATCTCTTCCTTGAGTGGCCCCTTGATAAGGAAAAGGGCTTTTTCGGAACCGTGCAGCGGGTGGTGATTGAGCTGAAAATCTTAAGAAAAGGGCTGGAGGCCACCTTACAGGAAGGCCTTTCCCAGACGGCGGACTATGCGGACAGAAGTGCTGCGGATGAGGCCCATCTGGTTATTTTCAACCGGAACCCGGACATTCCCTGGGACGAAAAGATCTGGCGGAAAAGCATGGCGCATGGAAAACGCCCCATTGACGTATGGGGAGCCTGAAATTTTCCCCGCCCTTCTTATTTTTCTTCCCGCCTGCTGCCCCCCTGCCACCAGTTAAGCTGGCGGGGGCTGGGCACCCCCACAAGAAAATCCGCATCCCTATCTATATGCAGTTCCACATGGCGGGCCTCGGTATCGGAATAAAGGGAAAGAAAGGCATGGTAGCGATCCGTCAGGGCCAGGGCGCGCTGGTTGGCAGAACCCTTGAGACCTCTCCCGCTGTTCAGGGCCTCCACATAAGGGCCATCAATCAGAAGATCCGTACACTTCAAAAGTGATGCAACGCCCCGATCCCCTTTTGCCATGGCGGTGAGGGTTTCAAGGGCATAGCCCGTATAGACAATGACCCCCAGATCCCGGTGCTGACGCAGTGTCCCCACAAGGCTGGCCAGAGCCCCGGCCTGGCAGAAGGGTTCGCCTCCGGAAAGGGTGAGGCCCTCCACTTCCGGATGCAAAAGAATCTCCTCTGCCAGCGAAGGGAGGGTTCTGCGGATGCCCCCCTCAAAGGGCCGGGCCTCAGGGGTCATGCAGCCGGGGCAAAGGCGGGGGCAGCCCTGCACCCAGAGGGCAAAACGCAAAAAAGGACCAAGGCTGCGGGTGCCTTCCTTTAAGGCATAAAGAACAAGGGGGTTTTCTGTCATCAAAGCGGCTCCCTCCCCTATTGCAAAACCTGATGAAGCGCTGGCACAGAATCACCTGTGCCAGGCATGACGGGTTGACCGCACGGCGGCGCGTGTTCTGGGGCGTATGGCCAAAAAACCCGGCCACGCCCCAGAACACGCGCCGCTTTTTGCGGCCTTGCGGCCGAAAAAGAAAAAGAAAAAAAACGCCACAAAAGGTAAAAAACTAAAAAAGACAAAAGGTTAAGATCCTGCAAGGCGGAACCCCATGTCGTTGCCGCGAACGTCGGCCCCGTACCTGCGGCGATTGGCCGAACGACAGTTCCCGGCGTAGTTGTCCCAGCCGCCGCCCCGAATGACGCGGTCACGTTTAAATATATGCCCCATATATATGGGATCGGTTCCGGGCAGATTTTCATAATCTTTCCTGTACACATCCTGAACCCACTCATAGACATTGCCGTGCATGTCATACAGCCCCCAGGCATTGGGTTTAAAGGAGGCCACCTTGACGGGTTTTTTCCGATAAGTTCCCTTGGGGCAGCCGGCATAGTTGGCATCGTCTGTGGAAAGGCAGGTTCCAAAGGCAAAGGGCGTATCTGTCCCCGCACGGCAGGCATATTCCCATTCCGCTTCCGTGGGAAGACGCACACTAAGGGTCTTATCCATGGCATTGAGCTTTTTTATGAATTCCTGAGCCTCATTCCAGGAAACACTCTCCACCGGGCAGTCCTTGCCGCAGTCTTTAAAATGGGAAGGATTGCTGCCCATCACAGCCTCCCACTGCCCCTGGGTCACCTGCGTGCTCATCATGTAAAAATCTTTGGAAATCTTTACACGATGCCGCTTTTCATCATCAAACCGCCCCGGCTCATTCTCCGGAGACCCCATCCAGAACTCGCCCGCAGGAATCCTCACAAAGGTCATGCCAAGGCTGTTCTTCAAGGTCTTTTCAGCCCTCTTTTCTCCTTGATGCCCTGAAGATGCCGGGGCCTTTTCCAAAGCCGCCTCCAGAACCCCCGACGCAGCCCACAGGTGGCAGGAAACCGGACGCACCTTGTCTCCCTTCACCCCAAGGCGAAGACCCATGGGAAAATCTTCTGCTGAAGCATAAAGGCTCCGGGCCGCGTCCCGATCCAGATTCAGAACCGGACAAAGGCCCAGGAGTATTTCTTTGGCCCAGTCCGAAACTTCCTTCCAGGCCATGGGAAACCTGCCGGTTTTAATGTCATAGCCCTCCTTCACCAGAACCGCACGGCCCGCCTTCCAAACAGCACCCTCCAGCCGGGCCACCCGATCTTCCTCGAACTCAAAGGGGTCTCTCTTAAAATCCGGGGCTTCATCCCGGTTCACCCACTTTTCCGCCCATTTGCCCCGCGCCTCATCCAGAAGGGAAAGCGCCGCATCTGCGATGTCTTCCTCCCGGCTGCCAAGGATCAGGGGAAAGCCCCAGCCGCAGGTGGGGCAATTTTGAGACTCTTTATTTTGCTTCAGCCCGCAGACGGGGCAGGTTTTTTCTTCCATCTGTCTTCCTCCACATGCCTCTTCCTGAGTCTTGCTGTCATTTTTTATTTTATTTAGACCCTATCAAGACAATTTTAACAGGACTTATTCCGCTTCCCCTGAATCCGTTATATTCAGAATTTTTTCTTTATTACCCTTGGGTATTTTCAGTGTGTAGCGTTCATGAGGGAGAAGATCATAACAAAGTTCAGGGTTCAGGTTTTTCAAATTTGAAAAGTCTATTCCTGTTGCAGTTGCTATGGATTGAAGATCTAACTGTCTTTCAACGGAAACTCTTTCATAGGGAACTGGTGAATAAAGGTCCTTCGGGTCGAATCTGTATTTTTCCATGTTTTTAATTACATGCACAGTAGCAAGAAAACGGGATACATACTGGGCTGTTTCCCTGGGCAGTTTTGTGTAGAGATCCCAGAAATTATCAAGGTAATTTACATTCTGCATTTTTATGGTTCTAAGTACCCACTCCTCTCCACAATTGTAGGCTGCAATTACAGTGGGCCAGTCTCCAAAAAGACGGTGGAGCTCGGTTAGATAAGCAACCGCCGCATCGGTGGCTTTTTCAGGATCCATTCTTTCGTCTATAAGCCGATCCCTTCTGAGACCAAAGCGGACACCTGTGGAAGGAGTAAACTGCCAAAGTCCAAGTGCACTTGCACTGGAGAGTGCTTTGACCTGAAACCCTGATTGAATAAGCGGTAGCCATGCAAGCTCTGTTGGAAGTCCGGCTTCATTAAGTTTTTCAAGTATCATATCCATGTAAAGACCGGATCTTCGATAGGCCTTTGCGAAAAAAATCCGTTCTTTTTTGGTAAATCGGTCAATTTCCTGTTGTACATACCTGTTGTCGGGTATCTGTATTGGACTTTGCTTACCCTCAACTCCTATTGTTCTTGATGAATGGATTTCCATAATCCGCCTTGCTATAGCAATGCGTAGATCATATCTTTGCTGCATATCGGTGGCTGTGATGGTTTCAACGCTGATTATTAAGTCATAGGCTTGATCCAAAGATTCTAAAGCAGAATCAAAATCTCCTGACAGCCAGAAATCGTTTGCAATATAATACAAATTAAGGGCATGCCCATATAATGGAGGGGATTCATCAGCAAGGAGTTTGCTTGCTGTTCGGGGTTCTGTTCTATTCTCAGATTTTATGGAGACGATTTCATTTTTTGAAATCCCATCTTTTTTTACCTTGGGGTCAAAGTTTTCTGAATATCTTTTATGCTGTGTACTTGAACAGCCTGAATTTAAAATCAGACCAGAGCAAATAAGGCAAAGAAGTATTTTTTTAATTGTATTGAACCTTAATATCTGTTGTAGGTATGAAATAGAAATTAAAAGTTTCATTTTATCCCACTTTTTTTTAAATTATTTCAAATAATAAAACATGCACCTGCCTTTTCATGACCCGTATAGATTTCACTCAAATTTAAGGTAAAAGCCCAAAAGCTTAAGATCCTGCAAGGCGAAACCCCAGGGCATCGTCACGATCATCGGCCCCGTTCACGTCGCGACTGGCCGAACGGCAGCCCCCGGCACCGCAGTCCCACCCACCGCCCCGAAGGACGCGATCACCGCCTGTGGCTGGCGCATATATGGGATCCGTTCCGGGTAAGGTTTCATAATCACTTATATGCACATCCTCAACCCACTCCCAGACATTGCCATGCATATCGTAAAGACCCCAGGCATTGGGTTTAAAGGAGGCCACCTTTACGGTTTCTCTCAGAAAAGTCCCCTTGGGGCAGCCGGTCAGGGGATCTTTACCATCATAATTGGCATCATCTGTGGAAAGACAGTTACCAAAGGCAAAGGGCGTATCTGTCCCCGCACGGCAGGCATATTCCCATTCGGCTTCCGTTGGAAGACGCACGGTGAGGCTTTTATCCAGGGCATTGAGCTTTTTAATAAATTCCTGAACAGCATCCCAGGTAACCATCTCCACCGGGCAATCCTTGCCACAGTCTTTAAAATCGGAAGGGTTGCTGCCCATCACAGCCTCCCACTGCCCCTGAGTCACCGGGGTCGTCATCATGTAAAAATCCCTGGAAATCTTTACCCTGTGCCGTTTTTCATGACCAAGCCGCCCCGGCTCATCCTCAGGGGAGCCCATCCAGAATTCTCCCGCAGGAATCTTCACAAAGGTCATGCCAAAGCTGTTCTTCAATGACGGTGCCTTTTCCAAGGCAACCTCCAGCCCTCCCGACTCTGTCCACAAATTGCAGGAAACAGGACGCAGCTTTTCGCCTTTCACATCCAGGCGAAGCCCCATGGGGAAATCTTCTGCTGAAGCGTAAAGATTCCGGGCCGCATCCCGATCCAGATTCAAAACCGGACAAAGGCCCAAGAGAATTTCTTTGGCCCAGTCCGAAACTTCCTTCCAGGCCATGGGAAATCGGCCCGTTTCTATATCGTATTTTTCCTTCAGAAGAACAGCCCGGCCTGCCTTCCAGATGGCACCCTCTAACCGGGCCACACGGTCTTCCTCATACTCAAAGGGATCCCGCTCAAAATCAGGAGCATGGTCCCGGTTCACCCACTTTTCAGACCATGACTTACGAGCCTCATCCAGAAGGGAGAGGGCTGCATCTGAAATGTCTTCTTCCCTGCTGCCAAGAATCATAAGGAAATCCCAGCCGCAGGTAGGGCAATTTTTGGATTCTTCATTTTGCTTCAGCCCGCAGACGGGGCAGGTTTTTTCTTCCATGGAAACACTCCTTTACATTTTATATTCCAGACACCCATCTGTGAAATATCTGAAATCAGACTGCTGTTCTGATTTTTTAATGAAGCCCTCCCCCCCCCCCCCCGCACACAGGCAAAAGAAACCATGGCATTATAAAAAGCTATGCAGGAGGCCTGTGTGCCGGGCAGGCAATCCTCTGGCTTCGAGAACCTCAGCCACCACCCAAGGGGAGAGGGAGCCTTGTGGATATCTTTTTTCTCCCCTATCCCCCAATATCCCCGGCTTCCAGGGTATTCAGCATCTCCTCACTCACCTCATCGAGAAGGGGCCTCAGGCGGCTGCTCTGCCTTGCAATCACTGCGGCCACAAGGTTTCTCACATCACCGGCATTGCCAAAATCCGATCTTCCCCTGCGTTCATCCCAGCCAGCAAGATGCCTTTCCAAGGCCATTGCAGCAGCCGCACTCAGGGTGTAGCCCTGATCCCTGAACATGCCCTGGGCGATTTCACAAAGCTCTGGCCCGCTGTAATCTGGGAAGACAATGGTTTCTGGAATACGGCGTTTAAAACCGGGGTTGGTTTGAAGCAGGGTCTGCATTTTTTCAGGGTATCCCGCAAGAATGACGCACAGCCTGTGTCTATAGTTGTCCATGTTGGCAAGCAGGGTTTCCAGTGCCCGTTTTCCATAACTATCATGCTCGTCCTGGACAAGCTGATAGGCCTCATCCACAAAGAGAATGCCATCCAGGGCCTCTTCGATTCTTTCTTTCGTGTTGTTTTCCGCATCGCCCTGATAGCGGCCCACAAGATCTTCCCGTTTTACCTCCACCACATGGCCCCTGCTCAAAAGCCCAAGGGATCGGAAAATACGGCCCATAAGCCGGGCCACCGTGGTTTTTCCCGTTCCGGGATTGCCGGAAAAGACATAATGGCCTGCCAGAAGCTCTCCCCTGCCCCGTCTCTGCTGCACGGCAAGGGTATCGCAAATGCGCACCAGGGTATTTTTGACGGAAGAAAGCCCCACTAAACCCTGAAGCTCTTCCAGAAGCCGTCCCACATCCGTACTGGCTGCCCCTTTTACGGCATCCTCCCAGTGTTTTGGGTCAAAACCGGGCCTTGAAGGCAGATCTTCTTTTTCTATGATAAAAAGAGCCGGGTCTCCGGACTTCAAGCCCATGGACAATATCCGCTCACTCTGATGGGGGAGGATTTCCCTGTCCAGAAGCTCCCTTACGGTGCGGGCGTTACCAAACTGCCTGTCCCTTTGCGCCGCAAGAAAGGCCAGAAGCCGCAGAAGATGTTCCGAGCCCTCATCACTAAGCCTCATTTTCCTTTGGGAAAGCATGATCTGGCAGATCTGGTGAAGTTCATGGCCCGTGTAATCTTCAAAGGGAATGGACTGGGTGCGGGAAGCAAGGCCCGAATCCGTATTCAGAAGGGCCTGCATGTCGGCGGGATAGCCCGCAAGAATGACACAGAGCTGATTTCTCCGGTTTTCCATTTCAGGCACCAGCACCTTAAGGGCATCCTGCCCCTGGGCACTCACTAATTGATGGGCCTCATCAATGAAAAGAACACCATCCTGTGCCCGACGCAAGGCTTCCCGAATGGTATTTTCCGCTGTGCCTGCATAGCTTCCCACCACATCCGAAGCATTGAGCCTTTCAACATGGTTTCGGTTCAAAAGACCCAGCTCATAAAAAAGAGCGCCCATTTTCAGGGCCACTTCCGTCTTACCCGTTCCGGAATTGCCCACAAAGAGATAATGCCCCGGTGCAAAGCCCGCAAGACTTCCGTTCCGGAGCATTTCCGCATGGAGGCTGTGGCAGAGTTTTTTGAGAGCACTTCTCACGGACTGAAGCCCCACCAGTGCATCCAGGGGTTTCAGAAGTTCCTCCACAGAGGGAAGTTGCTGAAGGCCCAGCCATTGCCGCCATCCGGGAAGGGATCTGAAATCATGAAGCTTCAGCACAGGAAGACTTCCGGCATGGCTTTTAAGGCCTGCCACAAGATTGATGACCTCGCCTGCATTACCAAAACGATCCCTGTCCTGATTTTTAATCCACTGCTCAAAGGCAAAGGGAAGTTTTTCTTCAAGCTCTGCATCAAGGCTCAGGTTTTCGGACTTCACAACACTGCGGAAAATCTCAAAAAGCTCAGGCCCCGTATAATTCTCCAGCACCCAGCGGTTGGCTGAGGGAAAACGGCGGGCAAGGCCGGGATTGGCTTCTGGCCCTTCGATGAAATCCGTCATCTCACGGGTATAGCCCGCCACAATCAGGGAAAACTGCCCGTTGAAGGTGGTCATGGACTGCACCAGCTCTGCAATGGCCTCCTGCCCAAAAGAATTCAGATTCAGGCTGTAGGCCTCATCAATGAAAAGAACCCCGCCCATGGCACGGGATACGGCCTCTGCCGTGCGTCTGGCCGTTCCACCAATATGCTCTTCAATGAGATCTTTAGAAGAAACCTCCACCCGATGACCCGAGGCAAGAAGCCCTTCTTTTCTGTAAATTTGAGCAATAATGCGGGCTGTGGTGGTTTTACCCGTTCCGGGGCTGCCCATGAGGGCAAGGTGAAGGTTCTCAAGCTTGTCCGAGGAAGGGGCTGTCTCCCGTATCAGGCGCTGCACATCATGGCCAAGGGGCGCTTTTGCAGGCGGAGCATGGCGGGCCAGCTTCTCTTTGGCCCTTTTTACAAGACCCTGAAGCTTAATCTCCACCCTCTCTTTCATGCCGGTTCTGCTTCGCAGCTCTTCCCATGGGTCGGTCAAATCTTCCCTGAAACACTGGGGGCTGCTCAGAATTTCATGGCAGAGGGTGTTCATGCCCTTTACACCCTGATCCAGATTGTCGGGTATCAGTTCTCGGGCCAGCCGGGGACTCTGGGTTTCCACCTCATGGGATGTCCAGAGAAGTCTTCCCTGAAGGCGCAGCCGATGCAATAGAAAAGCCACCTCATCCATACGACCGGGGCCGACATGGAAGGAAAGCTCAGGTTTGGGGCGGGTATCCTCTCCTTTAAACAAATGGGACGAAAGCCTTGGCATTCTCTGGCGGTTCAACTCCACATCCCCCTGAAATACCAGAAGGGCCATGTTCCGGCTTCCCGGTGCAAGGCTGGCTCCTGTCCAGCCGCCGAAAATATTGTCCCAGTGACGGATGGCATCCCCGTCCAGAAGCGAAAAAAGGTCTTCCCCGTTCCGGAAGATGAGAACCGTGGACAGGTTTTCCTGCATCATGCGATCCAGTGCATGGATGGCATCCGCATCGGACATGGCGCCAAAGTTCCAGCGGATATTCTCCTGCGAAACAGGAGCAGAGGTTGGTGCTGCCGGTGCTGCGGCACGGGACATTCGGGACATGCCTAAAGGCCCGCCTTTAAGTTTGGGGATTTGTCTGGATGGCCTTTTTTCCCCCTCTCCCTCTGGCTGCGGGTTTCCATTCCGATCAGAACCAGAAGAAGCCCCGGCAGCTGCGGCGTTGGAATTGGCCCGGCCCTTTGATTCCTCTGTCTGGGGCCTTGCCAGTTTTGCAGAATCTATATCCGCAAAATGGATTTTCTGATCCGGAGCGTAAAATACCACCCGTTCATAACCAAGGGTCTTGAAATGGGTGAGCAGCCAGAGGTTGATATCCAGCTCCCGCAGGCGGGGTGTATAAAAAAAATCCCCCGTGTTGCCGTAAAGGGCAAAAACACGGTGGGAAGGATTGGTGAACAGGCGTTCCATGGAGCCTCCCGGAATTCTTCAGGTTAAGGATGGTGCACTCCCCGATGCACCCGCTGCCGTGCGGTTTCATCTTCCGCATCCTGT
This sequence comes from Desulfobotulus sapovorans DSM 2055, assembly GCF_059569355.1. NCBI lineage: Bacteria > Pseudomonadati > Thermodesulfobacteriota > Desulfobacteria > Desulfobacterales > Desulfobacteraceae > Desulfobotulus > Desulfobotulus sapovorans. Next base: position 7,398 of record NZ_JCANVJ010000042.1, on the reverse strand, counting down.
TTTTTCAGGTGGGCCGCAAAAAGAATATCCATTTCATCAAGCTCCGTCTTCAGGGCAAGGAGGCGGGCCGGAACTTCCAGCATGGCGGTGTCGATCCGGACAGGGGGCAATCCCGTTTCCGCCTGAAGCAGGTTGTCTCCGATGGTGCGACTCACCTCCGTACAGGTGCGGTAATAGGATACAAGTTTTTCCGTAAGACTGGCCCAGTCCTGAAGGCCGGGGCCGGGATCCTTTCCCTGATCCAGTCCTTTTTCCAGATCCTTCATACGGGCTGCGGCCTCCCGGATTTCCTGACGCAGCGATTCCAGCTGATGAAGCTCCCCAAGCTGGCCTTCAAGTCGTTTTTTTTCCCCTGCCATGGCCCCATGCTCTGCAATTTTTAAATTCAGACTTTCCTCAAGCTTTCGGATTTCCTGACGCAGGGTTTCCATGCGGGCCGCACACTGCCGTCCTGCCTCTTCCTGGGCCTTGCACAGCACTTCCATGGCCGTTTTTCCTGCCTCAAGCCCTTCTTCCTCTTTCCGGAGACGGGCCTGCAGGATCCCGTGTTCTGCCTTCAGGGTATCCATCTGGGTTTGCAGCAGTTTTTTAAGGCTTTCCCGGTTCGGCCCCAAAATATCCAAAAGGCGGGGAATCTCATCCGCAAGGCTTTTCGCCATCTGGGCCTTGTAAGTGATACGCTTAAGGGTCTGCATGGCATCGAGGGACGCAGTGTCGGAAGCCTCCCATTCCTGAAGACTTCGGATCAGCTCACCCATGAGAACCCGCCTTGTGGCGGGATCTGCCGCCTCAATACTCTGCCACTGACCCCGCACCTGGTATTTCAGATTCTCAAAGCTCATTTTTTACCTCCATCGACCACAAGCAAGGCTGGAACATGGGCCATGAGATCCCCGAGGGTGGTGGAACACATCGCCTTCGGTTTTCCCTTTTCCCGGATATGGATGGAAAAAATTTTGTTGCTGTCCATGGAAAAGCCCACCTGCACATAGCTCTCCGGACTCAGCCCCTTGGGCATCAGGGCCTTAAGCGAGGTTCCGGAAAGCTTCAGGGAAAAAGGCTTGCCCGGAACAGGCTCCAGATACACAGGAATCTCGATGCTGGGGTTGGCCACCAGAAAATCCTGAGCCAGCCAGACGGGTTTCCGGTATTTTTCCATCTTCTCTGCCTTTTTAAGAACAGGCATCATCCGGATGCGCACACTCCTGTCCTTCCCGATGTCAAAGGCCTGGATACCCACATCCATGGGACAGGTTTCAATGACCTCCGTAAGGTCGTTGGCAATGAGGGCGGCTCCCTTGGAAATGGCAAGTGCCCGGTCTTCCAGGGCAAAGAGATCGTCAAAGCGCAGATCCCCGCTCATCACATTGCCAAAGGCCCTGCGGATGGTTTCCTGAACGAGAAAAAAGGCGGAAAAGCCCCCTACCATGAGCACCTTGAAGCTTTCTCCATTCTGAATGTCAATGCCCTGGGCCTGTATATTTTCAACCAGGACTGTGAGGGATTCCTTCATGGAAGGACGAATTTCCTTCTCAAAAACATCCGCAAGGTGACAGGCATAGACTGGCGTTTCATCCCCAAGATACATAAGAACATCTTTTTCAACGGCTTCCGGAAGTTCCAGATACAGGCCCAGAGTTTGTGAGAGGGTTCCCTGCCGGAAGATTTTTCCTTCCTCAAACTCCCGTACCCGTTTAAAAAAAAGAGTCGGTTTTTTTACTTGGATATCCGGAAACACAGCCTTCACAACGGCCTGATCATAGGCCACACCCGCACTGCCAATGCGGCCATTCACAAGACCATTGCCCGCCCTGTCCACCACCTTCATGCTGTGCCTGTCCTTGCCGTCGTTTTCCACCTTCACAAGGCAGAAATCCATGGTGCCGCCCCCGCAGTCGCAGACCAGAAGATGGCCAGAAAAGGGTTTTCCCTTTTTCTTCTGGTAGCAGTGCAGATAATAACTGCCTGCGGCCACCGGCTCACTCTGAACCTCTACGGTGGCAATGCCCTGATCCTGAAAGCAATGGATGAGCTTTTCCCTGCGGATCTGGAGATTCTGGGGCACCCAGACCTCGGGTACCGTCACCACCACCCCCTTTGGCCTGATTTTATGATCCTCCTGCACCTGACGAAGCAGCTCCCGGATAAAGGCGCGGGTCACCCCTTCGGGATTTTCTCTGGTATCTCCCCAGTGCTGACGCACCGTTTCCGGGGCTTCGCCCAGAAGCATCTTGAAATTCTGATACACCTCAAGGCCGGGTTCACCGACCATGTTTTTTGCTTCCCACCCGTAATAGTTTCTGACATCGGTTTTTGTCTTCCGACATGCCAGAACACTGGGGACATAGCGGTATTTGTGCCCGTCTCCAAAGCCGAGGGACTCCGGTTCCCCCCTCCCGAGACAGCTCACCGCCGTGTTGGTGGTGCCAAAATCAATGCCAAGTTTCATGTTTTTTCCTCCATCATACATTCCAAAAGAATACAAAGCTCAGGCCCTTCACCCTCAACGGCCATTTTCCTAAACAAAAATAATAACATACTCCGCACGGTCATTTTTGAAACAAAGTAATGAACATCGTGGTTCTTTATTACTTTCTGCCCTCACCCCCGGCCCCTCTCCCGCAGGAGAGGGGAGAAAAAAACATCCCCAAGGCTCCCTCTCCCGCAGGAGAGGGGAGAAAAAAACATCCTCAAGGCTCCCTCTCCCACTGGGAGAGGGTTGGGGTGAGGGCTTCATTAAAAAAGTCAGAATAACAGTCCAGTTTTCAGATGTTTCACAGATGGGCGTCCGGAGTATAAATTCTGGCACTATCCCTTTTTCCAGCAATGTGGTGCCAAAAAGGCAAAAATCACTGTCCGGCACGCACGAGGCGGAGCTGGCGGTTGCCGTACTTGTATTCGTAGCCGACACCGCCGTAGTTGAAATGGAGGCCCCACGCACGGCCAGTAGAGTTGGCGTAGGGCGAGGAAGACCAAAACCAAGATGACGGCGTATTGGGAAAGGCCCCGGCATGGAGGGTGGGCTTTTGATACTCTCCTTCACAGGAACCTCCATAACTTTCTCCACTGCTATTTTTCTCAAAGGCTTCCCGCTTCCCTGAACTGCAGACCACAAGGGTATTCAGCTCCTTGATGGTGGGCACACGCCAGTCCGACTTGCCTGCAAAACGATGGGAACTGGCTGCTTTCAGGGCCTTCTTCCAGGTATATGTTTTTGCATCCCCCGTACAGGTGCTGCCGTTCCAGCTCTGTCCCAGGGAGCAGCGCATCCACTGGAGGTCCGTCTTTGTATCCAGCACCGTGCCATCCCCAAGATCTTTATAAGATTTAGGATTGTTAGAATAAGTTTCAGGATTTTTATAAGGTGGTGTTGAAAAAAACAAAAAATACAAAATCGCCGTTAAAAAAAGGCCCAGAATCAGAGATAAGTCATAAAACTTTCCCCTCCCCTTTTTGGACTCCACCGGAGACGGGGAAGGCGGTGAGGGAGGAGGTGCCTGCTCCAGAAAAAGGGGCAGCGCCCCTCCTGGTGTCACCATCTCCAGCCTGTCCACCTCTGGTTTGCCCTGCTGCCCCTTCAGCCAGGCATAGACCGGCCACTGAGGGCCCGAACCATACAGGGAGCGGGCCGCATCCCGGTCCAGGGTCAAAAAGAGGCTGCCCTGTCCACGCCAGCTTTCAACATGGGGCTCAAGGCCGCTTGTGGCATCCACATTCAGCACCACCGGAAACCGTTGGCTCAGGATGTCATAGGAAGCTTTCTGCAAAACCCCCTGCCCCACGGCATAGGGCCGCGAAACCTGGCGTTCCATAAATTCTTCTTCTGTCTCAAAGGCATCCCGAACCAGATCCAGACGCAGGGAGGGATCATAGGACCGTTTTTTCCAGGCTTCGCAGGCAGCATCAAGTTTCTGCATGGCCTGCCCCCGGACATCCTCATCAGGTCTCCCAAGGTAGAGGGGAAAATCCCAGTCGCACTGGGGGCAGGCCTTCAGGGCTGTATCCTGATCCAGACCGCAGACGGGGCAAATTCTGCTCTTCATCCAAGACTCCTCATGTCAAATTTTTTCCTGCACCCGGCATCCCTCATGCCAAGCTCCTTTTTCATAAAGCTGAGATGAAATCTGTAAAAGCCAATACACTCACCTGACCGGTTTGGTATTGCGGATTTTTTCAAAATCCCTGCGGGTTTCATCGGCCCGCAATGTCCGTTCATGGCCGGGAACACACTGAAGGGGAGACTGGGTAATACCCAGACTGCCAAGGGTTTCATTCAGTTTTCGGGTCTGGGCGGCGGCAAAACGGGCATCATTGTGGCTTTTAGGAAAATAGGCGAACTGAAGGCGGTTTTCTATTTCTCCACGGGGCCGTTCTTCGGGCAGAATAATGGTGACCATCTCATTGCCCGCCAGATCCCGCATTTTCATGTGGTAGCTGTTCTTCCATCCCCTGCCGTCGCTACCTTCTCCTTCCCAGAGACTTTCTTCCAGCTCCCAGCCGCTGTCGGCCAGCCCTTGCACCACATCCTGGGCAATGTTCACCCGAAGCTGGGAAGCCACAAGCCGTTCCTTGGCCAGGGTCACCAGATCCAGAAGCTCTCCCTCCAGCAACTGCCCCTTTTGGCTAAGTTGCTGCAGATCCGCAAGGCTCAGGTCTGCCCTGTTATTTTCCAGCAGGGAAATTTCCTTGAGGGCCTCCTGACGCAGCCGGGCAAGGCCCTCATCCGTCCAGTAATCCAGCTCCGCATCCAGCTCTTTTTTTCCTTCTTCAGTTTCAAAAATCCAGCGGGCCGTTTTCTCAGCTTCCATTTCCGCAAGACGCTTTCTCAGGCCGTTCAGGGCATCATTGTAGCAGGCATCCCACTCCGTCTGACGGAATTCAATTTCCGCCTGAAGCCTTAAGGCCTTGGTGTAAAGGGCCTGACCGGTGGCAATGGCAGTCTCAAAATCCCCGTTTTTCACATTCGTTCGGCTGCGCTCAAAGTCTCCCTTCAGGATCTCCAGCTCTCCGGGGGCAAATTTACCGTGACGCTGATGCTTTTCAATGTAGTCAAGCAGGGTACCCGAATCCTCAAGCCATTGCTTTGCCCTTTCCTCCTTGCCCCGCTGGGCCGCATCCAGGCTTGCAAACTTCGCCTCCATCAAAGCAGACTGGGTAGAAATAAGTTCCTGATACTCCTTTCTTTGGGCATCCAGGCGCTTTCCCACACCCTCCAGATCCGCTGCAAAGGCCTCTTGCTGGGCCTGAAGCTTTTGCTGAAAGTCACGGGTCTGCTGCTGCATTTCCGTGCTCAGTTTCTTCAGGGTTTTTTCCATGGCCTTCCTGCGCTTCTCCGTATCCAGGCTGTTTTCCTGAATACGCTGTCTGGCCTCCTCCAGATGGTACTGCAGGTTCTGTTGGATGGTCTCGGACTGTTCCACCTTCTCGGCAGCTTTCATCAGGCGATGATACTCACATTCCCGAAGCCGTACTTCCTTTTCTCCACTCATGCCCCCTCCAATTTTTCAATCTGTGAAAAGCCACCACGATACTCCATTACCCCCATCGCCGTTCTTCTCCCTACACCTCTGTCCGGCCTCAGAAAATGCTACGCAGCATACGCCATATAAACCGAAGCCCAAGTAAGCCAATCACAATGGCCACCAAAAAAGATACGATACTTCTGAATATTTCCGGTGCTGCCCAGGCCAAAAGCCAGCCAAGACCCAGCAAGAACAACAACAGCCCCAAAAGACGCAAAAGACCAAGAAGACTGTAACCGATGGCCCGCATGGCACCCATCCTGCCAATAAGATGCAACGACCAGAATTTTTCCAGAAATCTGGGATCAGAGCCCATAGCAACCTCCATCAAAGACAAAAGGCCAAATTTTATCCTCCATGCCCGGCACACAGGCAATCGGGCGATACGGCTACAGATACAAAGACGGTTTACCTGCATGCCAGGGTAAAGAGTCAATCTAAGGGTAGATCAAGCCCGCAAATGGCTTCACTTACACTTCACAGCATCTGGCTTCACACCCAGTTTTTTAAATTTTGCCTGGGCCAATACACAGGCCTCCTCCTTGTTTTTGGCACTTACAGTCACCATTTTGTCCGGCTTGCCATCTTTATAGGCCCAACATTCATAACTTGTACTCATGTTCCCACTCCTTTTTTCAATGCTGCATTCATGATCATTGGCCCCGACGCTTCCCTGCACAGCCCCCATGGCTGCTGGCATAGCCAAGGCCAGATAAAAATAAACATATCCAACGCTTTTCCTTAAAGACAGCCGCAGGAAACTGCCCGGCGGCGCGTGTTTCGGGACGTATGGCCAAAAATCCGGCCACGTCCCGAAACACGCGCCGCTTGAGGCGGCCTTCGGCCGCAAAAAAAAAAGAAAAAAACGGCACAAAAGGTAAAAAAATAAAAAAGACAAAAGGTTAAGATCCTGCAAGGCGAACCCCCAGGTTGTCGTTGCGAAAATCCGCCCCGTCCCCGCCGCGACGGGCCGAACGGCAGTACCCGGCGCGGCTGCTCCAGCCGCCGCCCCGATGGACGCGATAATCACCGGCTCCCGCATATATGGGATTTGTTCCGTACAATGTCTGATAATCCAATTTATACACATCCTGAACCCACTCCCACACATTGCCATGCATGTCATACAGCCCCCAGGCGTTAGGCTGCTTCTGGCCCACCGGATGGGTTCCGCACCTGTTGCAGGATTTCTGTTTTTCTGGCCAGCCGGAACAATCAAAACCTCCCACATAACTCACGCAACTGTTCCCCCCATACCAGGCCACAGGGTCAAGGGCAGGCGCATTGTTTCTTCCCAAAATTTCCATGGGGCCGGAAGAGAGGGCCGTCTCACTTCCAGCACGGGCCGCATACTCCCATTCGGCTTCCGTGGGCAGGCGTACCGTTATGCTTTTATCCAGAGCGTTCAGTTTTTTTATAAATTCCTGAATATCGTCCCAGGAAACCTGCTCCACAGGGCAGTCTTTGCCGCAGTTTTTAAAATGAGAAGGATTGCTGCCCATCACCCTTTCCCACTGCGCTTGCGTCACTTCCGTGGTCATCATGTAAAAATCTTTGGAAATCCTGACCTGGTGGCGTTTTTCATCATCATCCCTTCCAGGCTCATTATCAGGAGATCCCATCCAGAACTCCCCGGCAGGAATTTTCACAAAAGTCATACCCAAATGATTGGTCAGCCTTGACGGTAAAGGCAAGGCAGCCATTCTCGACCTTGCTCCTTCCCTACGAATACAGGTAATACAAGAATGATAATACTTCTGGTAAGATGACCATGTATTAATTTTTTCAGCTTCCTTCCACAACCGCGTATCCGCTAAATCACGCAAGTCCTGCAAACGCCCTTCCGCATCCTTCTTATAATTACAAACCGTGCAGG
>NZ_JCANVJ010000041.1:0-17976 GCF_059569355.1 Desulfobotulus sapovorans DSM 2055 | reverse complement strand
CTGTGGCACCACCTTTTGGGGTTTTTACAAGATGCGACATAGTAATTACAGGCATTTTGAACAAAAAAGGCTTCCCAACTGTAGAAGATGAGTCTAACTCACAAGATGCTGTTTTAGAAATCGACCCAAAGCGAGAAGATATATTTATGATTAAGGCACTTTCAGACAAATAAGGGAATAATGCCTGAGTTACTTGCATTGCACCCAAACAATGAACACCTATTAACTTTTTTACATCTCCAATTGATGTTTTTTCGAAATTGTTCCAGTTCCCCCCAGCACCTGCATTATTGATGAGAACATCAATTTTAGTAGAGTCTGTAAAATTTGATATGATTTCAGATTGAACGTCTTCTGACGTAATGTCTGTAATTATGGGGAAACAATGAGTTGCATTAATCCGCTTTATTTTTTTTGCATCAAGCGATGTTCTTACTGTCGCGTAGACTTTCCAACCTTCATTCAAGAATTTATCAACAAATGCAAACCCTAAGCCTCTACTTCCACCAGTGACAAATACAGATTTTTCCATATTCTGAGAATTTCCTTGAAAGACATAACGCCGCGCATGTGAGGCCGCCGAGCGAAGCGAGGGCACTGGCGCGGAGCGCAATAGTCCGATCCAGTTCATTTTCCAGTGTATTTTATTGCTGGCCGATATATTCAGCGAGAAGCCCCGCATTGATAGCCGCTTTATACTGCCTCATGTCGGCAGTGACAAAAAGTTCCGCCTGCCATTCCAGTGCACATGCGATATGCAGTGCGTCCATAGCTCTTAAGATATTCGTTTCCAGAAGCTTTACGGAACAAGAAATAACAGCAGGGGAAACCTGAAGAATAACAGCATCATGGACATCATCCATCAATTGTCTTTTAATCGCCCTGTAATCATCCGTGGACAGCTTGTCTTCACGCCGTCTTCGATTCAGCCCCGACAGGATTTCAGGAACTACGATGGTACATAAACCCAATTGTGACGCATTCTGTAAAAACTGATCAATTCTGTCACTTCCCACTTCAAGGACATATCTTTTTGCAAGTGCGGAGGAATCTGTTAAAACCTTCATACTTCTGACTCACGCTCTTCCAGTATTGCCGAAGAAAGATCGCTCCCTTTAATTTGCAGGCGCGTACTCTGGCGTTTCCATGAGGGCGTTTGTACGGAATGATCCGTAAAAGGAATTATTTCGGCAACAGGTTTCCCCCCCCTTAACAGGACAAGGGTCTCGCCATGCTCCACTTCAGTGATGAAGGTGGAAGCTTTTTTTCTGAAATCTGTGAAGGATATTGTTTTCATATCGTATCTCCCTGTTTAAATGCGCACTCAAATGTACACATTGAAGCACATAGCGTCAAGGAGTCCTTTGGGGGCAGCGGCGAAATCTACCCAGACCGTCTCAGGCGGTTTCCAGAAAAAACGAAGGCCCGTCTCCGGCATCCGGTGGGGCCACATTTTCGAGCACCTGCCCATCCCCTGCGGCCTGGGCCAGAACCCGTGAAAAATCCTGAAGGGAAAAGGGCTTTTCCAGAAGCCCCTCCACAGACGCCCGCTCTCCCACCCAGTGCGGGCAGCCCGTCATCATCACAAGGGGCAGATCAGGTCTGAGCGTGCGCAGCCTCCGGGTCAGAGCCAGACCGTTCATCTCCGGCATGGCGTAATCCACAAGGGCAAGATCCGGTACCTGGGCATGGTGCTGCATCCATTTCCAGGCTTCCCCGGCTTCGCGGAAGGCCTCTACCCCATAGCCAAGGGAGACGGCCATTTCCCTGAAGAGGGACAGCAGTTCCGCATCATCCTCCACCAGCAGCAGCATCCCCCGTCCCCTGAAAGGACGCGCGGAGTCCGGAGCCGGGGCTTCTCCCGCCTCTGCGGCAAGGGGCAGGTCGATCTGGAAAACGGCACCGGCTCCCGGCCGACTGTCCACGCTTATCCGGCCTCCGTGCTCCTCCACCACATCCCGGACAAGGGCCAGCCCCATGCCACTCCCCTCCCCTCGGGGTCTTGTGGTGAAAAAAGGCTCAAAAATACGCTGGCGGATCTGTTCCGGAATGCCATGGCCCGTATCCCGCACGGTGATGCGGAGACAGGCTTCCTGCATCCGGGAACCGGAGCCTTCCTTTCGGATATCAAGGGAAAGAATGCCGCCATTGTCTTCCATGGCGTGACAGGCATTGGTCATGAGGTTGATGAGAAGCTGGTAGATGCGGGTGGGATCCCCGTGCAGACAGGCATCCCCGGCCTCATTGCGACAGCGCAGGACAATATGGGCAGGCAGGGAGGCCCGGATCAGGCGGAGACTTTCGCCAATCAGGGGCTTGAGGGAAAAGGCACGGCGCACCACAGGCTCGGGCCTGCTGAAATGAAGAATCTGCTGGATGAGATCCCGCGCCCGGTAGCCTGCGGAAAGAATGGTGCCGATGTGGTGCTTCCTCCGGCCTGCATCCGGAACCATTTCCGCCATCTGGGCCGATCCCAGAATGGCGGAAAGGATATTGTTGAAATCGTGGGAGATCCCTGCGGTCATACGGCCAAGTGTCGCCATGGCAGAAAGATCCTGAATGCGGCGCCCGGCAACCATCACCCCATCGGATTTCTGCTCTGCCAGCCTGCGGAAGGTTTCGGCCTCGGCCATCAGCCTCTCCTCCCTTTCCATATAGGGCGTGATATCAAGGCCAAGCTGCCATTTCCGACCTTCTGTGACCAGGGGAATCCAGTACAGCAGAGTTTTGCCATGGGGATGGGCATGGGTGGTGAACACGCCTCCCTGCCGTCCGGGAACCGCACCGGAAAAACCGGAAATGAAGCCTCCCGAAGGATCCAGCCCAATCAGGCGGACAGCCGCAGCGGAAGCCCGGCGGATACGGCCAGAAGGCCCGGTGAGCAGAAGGGGCCGGTCTTCCTCAAGCAGACGTTCTTCCGTCCGTCTCTGGGATGCAAGCCAGGAACGGATATGCCGTTCCCGCCGGGAAAACCGTCTTTCAAGCCTGAGACAGTGCCTGACAAGCCAGCTCTGATGGAAAAAAAGGGCTGGCAGGAGAAACAAAAAAAGCCCGTACCCTCCCGTTTTTCCAGCATCCCACAGTACGGCGACCATCCCCAGAAGAAGCAGGAGGCCACTCAGAAAATACGCCCTGAAAAAAAATTTCATGGCCTGCCTTTTTCATGAAAATACCCCGAAAAACCGGGAGGTTCCCGCCGGTCCCGAACCCATGAATTGCCTTTCCGGGATTTGGCATAGCCCTTGATCTGGGCCACACGCAGCCCCAGTTCCGCAGCATCCATTTCCGGATGAAAATGACAGTCTACGATCCCTATGGAGATGGAAACCAGGGGAAACACCCCGGGATTCCCCTCCCTGTCCTTTCCTGTCACAAAGCCCTGTCTGCGCACCTCTTCAGGGTAAAGCCCCATCACCTCACGTCCGAAATTTTCCACCAGCGTCCGGGAAAAGAATTCGGCCTCGCCGGGTTTTGTAAACACAACAAAATCATCTCCCCCCACATGGCCGACAAACACCTCATTCGCACAGCAGGATGCGGCCACTTTCTGGATAAGCTGGCCTGTGAAAAGAATCATGCGATCCCCTGCCTCAAACCCGAAGGCATCATTATAGACCTTGAAATGATCGAGATCCGCATAGATGAGACTGATCCAGTCCCTTTTTTCCCGGTAGGTCTCCATCTTCTTCTCAATGGCCGTGTTCCCCGGAAGACCTGTCAGGGGATTGGCTCCCCTGGCCATTTCCATCTGGGCCTGGGCCAGGGCATCCAGCAGATTCCGAACCGACAGGGTTCCCACATAAGCGCCTTTTTCCGTAATGAGAATATCATCATACAGGCGTTCCGGAGATCTGGAGATGGCGGCCCGCGCCACTTCCTCCATGGGTGTTCCCGCATCCCGGATCATGGGCTCGGCATCCATGATCCGGGAGACACTTTTTTTAAGGAAAAGCGCATTCCCATAGGGGGAGCTGAGGTGACGGTCCAGATGGTAGCGCATCAGCAGCCCCACCGGTCTTCCCTCATGCAGCAGACAGACGCTTTCCGTGGGAGGCCGGTCTTTCAGCCTTGCCACAATACTCTGCACCGTATCCGAGGCCAGGGCGGTGAGACCGGGACAGGCCAGTTTGCCCACCCCCGTATCCCGACAGAGGCAGGCAGCCGGAAGGCTGTCCGGCCGGGGCAGGACAGCCTCCATCCCATGACGGGAAGGAGAATCGACCTCCCCTGCGATGGCCTCCCCCTGCATGAAACGGATGCCCAGACGCAGAAAATCGTGACGCTCCTCCACCGTATCCACGCCATACAGCCCCAGGCCACATCCCAGACGACGGCAGGTATCCGAAAGCATGGCCGCCAGCAGGGCAGCGTCTTCCCCCTTGACGGCGCTTTCCCTGAAAAGGGCGGGAGAAAGGAGGAGCAGGGCGGGGCGGAGGCGGGACAGAGACAGAAGATTCAGAAGGCTTTCGCCTCCTCCGTGCAGGCAGAGTCCCATCCCCGCATGGATGAGGGCGTCCATGCCCGGGGGCAGAAAACCGGGGGCAGAATGCAGGTCGCTTTCCCGGAGTCCCAGCAGAAGCTGCTGGGGCTGCATTCCTTTTTGCCGGAGAAGACCGGTCAGATAGCGCATAAAGCCAGGATGCCCCAGGGTTTCCAGGTGCAGAAAAAACAGCAGCCTGCCATCCGGCGGCAGACGGCTGCCAGCCCCCAGGGCCGTTTCCAGGATCATGCGCTCCCTTTCCCGGAGAGGCTCCGGGCCACCATCGGGAAGCGCAGGAGCGCGAACCTCCCATATGCGGATACGGCCCGTTTTCATGTCTCCGATGGGACAAAAAACCATCTCAACAGGCAAAGGGGGATGCAGGGTGACGGGGAAAGAGGGGCGGCTGGCCCCTCCGGTTTCCGATATTTTTTTTAAAGATCGGGACATGGCCGGACTCCTTTTTCTGTCATCAAAGCCAGCCCCCTTCTACGCCCGGAATATGAGAATTCTGTTGGATTCTGATGAGAATTTAACGATAAATTCCCTTTCCGGAAACAGCTTTTCCCCGGAATCCAGGTGCCAGCGCATCCGTCCGTCTGACGCTCCCGGCCCCCATAGACAGCATGGGACGACGGCTCCGGAGCCTTTTCTTTCAGCCGGGCGTAAAAAAAACCATACCGCCCTGCCTTTCCCGCATCTGCTGTACCTCAAAGCAGTACAGGGCGTCGGGAACGGCCAGAAGGCGGGGAATACCGATGGGTTCTCCTGTCAGAATACAGAATCCGTATTCCCCCTCCTCAAGGAGACGCAGGGCTTCCGTATTCCTGTCCAGGACTTCCCGGAACCGGGCCTGCACCCGAAGTTCCTGCTCGCGCCAGGTTTCCGAGGCACTGCGATCCAGAATATCTGCGACCTGAACCATATCCGCCTCCCGGATTTCCCGAAGCCGCCTGCGGGCTTCCTGAACCAGTGCTTCACGCTGTTCGAGAAGACGCCCACGAAACCATTCCTGCTGTCGGGTATTCATGTAGGGTTCATCCTCATGGGGCTGATAGGCATCAAAAACCATCATGGGGTAGGCCATGTCATGCTCTCCTTTCGTCTTGGATTCAGTGCTGGCCGACCTTAAAAGACCCATGTTCAGGAAAGATCAGGACGAGGTTAAAAATGTGTCGCCCGCCCCCCCTGTCCTCCGTCAGAAAGAATGGCATCCGGAAAACGGACAGCCCTCATCTTCTTCTAACATGGCCACCCTACAAGGCCGGAAGGAAAGAAACCGAACCCCATGGAGGAGACCGGACATGTCCGACCACAAACGTCTTGTTATTTTTCTCTGCAATGGCAACACCATCCGCAGCCAGATGGCCGAAGGGCTGCTCAACCATATGGGCGGTGACCGGTTTACGGCCATCAGCGCAGGCGTGGAGCCGGGAAAGGAAGTCCATCCCCTGGCCATTGCCGTGCTTGCGGAAGACGGCATTGATATCCGCCACCATCAGCCCAAGGCCATTCGGGAATATCTGGGAAAGGAGGCCGTTCTGCACATGATTACGGTCTGTGACAAGGCCCAGCAGTCCTGCCCCAGAGTCTGGCCGGGACTTCCCGACACGAACCGCCATCACTGGATGCTGGACAATCCGTCCACAGTGGAGGGTACCGACGAAGAAAAAAAAGCTGCTTTCAGAAAGGTGCGGGACGATCTGAAAGAAAAAATCACCCACTGGCTCAGCCAGGTCTGAATCCGGAAATCCCCCCTTCCCTGTGCAGGGCGGTTTGTCCCGGCTTTCTCGCTGAACCGGATCCGCAAGCCGCCCCCAAAAACACTTTCCCAAACCCGAGATGCGGCAGACGGAACTTCCGGCGGGTCACGAGGGTGTCCCTCACACATTTCTCCTCCAGATGCATCTCTTCCTGTACGGAGACAGGCGTTCTGGGGAATGCTACTGATGCTTTGCGGCCTGAAAGGGGAAAAAATGCGGATCGCAGGAAAAATACAGCTTCTTGTGGGGACGGTACTGGTCTTGTGCCTGGTCTCTTTTGCCGGAACGGCGCTCTGGGGGCTCCATTCCCTTGAAAGCCTGTCCCTTGAGGCCATGGACTCCCAGCTGATGGAAGAAAGACGGCGACAGCTTGAAGACCTCACCGCTGCCGGTGCCCACATTGTATCCACGGCCAATTTCTACGCAGATGCGGTGAACGCCCTTTCCGTCATGCGCTTTGGTGCCGAAGGCCAGGACGGATTCTGGGCCATGGACACAAGCGGCATGGTGTACGTTTCCACAGCCTTCCCGGAACTGGCGGGAACGGTACAGAAGGCGGGGTTCCGGGATGCCCGTGACCGGCTGGTGGTGGATGCCATTCTGGAGGCTGCAAACACATCGGAGAAGGGATTTTTATCCTTCTCCTTTGAAAAGGAGGGGAAGGCTGCGGAAAAACTGCTGGCCTACCGCTATGTCCCTGAATGGGAATGGATCATCTGTACCGATCTCTGGATGGACGATGTGGAAACCCGCCTGCATGCCCAGCGCATGGAACATGCCGCTGCCGTCCGGCAGATGGGAAAGCGCATGGGCGTCACCGCTGTCCTGCTGGCCCTTGGGCTTTTTGTCTTTGTACGCTGGATGACGGCAAGAATTTTCGGCCCTCTGCGGGAAACGGCATACCGCTTCCGGGAAATCGCCGAGGGCGGGGGGGATCTCACCCGCAGTGTAAGGGTCTGGAACCGGGATGAGGTGGGCCGCATGGCAAAGGCCTTCAATGCCTTTCTTGGAATGCTGCGCAGGGTCGTGGGGGAAATCGCTCAGATTGCTGAAGGCATTCGCCGGGAAGCGGAAACCTTCAGCCTTGTGGGCCGGAAACTGACCGGTACCTCCCTGGCCGTGGAAACGGGTACGCGGGAGGTGAAAGATCAGATGCTCCACCTTGACATGGAAATGACGGCGGTAATGGATGCCATGCTGACCGTGGAAGCAGATACCCGGAAAGTCCAGCAGGTCTCCGAAAGTCTCCGGCAGGCGGTGGGCCTTGTGGTGGAGCGGAGTACCGAAGCCCTGGAAACCACCCAGGCCACCCTTTCCCGCTCGGAAACGGCCCGGCAGGGAATGCAGCGCCTGAATACGGCGGCGGGCAGTATCCGGGATGTGGTGAACCTCATCACCCGAATTGCGGATCAGACCCATCTCCTGGCCCTGAACGCCACCATTGAATCCGCAAGGGCGGGGGCTGCCGGAAAGGGCTTTGCCGTGGTGGCTGCGGAAATCAAGGGGCTTTCCCGCCAGACCGCTTCCGCCACGGAAGAAATCCGGGAACGGCTGGAGGAAATCCATGGCGCTGTGGGAGAGGCGGGAGAAGAAATCTGCGGCATTGTGGATGTGGCGGGCCACCTCGAAAAAAGAATGCGCTCCATGGCAGAAGACATGCAGGCCCGCCAGCATGAAACCGCAGGGCTTGCCATGGCGGTCGCCGGAATCGGCAAGGGTGTGGACAAGGTGAGGGCCAGTATCAGCCGCACCCGCGAAAGTACTGCAAAAATTTCAGACGATGTGGAGAAGGTTCGTCATACCACCGCCTCCCTTCAGGAAACCAGTACGGCGGTGGCGGCCTCCGTTTCCCTGCTGGAAGGTCTTTCCCTGGATCTCGGCAAACGGGTGGGCCGTTTTGTGGTGAGCTGATCCGGAATCCCCCTGAAAAAATGAACCGTTTCCCGCTGCCTCTGCCAAGGGCCAGACCACTGTCCGGCAGAGCACGCGGGAAAACCTCCCGGAATCCCCCCTAAAAAATACGGCCTCTCCCTCACCTGCGCCAGAAGAGCCCAGCCCTCCCCCACATGGGAAAACGACCGGCCCCTCCTGCGAACGACTGCACGGGGAACCTTGCCGTTACCCGCGTCTTCAGATATTCTGTCCCTGCTGACAACATTTTTCAGGGTGAGGACAGAACCCGCAAACCGCATCCGGCAGACCGGAAGCATTGCAGAACCGCCCGTTTCACTCCATTTCCGATTCAAGGAGGATCAGAATGAACCACAAAAAAGGATGCAACGCGTTCAGGGGGATATGCCTTTTTATGCTATTGCTGCTTATGCTGCCCGCCTGCTCGAAAGAAGACTCCCCAGCCACCCTTCCCCCCACGGATTCGGCTGCATTCCAGGACGAAGGCAGCGGCTTCGATGATGCTCCCCTCTACGAGTCCGGCACCCTTTCAGAAGAAACAGAGGATCTGGGTACGGCCTGTTCAGACCATCAGTACCGGCTGTCTTCCGGTGCTTCCGACACACTGAGGTTCAGCAAGAAACTCAGCTCCAGCCAGCAAACGCGCGATACCTCGTTTACAAAAAACACGGATGAACTCGCTGCAACGGGTGTGGAGGTCTCGCTGGACTATCCCGAATACCAGACCATCACAGTGCCCTTCCCGGTATGGGCATTGGATTACAGCGCTTATATGGATGAGATGCACGCAGAGATCGACCGGCGCAAAGCCCGTAATCCCAACGCACAGATCGGAATTAACGCCCTCCAGTCCGTCACCGTCAATGGCTGGCGACTGGATCTGGCCTTCGACACCCAGAACGGGCACTACATCATCCAGAGGGTCAACAACGTTTCCGGCCCCAGGGCCGTGGGCGCCCTGTCAAGGGAAAAACTTGCGGAAATGCTCGGACTTCCCGGCCCCTACGATGCACCTGACGTTCATGACGGGTTTCTGAACCGCTCCATCACAACCCCCATTATCGAAAGCAGCATGGATGAAGAAATCACGTTCCTCACCTATGCTGTTTCTGTCAGAACCCCTTCTTCCGGTGGGATTCGCGATACCCGCACCCGCCAGATCACCTTCATCCCGGCTTCCGGATCCGGTCAGGGGATCGGCATCGGTGTCAGATCTTCCTGGGGACAGGGATCGGATCCCAATGCCCTTTCCTTCATCATCTCAGGCCCTGCGGAAGATCCCGAATGCTTTGGTGCCGATCCCTACTGGAACTGAAAACGCGTTCTGAGTTACACCCTGTCCCGATGGACAAAAAAGCGCAGCTCCGCACCCGTGACCGTGCTGCGTCCCGTATAGAAAAAGGTAAAAAGCCAGAGGAAAAAAAGACCCGTGAGGACTTCCGGTGTCCAGAGAAGGCCAAGACCTGCCCCAAGATCCGGCTGAAAGATGGCATCCATGGAAAAAGCGGGCAGATACAGGGAAAGGGCCATGTAGGGAAGGGTGGAAAGGGCCATGATCTGATAGGCGGAAAAGGACCGGGTTCCCCTGTAGTCCGCACGGAGAAACTCGGACACCACCCGCCATATCTGGGTGCCGCCAAGGCAGAGGAAAAGGGCTGCTGCGGGGCGGCCCCAGAAAAAAAGCCCAAGACCCGCAAGGCAGAGCAGGATATGGAGAAAGAGGGTGAAAGCCTGCACGGGCACCACGGGCTGACCGTCAAGGGCATGGGCATAGCTGATCTTTTTGGTTTTTCCCGTGAAGACCAGGGCCATGGGGGTAAAAAAACGGGCGAGACCGGGGGAAAGGCTGCTCAGGGGCTTGCCGTAGCAGCAGCCGAAACTGAGGCAGGCCAGCCGTCCCATGCCCTCACCACAGGTATAGGCCAGGGCCAGGGCCGCCAGGGCAGGAATCAGGGGCAAAGGGGAAAAGCCCCTGAACTGGGCCAGGATATCCACGGAAAGAAGTACCCAGGGGGCCAGTACAATGCCGAGAAAGGAAGCCCCGCCCACGGTGAAGGTGTGCTGTTTTCCCTCCACAATCCGGGCAATCCAGCGGGAAGCGGGAATGCAGACCCCGAGCAGCACAAAGGCCGTCAGGGCAGAAGTGCCAAGGCCTGCGCCTGAGGCCCGGAGCAGGATCAGCCCCAGAGCCGTTCCCAGCACATAGGCCGTTGCCGTGAGAAAGCCATACCAGGTGAGATTCACCGCCTTCCAGGAACCGTCTTCCCTCTGATGCACAGGGCAGGCGGCCAGCATCTGATAGTGTTCCGATGGCAGATTCCGCACGCCCCAGATGGCGGGAACAAGCAGGATACAGGCAAAAACGGTCAAGAACAGAGCAGCGGACATGCAAAAACTCCCCTTTCAAAAAAATTCGTTTCCCTGAGCCGCATGGGCGGATGGCCCGACAGCCCTTCCGATTCCTTCCCGAACCCGCAGATCCGTTTCCACAAGACTCCCTCCGAACCCCGCACTGAAGCGGCTGGGCACATCCCGGCGCAGGCTGTTGGCCACAAGGTCGGCATCCAGCACCATGCGTCCGGGTTCAAAAAGCAGCACCACGGTGGAGCTTCCCGGATAAAAAAGGGTTTTGGGGCAGCCTCTGCGGAGGAACATGCCGGGTCGAAGAGCCTTGGGGTCTTCGTACTCCCTTTCACTACAGGCCTCCCGGAGGCCACCGATCATGAGGGCCACCACCTCGGCCATGGCCACAAACCCCAGGCCGCTGCCCCCCGGAACATCGGTATCCAGGAGGGTGATGAGCCTGCGGTTTTTCGAAAAGGGGCTTACCGCCTTCACCACGGCATCGGGATGGCAGGCGTGACAGCAGCCCTCCACCATGAAAACTTCCTCCACCCGACCGGAAACCGGGCTGTGGTTGTAGTGATATTTATCCGGTGTCAGACGGAAGACCGCAGCCCTTCCGTTTGCAAAACGTCCATGCCAGGGCCGCTTTCCCACAAGCTCCGGAAGATCAAAAAACCTGCCCTTCACGGGAATCCCTGCGCCGGGGGAGAGATCCAGGGGCAGAATACGGCTGTCCGAAGGGGAAAGAATCACATCAGGATCTTCGGGAGCCGGACGGCAGTCCCAGTAACGGATTTTCCTTTCAAAGAGGGCTCTTGGGCTGAGCAGGGCTTCTGGCTCCAGACATTCGTCCCGGTTGATCCCAAGGTCTCTCACCATCTGCTCCGCCCTTTTTTCCGAGGCAAAGGGCAGGTCATAGTTGAAGGCGGCAAGGATGCGGCTGGCCCTCGGAGAGGTGAGTGCCCTGAACATCCAGGAGGCGTTCTCCCGGATGCCGTGGTAGAGGAAGCGCACAGCGGGATCGGCAAAGAGCTTTTCCGCCACCGCTTTTCCCGTATGGCGTTCCACGTAATGGTGCGAAAAAGTCATGGGCAGGCCTCAAAATGCTTTTTATCATTATGGATCGAAAGGATAAGCAGCTGGATCAGGGCCAGCCTTTCTGAGCGGCTGATGGATGTGATGCCGGAATCTTTTTTTAAGGCCGCCACAAGATCGCCAAGGCCGTGGATGCCGGTAATGGAAGCCAGGGCATCCCGCGAGGCCGTATCCCGGAAGGTGGCCCAGTTTTCGAGCCTCAGGAGATCTTCTGCCAGAAAACGGATGGCTTCGCGGATGTGGGCTTCCCTGAGCCGGGTACGGTAACAGGTTTCCGCAGCACGGTTGAAGGCCGCTGCGGGCAGGTTTTCGGGTCTGGCAGAACCGGTTTCCTCCCGGATGAGGGCCGTCAGCCTGCCCGAGGCCGTGGCTCCGGGATGGGCAAGCCGCAGGCGCAGATCCTTCATGAGATCCCCTGCACCATGGGCTTCGATGAGAGCCTGACCATCTCTTTCAATTTTATCGCAGAGGGCCGTCATCAGGGCCGGTACGGGAACCCGCAGATAACCGGGGTAACGCCGGCTCATGCGGGTTCCGCTGATCAGGGGAAAGAGATCCCGCAGAAAAAGGCTGGGCGTGTCGGAACGCAGATAGACCGTGGGAAGACCGATGGCTGCCGCAAAAAGCACCTGCCTGCGTTCGCTCTCCACAAAGGGAGTGTCCGGAATATGGGCATGGCCGTAACGTCCGGAAAGCAGATACTGAAAACCAAGGGCCGTGATCAGGGTCTGAAGCCGGGCAGCCCTGCCCATATCCTGACCGATGGCGGGAAAGGTGCTGTACAGACGGCCCTCAAATCCGGAAAAGCCCATTTTGTCAAAGGTTCGTGTCCGGAAGGGCAGATACATGGACATGCGGGGATCAAAGGCCCCCGAGTCCCCCAGATCCTGAAGCAGGCGCTGCTGGTTTCCCAGGCTGCCGTCCAGGGCCGGACAGCTTGGTGTACTGAGCAGGGCCGCAGGATAATCCAGAAGACGGAAATCCGGCACAAAATCACCCTTGAAACCAAAGAGTCTGCGGATGTTCCGGTCCAGCCAGGGGGGACCGAAGGGGGTAAAGGAAGTTCCGAAGGCATGGTTTTTCGCCTTTTTTTTCCAGCGCCTCCAGAGCATTCGCAGATGGGTGAAATCCAGTTCATGGGGCAGAAACCCCAGCACCTGCTCAGGATGGAAATCCTCAAACTCAAGACGGTAGGGTGTGGCGGAATAGGTGCCCACCAGAAGGGGCAGAAAATATTCCATGATCTTGGTCACCAGATCCCCCATCCATTTTTCATCCGAAGCACCGATGGAAGGGGCCGCAGCGGCCATGAGCCGGGACATCTTCCGGCTGCCGATGGAAATATGGGTGCCGTTGTTGGCAAGGCTGATGTTGGAGGTATTGGGCAGAACCACAAGGTTTCTTGTGATGATGCCGCACTCTTTCAGTTTTTTCACGGCATTGAGCTGGCTGCGGGAAAGCACTTCGTGGCAGAGCCCCATATAGCGGTTTTTGACCTCCCCCTGATCCCAGCCGGAAAGGCAGGGATTCATGAAAAGCTCCCTGTAAAAGGCATCGGAGATGATCTCGTTGAGGGCCTTCTGGCGCAGAGGGGGATGGGAGGCGAAATGGATGCTGGCCTTCTGACCGTTTTCCGCAAGGCCGAAGGCCTCATTGGCATGATCGAGAAGCAGCTGACAGAGCAGGTAACGCTTCAGGGTTTCCCCTGTCAGGGCATCGGCAGCTCCCTTGCCGGAGCCCAGCATGACGGGATGGAAGGACAGCACTTCGGGCGAGGTGTTGTCGCTTAAAAAATGCTCCATCATCCGGCTGGCCGTGACCCTCAGGATGGGGTGCAGGCGGGGAGACTGGCCGATGATGTCCGCCATGGAAAGCTTGAGAAGATAGCTGATGGGAACACGGATCCAGGTCTCCCCGTCCCGGTTCAGGAAAAATTTGTGGGTATCGCTGCGCTGCGGGCTTTCTGATTTTCTCCTGTCCGCCCGCAGATCCATTGTAAAGATATGCTGGGCATAGGCGGAAAGCCGCTTTTCCGGAAAACGTACCCAGGAATTTTCCCAGACAGAATCCTCATTTTCGGCGAGAAAGCGTTCAAGTTTTTCCGCCTGCTCCGGCGGCAGCTCACCGGACTGGCTTCTTTTCAGGATGTTCTTGTAAAAATTGGACTCCCGGATCATGCAGGCAAGATCCACATTTTCTGCTTTTCCTTCCACCAGAGCCTGAAATTCATTTTCCACGCCACAGGTGGTGTCGCCCGCAGAAAAGGGCTGAAAGGCGGTGAGGGCTTCGTCCCCTGCGGGGATTTCCAGGTACTGACGAAGCTCGGAGGGGGAAGGCTGCTTTCCATCTTTTGCCGGAAAGGACGGACTGGCTTTCTGAAGGCAGGACAAAGGGAACCTCCGTTCATGGAGATGGGTCAGAACTGCATCCCTCCCCTTTTACCCTTCCTTCATTGCCCTTTGATGAAGCTTTTATGGCTTTTCTGTTATGAACGTCCCCCCTGAACCTCATGCCGCAGGTCTGGCCTTTTCCTCTCCGGAAGGGGCATGGCCAAAAAACGCTTCCAGTGCAGCGGTCCAGCCCGAGGCCAGCCCCACCTTCCGTGCAGCGGCACGCATGTCCCGGTACTTCAGGGGCTGACTGTCCATGACCCGGAACAGACCTTCAAGGCAGCGCACCCAGGCCTGGGGATCCTCTGCGGGCAGCACCCTCCCCGTTCTGCCATCCTCCACAATCTCTTTTGGCCCACCCACGCCGGACACCAGGGCAGGCAGCCCGCAGGACTGGGCCTCCAGCACCACCATGCCGAAGGTGTCCATGATGCTGGGGAAAAGCAGAAAATCCGATCCGCTGTAAAACTCCGGGAGTGCCTCCCTTTCCACCCTGCCCGTGCAGGTGACACGCGCCCTGTGCTGATGGCGGATGGCCTCCAGATCCGGCCCCTCACCTACGAGAAGCAGATGGACATCCTGCCCCCTTTCCTCCAGCATCCGGTGGATCTCCAGGATGCGATCCATCCCCTTGTCCCTGGAAATCCTTCCCGCATAGAGAAGCAGATGGCGGGCCGTGATGCCGTATGTTGTTTCAAGACGTTTTCGCGCTCCGGGCCGGGGGGCAAAAAGCCCTGTATCCACGGCACGGATGAAAAGCCGCATACGGGGTTGTTCCAGCCCCCTTGCGGAAAGCAGATCCATATAACTCCGGCTGGGCACATGAATCTCATCGGCAAAGGAATAGAAGAAACGGGTGGCGTTTTCCACGATGTCGGAAAGGGACTCATTGCCTGGGATGGCTTTGGCCTGGGCGGCAAAATCCGTGTGGTACACGGCCCGGCAGGGCAGATTGAGAAGCCTTGACAGAAGAAGGCCCAGAATGCCCACAGGGCCTGGTGTCGAAATACAGATTTCATCCGCCTCAAAGGCTCCGAGCTTCTGGATGGCGGTGAGAAGGGAGGGCGCCCGCACCTCAATGTGCTCATACCAGGGCAGGGGGAAAGAAAGAAAGGTCGCCAGGTCTGTGACCGTTTCCGGCACTTCTGCACTTCCGGGGGGCAGGCAGGTCAGGATACGGACGGGAAGCCCCTCCCGCTCCGCCATGGCCGCAATCTCCCGGAGGGTGGCGGCCACCCCGTTCATTTCCTGAAAGGTATCCGTGAACCAGAGCACCTTTTTACCAAATTTATCAGGGGAGCCGGATTGCAGATGAACCGCTTTCAGGTCAGAAAGCAGCCTGCGGCCATCCTGCATGTGACGCAGGGTCATGAAAAAGGGAATGGAGAGGAAGATACCGGGAAGAAGAGATGCGATGTTGCGGATGAAGTGGTCGAAATTCCCCCTGCGCACATCGCTTACGATGGAAAGAAGGATATTTCTGAAAAAAGCGTCGGATACCCGTGTGATTTTGTCATAGACCCCTTCCAGCCAGACTTCCGGATTCTCTCCTCCCGCCTCCGGCTCCGGACTCTCCCGAAGTGCGGCAAGGAGAAGACGGATCTGCCCTTCTTCTCCGGTTCTGAT
Organism: Desulfobotulus sapovorans DSM 2055; assembly: GCF_059569355.1. Classification (NCBI taxonomy): domain Bacteria; kingdom Pseudomonadati; phylum Thermodesulfobacteriota; class Desulfobacteria; order Desulfobacterales; family Desulfobacteraceae; genus Desulfobotulus; species Desulfobotulus sapovorans. The sequence goes on along the minus strand of NZ_JCANVJ010000041.1, from coordinate 2,365 downwards.
GCCAGGTTTCCCGCAGGTTCCATCCCCTCCCTGGGGATGCAGGATGGCATCCCCCAGCCGGGAAAGAACCGATCGGTGCAGAGGCGTGCTTTCCGTGAGGGAAAAATCATAGGCGATCTTGTACAGGGCAAAGGCCAGGGATTTGGCGTCATTGTGTTTGCCCTGGGCCAGACTCTCCCTCTTTTTCAGGGCCTCGAGAAAGGCTTCGGGGCTGGCCCCATCCGCAAAAGTACAGGCCTTGGCGATGAAAAGCCCGGAGTGGTCGTCGGAGCCTCCCGTAAATCCCTTGATCCAGGGTTTTTCTCCCATGGGCAGGATGCCGTGTTTTTTCCTGAGCGTTTCCAGTTTTTCCGGGGTGAGGGCCTGAAGAGTCGCCGTCCAGGTGGTGTTGGAGGCCTGGCTGCGGGCACCGTTGATGCCCTCAAAGACATTGAAAAGCAGCATGAGCTTTTCCAGAATATCGAGGCTCAGCCTGCCGTTGATGGCATAGGTGGCATGGGCTACGGAATGGGCGATGTCCTGCTCCCGGATCAGCTCCCGGAGGGCATAGATATCCCTGCGGGTCTTCTGCACCTCCGCAAACCGGGCTTCCGTGAGGCCGTAGAGAAGGAGGTGAATCTTGCAGCCGTTTTCCGGAAAATAGGTGGTGGATTCCACCCCTGTGAAGGTTCTGTCCGGATAGCGTTCTTTAAGAAGAAGGGCCGCGTCCATGCAGTTGTGATCCGTTACCGTGACAAAATCCATGCCCCTTGCCAGCGCCTGGGCATAGATGGTCTCCGGCGGGGTATAGGACTCCGAAGCACCGATGCGCTGGAGAAACCAGTTGGCCGGGCGTTCAGAATAAAGGGAGTGGACATGGAGATCGGCTCTGGCCATGGTGTTTCCTTTCTTGAGCAAGGTGGGCTTGGGAAAACTCCGGCGGAAAGGAAAAGCGACCGCCTGCGCCCTGCAAGGCTAAGGGAAGGATGTTTGTGCTGTGTTGGAAAGGTATTGGGATTGGATGTGGTGCTTTGCATGGCGCTGAATCACGACTGAGAGCGGATTGTAAAAAACAGGCCAAGCATATTCCCTGAAGCTTGCCTGCATGTCATGGATGGGATAGGAAAGCGTATCTGCGTATGGGCTATTTTGCCATGACAACAACTCCGGATCTGTCCGGCAGACGGGAGGACATCATGCGGCATCGGGAAGTGAGGGAAGAGGATATCCCCCTGATCTGCGGGTTCCCGGCAACACCAGAGGAACTTTTTCACTGCTTTCCACGGGCACGGTTCCCGCTGACAGAGGCAGCACTGCGGGAAAGCGTGGCCGCACGCTCGGATTCAACGGTGGTGGAACATTCAGGTCTTGTGGTGGGATTTGCCAATTTTTACCGCTGGAAAGAAGGGGTCTGTGCCATCGGCAATGTAATGACAGCTTCCCATGCAAGGGGGCTTGGGGTTGCCGGTTTTCTCCTCCGGCATATGATGCATCTCGGTTTTGAGAAACATCAGGCACACACAATCACGGTATCCTGCTTCCACAGCAATGTGGCAGGCCTGCTCCTCTATCCGAAACTGGGCTTCCGGCCCTTTGATCTTGAGGAAAGGAAGAATCACACAGGAGAGCGGGTGGCATTGATTCATATGCGGATGGAAAGGCAGGACGGGTGAGGGATACCAGGGCTGGGCAGATGGCATCAAGGTCTCCGGCCCTGAAAAAAGGATTAACAACAGCATCTTAAATTTTATTTGAGGAGAGAACTGATGGAGTGGCTTTTGTTTCTGGTGGCGCTGATGGTGATTGCTGTGGCAATCATTTTAAAAACAAAAAAAACGGATTCCGAAAAACCCACTGTCGGCCCCCTTCCCTACCTTGTAAAGGAGAGTCTCCTGACCCCTGCAGAACGCTCATTTCTGGGCAGTCTGGAACAGGCTGTTGGGGCAGAATTCAGAGTATATGCCCAGGTGCGACTCGCAGATCTCATGCTTATCAAGCCCGGAATCGAAAAAGGGGCGCGCACAGCGGCTCTGAATCGTATCACCAGAAAGCACGTAGATTTTGTCCTTTGCCAAAAAGAAAACGTAACTACTCCAAAAGTCCGGGCAGCATGAATAGAAACAGAGAAACAGGTTCAGCGAGGGATCGAGTCAGCGACAAGGCGTGGCAGACAGGAGATGGCTCCAAGGTCATGGATCCGATCATAGAGGAAATCCCAGAAAGAGAGGCCATGTTTCTGGCAGGTTTTCTTGAGGCTGAGAAATGTATCCCGACACTGGCGGCCTAAATCGCTCCGGGTCGTACCGCTGATTTTTCTTCTTTTGACATATTCCCTGATATCCCTCTCGCTGAGATTGTTGTGAAGAGGGAGGACTGGAAACTCCAG
>NZ_JCANVJ010000040.1:0-18355 GCF_059569355.1 Desulfobotulus sapovorans DSM 2055 | reverse complement strand
TCTGAAGGGGAAATTTCAAGGCGATATTCCGATCTCACCATGATCATCCGGCCGGATAAACGCTACGGCAGGGTCTATGATGTGCTGATTGAATTCAAGTTTGTGAGTCTGAAAGAGGCGGGCTTATCCGGAAAAGAGGCGCTGGCCTTAAGTCCCGATGCCCTGAAGGCCCTTCCTTCCGTCCGGGCAAAAATGGAAGAGGGCACCGGGCAGGTCAGGGACTATGGCGCAAGGCTTGAGGAAAAATACAAAAATCTGCGGCTTCAGAAGTTTGTGGTGACGGCCCTTGGATTCGAGCGGGTGTGCTTTGAAAAGGTTGGAGAAGCATTCTTTCCATAGGGAATCTGGTTTTTCCCCTGACTCAGCCTTGCAATGCCAGGTTTTGTCCCCGCTTCTGGGCCTTTTTTCTGAGATGAGAGACCCACCGTAAGCACGGTGGGAGTCCTCAGGGTTTTCATGGAGTATAAATGAAGAATGATGAAGCAAGAGAGATGTCTTCCGCTTTCTGGATGCCCTTTACGCCCATTGAAGCGGCAAAAAATCCCCTGCGTGTGGCCTCTGGCCTGGGGAGCTGGCTTGTTCTTGAGGATGGCCGGAAACTTCTTGACGGTATTTCCAGCTGGTGGGTGAACCTGCACGGTCACGGAAGAAAAGAAATCGCCGAGGCCATTTACCGTCAGGCTTTAACCCTTGAGCAGGTGATTCCCGCAGGGCTGACCCACGGGCCCGCTGAGGCGCTGGCCCAGGGAGTTTTGTCCCATCTGCCCGAAACCCTCTGCCGGATGTTCTATTCCGATGACGGCTCCACCGCCGTGGAGGTGGCCCTCAAAATGGCGGTGCAGTACTGGTGGAATCAGGGAAAACCCCGGCGTACCCGTTTTCTTGCCTTTGAAGGGGCCTACCATGGCGATACTCTGGGAGCCATGAGTGTGGGCGACCGGACAAGCGGATTTTCCGATCCCTTCCGGCCCCTGATGTTTGAGGTTGTCTACCTTCCCTTTCCCTCCACCTGGGAGGGGGATGAAGGGGTGGATGTCAAGGAAGCGGCAGCCCTGAGGGCGCTGGACAAGGCCCTTGACGAGGGGGCGGACACCCTGGCAGGACTCATTGTGGAACCGCTCATCCAGGGTGCAGGGGGGATGCGGTTTTGCAGGCCGGAGTTTCTTCAGAAGATTCAGGCCCGTATGCAGGCCGCAGGGCTTCTTGTGATCTATGATGAGGTCATGACGGGCTTTGGCCGGACAGGGGAATGGTTTGCCTGTGTGAAGGCGAAAACCTCTCCGGATATGGTCTGCCTTTCCAAGGGAATTACGGGGGGGTTTCTGCCCCTGGGGGCGACGGTGACCACGAAGGCGGTGCAGGATGCTTTTCTGGGAGACGATCCTTCCCGTACTTTCTGGCACGGCCATTCCTACACGGCCAATCCCCTGGGCTGTGCTGCGGGACTTGCCTCCCTGAAGCTCATGGAAGCGGCACCTTTCCGCAAGATGGAAGGCTGGCACAGGGAACTGGGAGAGGGGGTAAGAAAACATCCCCGTCTCACCCGTTTCCGGGTGATGGGCACCATCGCCGCCATGGAACTGGTTTCCGATGGAAGCGGCGGATACTTTGATACTTCCGGCCCTGTGCTGCGCAGGGCCTTTCTCGATGCAGGCGTGCTGCTGCGGCCTCTGGGCAATGTGATTTATATTCTGCCGCCCTACTGCATCACAGAAGAAGAACTGGCCCGGATTTATGAAACCATTGTATCCGTTGTCAATGCACTTTAGGTGGAGAAAATGGGCGAGAACCTTGCGGCTTTCAGGGCTTTGGGGTAAAAGAGCGCTTTAACGCGGGATGAGGAGACCTGATATGGAAAAAGATGCAGCAGTCGCCCTGGTGACAGGAGCCGGAAAGGGTATCGGCCGGGCCGTTGCCGAGGAACTGGGCAGAAGGGGATTCTTTGTTGTTCTTGCCTACCGGTCGAGCCGGGCCGGAGCGGAGGAAGCTCTGACTGCCATCCGGGAAGCGGGCGGAAGCGGGGATCTTGTAGCGCTGGATGTGACGGATGCCGCCGCCTGTGAGACCTGTCTGGAGAGCCTCATCAAGGAGAAGGGCCGTCTTGATGTGCTGGTGAACAATGCGGGGATGCGAAAAGACGGGCTTATGGTGCGCATGAAAAACGAGGCCTGGGAAGAGGTGATGCGCACCAACCTCGACAGCTTTTTTTATCTCACCCGGCCTGTGGTGCGACAGATGCTGCGTCAGCGGTATGGCCGTATCATTTCCATCGGTTCCACATCCGGACAGGCCGGTGTGGCGGGTCAGGTGAATTATTCGGCTTCCAAGGCGGGACTCATGGGGGCGAGCCGGGCTTTGGCCCGTGAGGTGGCCACCCGCAACATCACGGTGAACGTGGTGGCTCCGGGTTTCATTGTGACGGACATGACAGAGGATCTCAATCTGGAAGCGCTTTCCAGGGAGATCCCCGCAGGCCGTCCCGGCAGGGCAGAGGAAGTGGCGGCCCTCGTGGGCTTTCTCGCCTCTCCCGAAGCCTCCTATGTGACCGGTCAGGTGATTGGCGTGAACGGCGGACTGTACTGATGCCACAGGGTGTACATACAGGATGTTTTTTCCCGTTTTCGGACGGAAGTGTTTTTGGAAAGGTGTGAAAAACAATGGGACTGAACCCTGAACTGCTGGAAGTCCTGGCCTGTCCCCGCTGTCGTGGGGGGGTGGAGGAAAATGAGGCCCAGGACGGACTGATCTGCCGGGCCTGTGCTGTGATCTATGAAATCCGGGAGGGCATTCCCGTGATGCTGCCCGATGCGGCCCGCCCCCTTTCCGAAAGCGGGGCCTGAATGATCCGGAGCATGACAGCCTATGCCAGAGCCTCTTTTTCCGAAGGAGAGCTGACGGCGGATGTGGAAATCCGGACTTACAACAGCCGGAACCTGGATCCCATGATCCGGGTGCCTTCGGGACTGAGCGGTCTGGAAGAGCGGATTAAATCCCTTCTCACCGCAAGGCTGAGCCGGGGGCGCGTGGAAGTACGGCTTCAGATCAGTGACACGGCGGAGGCGCAGAACGCCGTCGAGGTGGATATGTCCCGGGCGCTTTCCTGCAAGACCGCCCTGGAAAATCTGAAAACAACCCTCAGCCTGGAAGGAGAGGTGACCCTTGCGCTTTTGATGCAGGCGGGTTCCGGTATCCTGAAAACGGCGGAGCGGACTCTGGATCTGGAGCGTTTTTTTCCCGTGGTGACAGGGGCCATGGAAGAGGCCCTGGACGCCATTGATGCCATGCGCACCACCGAAGGCCGGTATCTGGCGGAAGATTTCCGTCAGCGCCTGTGCTGGATCGAAAATGAGGTGGCGGCCATTGAACAGGCTTCCGGGGATCTCATCTCCCTGTACCGCAACCGCATTATGGAGCGGGTCAGCCAGCTCATGCAGGATGCGGGCCTTGAGCCGGATCCGGGAAGGCTTCTTCAGGAGGCGGCCATCCTTGCGGATCGCAGTGATATTTCCGAAGAAGTGGTACGGGCGAGAAGCCACATCGCCCATTTCCGGGAGATTATGGACGGGCCCGAACCCGGAGGCCGCAAGCTGAATTTTCTTCTTCAGGAATTCAACCGGGAGTTCAACACCATGGGCTCCAAGGCCGGAGACAGCAGCATCGCCCACCGTGTGGTGGCCATGAAGGCGGAGCTGGAAAAACTGCGGGAGCAGGTACAGAATATCGAATAGGCCATCGAAGAGCCCCGTATTCTGGCCGCAGCAGGGTGGAGTGTTACCGGATCCCGGCAAAGACATGCCGATGCCACAGACACGGATGCCTTTATACGCAGGGGGGTCTTAAGCATGAAAAGGGCCGGGCAGGTGGAAAACCGCCTGTCTTCCATGGATTTCCTTAAGAGAGGCTTGTCATGGCAGGTTCAGGAAAGGGCAGCAGACAGAAGTCGGATCAGAATCTTTTAAGTATCGGTTTTGGCAGCAGTGTGGTGGCGGATCGGGTGGTGGCCATCGTGTCGCCCAATTCCGCACCCATGAAGCGTTTAAAGGACGAGGCCAAGGAAGATAAGAGACTGGTGGATGCCACCCATGGCAGGAGAACCCGTTCCATCATTGTGACGGATTCCAACCATGTGGTGCTTTCCGCCATTCAATCCGAAACCATTTCCCAGCGTTATGGCGCGCTGAAAGAGCATGATGATGACGCATCCTGAAAACAGTTCCGCAGAAAGAAGGGGACGGCTTTTTGTGGTTTCCGCCCCTTCGGGCACCGGAAAAACCAGCCTGTGTGATGCGCTGAGAACAACCTTTTCCGAACTGTGTTACTCCATTTCCTACACCACGCGGCAGCCTCGCAAGGGAGAGGAAAACGGGAAGGATTATCACTTTCTTTCCGTGGAGGAATTCAGGGAAGGTATTGATCTGGCACGATGGGCGGAGTGGGCCGAAGTGCATGGTAATTTTTATGCAACCTCGGCCTTTGTTCTGGAGGAGACCCTGAAGGCAGGCCGGGATCTGCTCCTTGAAATCGACGTGCAGGGGATGCGTCAGATTGTGGAACGCTTTCCCGAGGCGGTCACCATTTTTATCCTGCCCCCCTCCATGGCGATCCTGAGGGAGCGGCTCATGAAGCGGGGCACGGATGCTCCCGAGGTGATTGAACGGCGCATGGCCGATGCCATTCGGGAGATCGCCCGCAAGGATGCGTACCGATACCGCATTGTGAATGATGATTTTGAGCGGGCGAAGGATGCCCTGATTTCTCTGGTGGACGCCTGTAGAAAGGGCGAAGATCCCGAAACAACGGACTATCTTTAGAAATGAACTTTAGAAACGGAAGCCCATGAAAAAGGCAAGGCGCTCCCAGGGAGCTCCCGTAAAAAGCAGCAAACATGAGGATCTTTTTGGTATCCACCCTGTGACCGAGGCCTTAAGGGCCAATGTCCGTACCTTTTATACCCTGTATCTCACGGATCCGGAAAACGCCCGTTTTACGGAAATTCTGGAACTGGCACAGATGCGCGGGCTTTCTCCCGAGGTCTGTACCCTGGAGCAGATGCATTCCATGACCGCGGGGGCCGTGCATCAGGGGGTACTGCTGCGGGCCTCCTTTTTTGTGTTCCGGGAGCTGGAAGCCCTGCTCACGGGGAACCCTCCCCTTGTGGTGGTGGCGGACGGCATTGAAGATCCCAGAAATCTGGGGGCCATTGCCCGAACAGCCCTCTGCCTTGGGGCCAGCGGCCTTGTGATTCCCAAAGACCGTTCCGCAGGCCCGACGCCAGCGGCGGTCAAGGCCTCGGCCGGGGCTCTCGAACATCTGCCCCTTTGCGAAGTGGTGAATATCGCACGCTTTCTGGAAGAAATGAAAAAGGAGGGGTTCTGGGTGGCGGGGCTGGATGCCTCAGGTGTTTCCCTTACCACAGCCCGGCTGGACGGGCCTCTCGTGCTGGTTGTCGGAGGAGAGGACCGGGGAGTCCGCCCCCTGGTACAGAAGCATTGTGATGTCATGGTGTCCATCCCCCAGGGAGGGCCTGTGGGTTCCCTCAATGCTTCGGTGGCCGCCGCACTGGCCATGTACGAGATCCGGCGCAGTCACCTGACCGGTTCTGCAAAAGCAGGGGTTCCGGAATCTCCATGAAGGGAGGGCGCGGTCGGGTAAGCACCAGGGCCGTGAGCTTCTCCGAATGCGGAGAGGTCATGACCGTCAGTATGGGATAGGGCTTTCGGACGTATGCAGGTTGACGCCCCCGTTCTTTTTTAAAGGGCGGGGGTTTTGCTGTTTAAGAGAGGGACTTTTGAGAGCGGGTCGGACAGAGGACGGAAAATGGCAAGAGAGCAAAAAGGGGATGCACGGGTAAAGCTGCGTTTTCAGGAGAAGATGGGCCTCCTGCTTCCCTATGTGAGAAAAAAAATTATGGAGCAGGTGCAGGCCATTGCCCTCATTGTCCTGTATCTTGTGGCCTTTCAGACCCTGGTGCTGGGAATCCCCGTGGCGGAAAGCGCCACCGTGGCTTTGGGTATTGCCATCATTGTGACAGGGCTGGCGTTTTTTATGGAAGGGCTGTTTCTGGGCCTCATGCCGCTGGGGGATGCCATTGGTATCCGCCTGCCCCAGAGATCGGGGCTTGGGGTGATTCTGCTCTTTGCCTTTGTGCTGGGGCTGGGAGTTACTTTTGCCGAACCCGCCATCGGCGTATTGCAGCTTGCGGGGGCCTTCATCCATGCCTGGGATGCCCCCCTCCTTTTTCTTCTTCTGAACAAACATGCCGAAGCCCTGCGCCATGCGGTGGGGATCGGCGTCGGGCTTGCCGTGGTGCTGGGGATGCTGCGTTTCATGTACCAGTGGTCACTGAAGCCTTTTTTGTATGTCAGCGTCGGTTTCCTGCTTTGTTTTTCCCTCTGGTCTTTTTATGACGCCAACATGCATCCCCTGTTAAGCCTGGCCTGGGATGCGGGGGGAGCCACAACAGGGCCTGTGACCGTTCCTCTGGTGCTGGCTCTGGGCATGGGCATCTGCCGGGTGGTGAACAGGGGAGGCGGCGATAACGGGGGCTTCGGTGTGGTGACCCTGGCTTCTCTGATTCCCATCTATACGGTGCTTTTCCTTGGCCTTTTCTTTTTGCCCGCCGTACCGCCTCCCATGTCCCAGGATGCCTTTTTCAGCCCCGAAAACCGGGAAAAGGTGCTTTTCCTTTTTGAGGATGAGACAGCCCTTCGGGCCTATGCCCTGAAAAATGCCAGCGAAGCCTCCCAGCTGATCCTTTTGGGTGGGAAGGAAGAAATGCAGGTTTTTCTGAAGACCCTTCAGGAGGATGGGGAGCTGAGAAGGCGGATCTTCGGAAGTCCTGAGAAATCCGAACTGGAAAAATGGGCGGTTTCCCACGGCAGTCCGGAGCAGCGCATGGCGATTTTCGGGAGCAGCGGGGCTATCCGCAGGGCTGTGGCCGAATATTCCGGAATGACGGTGCGTCCGGATACGGGGGCTTTTCTGCTGCGTAACGGAATCGAGAGTGTGCAGGCCATTGTGCCTCTTTCCCTTTTTCTGATTCTGGTGCTGCTGGGGTGGCTTCGGGAAAAGCTTCCCCGTGCGGATGAAATTGCTCTGGGCCTGTTTTTTGCCACCATCGGTATGTTTCTCTTCAATGTGGGTATCGAGATGGGGCTTTCCCGGCTGGGCAATCAGGTGGGAGGTGCCCTGCCCGCATCCTTTAAGCGCATTGAGCTGGTGGAACAGACCCGCATTCTTCCCCATTTTGATGAGGCGCTTATTCATACGGCCCTGGGGCCGGAGGGAGAAAAGACCCGTTTTTTTTATGCCAACCTTAACGGGGGATATGTGCAGGTTCCCTTTGAAAAGGAGAGGCTGGATGCGGAAACCAGCCGCTACACCTTTGTGCCCGCAAAGGGACCCATGTTCGGGCATGACGGGCATCCTGCGGGGTTCATTGTGGTGCTGCTCTTTGCCTTTGTCATGGGCTACGGAGCCACCCTTGCGGAACCCGCCCTCAACGCCCTCGGCCTGACGGTAGAAACCCTTACCGTCGGAGCCTTCAGAAAATCCCTTCTGATGCAGACCGTGGCCGTTGGTGTGGGGCTTGGGATCAGCGTGGGCGTGGTGAAGATCATCTGGGGGGTGCCCCTTCTTTATCTTATTGTTCCGCCTTATCTTGTGCTGCTGGTGCTGACCTGGTTTTCCACAGAAGAGTTTGTCAACATCGGCTGGGACAGTGCCGGTGTGACCACAGGCCCCATTACCGTCCCCCTTGTTCTGTCCATGGGGCTTGGCATCAGCTCCCAGGTGGGGGCTGTGGAGGGCTTTGGTATTCTGGCCTGTGCCTCCGTGTATCCCATTGTCTGTGTGCTTGCCGTCGGTCTCCTGATCCGGATGCGTAAACAGGCCATGCTCCAGAGCCCAGCGGCCTGAGAAAGGTTTCCCATGGAAGATACGTATTCCTGTACCCGGATCACCGCCAGCATGGACCGGGTTTTTGCAAAGGAGGTGCTGGCCGCAGCCCAGGACATCGGCATTCCTCATCTGAACTGTGAGATGGGCCGCAGTGTGATGCTGAGACCCGTGGGTGGGTTCCGGAAGCTTTTTTTGGGAAAAAATGCCCTTCTGGAAGATCCCATCCAGATTTTTTCCTTTGTGGTGCCCTCTGTGCAGACCAGAGAGCTCATGGATTTTTTTGCGGTTCGTCTGCGCATGGACATTCCGGGCCGGGGGAACCTCTATGCCGAGGATATCCGGATTCCCGCCTCCTTTCTCTCCCGGCCTCCCTTGCCGCTGTCCCTTCCCGAATCTTCTCCCCAGCTCATGGCTTCGGATCTGATGGCCATCCGCTGCATCACCCAGCAGGGGGAGGGAAACCGGGTGGCTGAAATCGGCCTGCGTACGGGAACGGGGGTTCCTGCCATCACCTTTGGCACAGGCACGGGATTGCGCAACCGTCTGGGACTGTGGCGTGTGCTGATTCCTGCGGAAAAGGAAATCACGACCCTGGTGGTGGATGAAGCCCATGGCGAGACGGTGATGGACAGAATGATTCAGGCAGGGGCTCTGGATCAGCCGGGAAAGGGCTTTATCAGTTTTTCTCCCGTGTCCATGGGGATTCTCAATACCCGGTTTGCCGCAGGCCCTGCCAGTCAGGCGGCCAGCATCGAGCAGATCGTGGCCGCCCTGGATGAGATCCGGGGGAACACGGAATGGCGCAGAAAATCTTTGAACCCATCGGCAAAACCTGTTTTGCGGAGATTTCTCACAGGCCTTGTGAATTTTTCCATGATCTGCAACGAGGGCTTCGGGGAGGATTTTACCCGCAAGGCCATGGAAGCCGGTGCCGGGGGAGCCACCTTGAGCCTTCTCAGGCACATTGATCTGGAAACGCCCCAGGCAGGGGTCAGTCCGGCAAGGGAGGTCAGCGTGATGACCATCGGTGAAGAGCAGGTGGAAGAGGTTCTGGAGGCCCTCAGACAGGCGGGGCTTTTCATGGAAGAAGCCGCAGGTGAGGTGCAGATCAGTCAGGTTCCAAAGGCCTGCACCTTTCTGGGGGATGCCGGGGAGTAAAAGGAGTAGTTTTTGAAGAAAGAACTGTGTTTTTTTCATGGCATCCGCTAACCTGCTCATATTCTTGGGTGTGCAGGCTGCATCCTGACAATTTGACAGATACGTGTTTATTTAGAGGAGGTTTTATGAAAAAAATAGTGGTTTTTTCAGTTCTCTTTTTTTGTTCTTTTGTTTTTCATGCAAATGCCGTTGAAATGACCATCGCCTATGAAAACAAAGAGCAGCCCCCCTATTACATGGGGAACAGTGATGCTGTCATCTCACCCCGTCCGGGAGTTTCCGTGGAAATGGTGAAGATGCTGGAAGAGAGAATTCCCGGTCTTTCCATTCAGTTTGTGCGGTATCCCTGGAGAAGGTGCACCTTCAGTCTTGGAGAGAACCTTGTGGATGGCATTTTTAATGCCAGTTATAGCAAGGAGAGGCTTGCCATTGGATGGTATCCCACAAAAGACCACAGCCATGGTGGGGCGGCGGACACGGATCGCCGGATTACAACCATTACCTATTCCATTTATACCCTGAAGGATTCAAAGCTCGGCTGGGACGGAAAGATTTTTTCAGGTTTGGATGGAAACATCGGAGCACCCCTTGGGTATTCCGTTGTGAACGATCTCAAGAAACTCAATGTGCCGGTGGAGGAAGCACCCAGTACGGTTAACAATCTGGATAAGCTTGCTGCAGGAAGGGTTGCTGCGCTAGCACTTCAGGATGTGACGGCGGATAACATCATTCGTAATAATCCTAAATATGCTGATATTGTAAAGATAAGCCCTCCCTTTCTCTCAAAACATTATTATCTGATGCTGTCGGATAGCTTTGTGAAGGCCCATCCCGATTTAGCCCAGAAAATATGGGATGAAATCAGAAATATCCGGAACGCCTCCTTTGATAAAATTGCAGAAAATTATTCGGAGTAGTGGCGGAATGATGATGAAACTCCATGCCTATGCCCGCCTTATCCTCTTTGTGGGAGGGGTACTTTTCGGAATTCAGATCCCCGGTTTTCTGGATGCCTATGGGAAAAGCCTGGAGTCCCATTTTCGGGAATCCGTACGCAGCCTTGCGGTTTTCCAGCAGGATGCGGATCGGTATTTCGAAGGAGATCTTGGCCGTCTCATTGGGCATTATGGAAAAGCCGGGGATCCGGTGTTCCGGGACGGGGGGCGTAACATTGCCGCCATCCGTGAACGTAAAATGCTTCTTGAAAAGGCCCTTGCCGATTTCAGAAAAAGCCGGTTCAGTGCAGTTTTTCATGTGCTGCTGCGACCGGTTCAGGATGTCCGCAGGGAGGTGGCTGAAACCTATACCCATATCATCCGGCTGGATATGGGGGCCATTTCCGTGGGACTTTTTTCCGGTGTGGTGGCAGCCCTGCTCCCTGAAATTCTGGTCTATGCCGTGCGGACCCTGTGGATTTTTTTTCTGAAAGCGCTCCGGCGTAAAACGGGTTTTCCGGAAAAACGGTGAGCATATCGGGTTGCCCTGCGGCTTCAGCGAGCGCTTTTTTATGTTTCCCATACTCTTAGTCCGTAGAGGATCGGGTCAGGAACCCCTGCGGTAAAAAAGGTGAAAAAACGGGATCAGCGGATATGAAAAGGAAGCTTTGTTGTTTTGAAACCCGCAAAATAAAGGAGAAGAGGGATGGATGCCTTAGAGGACAGAAAGAATGCGGATTTTTACCAGAAGCTCCGTGTGAAAATCAAAAAATGGGTGGAGTCCGGGGAGGGAAAAGCCAGCCCATGGGCGGAATATATTCTGTTTGCGCCGGACCTTTTCCATCTTTTGTGCAAACTTGTGGTGGATCCCGATGTGTCTCCCAAGGAAAAGGCCAAGATCGCCTTTGCCATTGCCTACTTTATTTCTCCCATTGATCTGATGCCGGAAGCGCTTTTAGGCCCCCTCGGATATGCCGATGATGTGGTGCTGGCAACCTATGTGCTGAACAGTGTGATTCAGAACACACCGGATGAGGTGATCGTACGGCACTGGGCGGGAGAGCGGGATGCCGTTGAGGTGATCCGGCACATCCTTTCCGTGGCCGATGAGATGATCGGTTCCGGTCTTATCCGGAAACTTAAAGAGATGCTCAACAAGAAATAAGGATTCGGGAAAGACCGCTTCGTTAAAGTCCTGGCAGGGTACAGGTCAAATCTGCCAGATGCTGAACCTGCCTCCTGGAATGGGATACCAGCACCAGGGTGCAGGTTTTTTTCAGTTCCAGCAGCAGGGCTTCAATGGCGGTTTCCGCCACGGTATCCAGGGAGGAGGTGGGTTCGTCAAGGAGCAGAACCTCCGGCTGCACAACGAGGCTGCGGGCGATACACAGCCGTTGCTGCTGCCCCCCGGAAAGGGTACGGGCGTCTTCGCGCAGCCTGTGCTGCACCTCTTCCCAGAGCCGGGCCTGCATGAGGGCCTGGACAACCGCCTCTTCCACTTTTTTTTTGTTGCGGATTCCCCGGAGCCTGAGGGGCAGGGCCACGTTGGCGAAAATTCCCATGGGCAGGGGATTGGGGTTCTGGAAAACCATGGCGACCTTCTGCCTCAGGGCAAAGATATCCGTGTTCCTGTGGTAGATATCCTGCCAGTGTCCCTGGGTGTACAGGTCTATTTTTCCTGAGATCCTGGCCTGCTCTTCCATTTCCAGAAGGCGGTTCAGGGCGAGAAGAAGGGTGGATTTCCCTGCACCCGATGGCCCGGTAATGGCGGTGATGGCCTTTTCCGGGATGTCGAGGTGAATGTGGGAGAGCACCCTTGTTTTGTTGTAGGTAACGGAGAGATCCTGGATGCGAATTTTGGTTCCGGTGGTATTCATGGGGACTTTCCGGTGCTGGATTGCAGGAGAACGGTTTTGCGAATCAGGGCGGCAAGGCCAAAGAGGCCGCCGCAGAGTCCCACAAGGATCAGGGAAGCCGCAAAGCCCATGGCCAGTTCCCTGGGGGAGGTGTATTCCGCTGCCGTGGTATAGATGAAAAAGGGCAGAGCCTCGAAGGGATGAAACAGGCCGGAAGGCAGTCCGTAGGCCGCCACGGCACCGGTGAGCAGGATGACAGCGGTATCTTCCGCAGCACGGCCGATGGCAAGCAGGATACAGCCCGTCAGTCCGGGGCGGGCCGCAGGCAGGAGAACATGACGGAGGGCCTGTACCGGGGTGGCTCCGAGGGCCAGGGTGCTGCGTGCAAGGTCGGGGGGCAGGGAACGGATGGCCTGCTGGGTTCCCCGGATGAGATAGGGAAGGATGAGGCAGGCCAGGGATGCGGCGGCGGGCAGCAGCCCCGGTCTGAGGGTGGGGAAGAGCCGGTAGAAGAGCAGAATGGCGGAAAAACCCAGAAGACCGATGAGGATGGAGGGCATACCCGCCAGAATATCCACGCAGATGCCGATTCCCTGTCGTGTTTTCGGGCCCGCAAAAAGGGCCAGATGGATGCCTGCCGCCATTCCCGGTGGAAGGGCGAGCAGCACGGAAGAGAGGATGAGCATGAGGGTGCCGCAGATGGCGGGAAAAAGTCCGTCAAATACCGGTCTTGTTCCCATGAGGGCCTCCATGGGCGGTGTATCACCGAAAATCAGCTCAAGATTCAGAACGGGCAGGGCACGGATCAAAAGGGCGATCAGGAGAAAAAGGACAAGCCCTGTCAGGCTGAAGGCGGCAAGGAAGGACACCGTTTTGATGGAGATGCGGATAAAAGGGTTCATGGCTGTAGACTCTGTTGTTGCAGGAGCCGTCTGCAAAGGAAGATAAGGCCGGTGGTGATGAGGTAGAGGGTCAGTCCGCAGGCGAAAATGGACTGGAACTCGGGACTCTGGGTGTCTGAAGCCATGACAAGGGCAATGTGGGCTGTGAGGGTACGGGCAGGTTCGGTGACAGAGGACGGAAAGGCAAGGCTGTTTCCCGCCAGCATGAGGGCGATGAGGGTATCGCCCACGGCCCTGCCGCAGGCCAGGAGAAGGCCTGCCACCAGCCCGCTTCTGGCCTGGGGCAGGAGGAGAAAGACCAGCCTTTCTTCGGGTCTGGCACCGAGGGCAGCCATGGCCCTGACATATTTTTCCGGAACGGCGCGAAAGGCGTCGGAGAAAAAAAGGATCATGGTGGGGCTGATGAGAAGGGCCAGAACCAGAGCTGCCGTCAGTACGGAAAATCCGGAACCTCCCAGCCCCTGACGCAGAAAGGGGACGAGGAGAAAAACGGCAAGAAAGCCGTATACCACCGTAGGGATACCGGTCATGAGCTGAAATACCGGCCGTATCCAGCGGATCAGGTTTCTGGGGGCAAGGCCTGCCTCACAGAAGGCGGCGGCTCCGAGGGAGAGGGGGAAGGCCAGAAGTACGGCAAGGCTGCTGATGGCAGCCGTACCAGCGATCATGGGCGCAATGCCGAATTTTCCCGCAAGGGGCTGCCAGGGCGTGACCAGAAGCAGAAAATATCCTCCGCTTCTGAGCAGGGGAAGGGCAAAAAAAGCGAGGAAGCCAAAGAGAAACAGCACAAGACAGAGGGTGAAAAGGGCGGACAGGCCGCAGAGAACGGTAAAGAATTTTTCTCCGGCTGGAAGTTTCCGGGTTCGGGCAAGGTCAAAAAAAGAGGGCATGAAAAGTCCATCCCTGTGCCGGATCCGGCACAGGGTTCAAGGCTGAGGGCAGTCTCAGGGGGTTATTTTAGTCCCGCTCTGCGGGAATGAAGCCCTTTGCCGCGATAATGGCCCGGCCTTCTGCGCTGTACAGATAATGAAGAAAATCTGCGGCAAGGCCTTTGGCTTCTCCTTTGGTGCTGCTGTACAGCCCACGGGATACGGTATAGGCGCCGGAGGTGACGGTATCAATGCCGGGCATGACCCCATTAAAGGACAGTGCCTTGACGCCGGAATCCAGGTGTCCCACGGAAACATAGCCGATGGCTCCGGGATCCTGAGAAACGGCGGTTTTCATGGCACCGTTGGATGCCACCACATGGGCACTGTCCCGGATCTCTCCTTTCCTGAGGGCTTTTTCCCAGAAGACCTCACGGGTTCCGGAAGCGGCATCGCGGGTATAGAGGGTGATGGCCCTGTCCGGGCCGCCGAGGGTCTTCCAGTTTTGGATCTCACCTTTATACACCGCAGCAAGGGTGGCACTGTCCAGAGCGCTGACGGGGTTTTCCGGATGCACCACAAGGGCCACGCCATCTATGGCCCAGCGGTAAAGGGCAAGGCCATAGGTTTCAATTTCCCGGTCTGTGGGTCTGCGCCCGGAGTTGCCGATATCCACCAGCCCTTCTCCGACCTTCTGGATGCCGACACCGGATCCCCCTCCTGCAATGGCAATGCGGATTCCCGGTGCCTGGGTCATGATGCGCTGGGCCGCTTCTTTCATGACGGGGATATGGGCTGTACCGCCTGCAATCTGGAGGGTACCTGTCTGGGTTTTGAAGGAAGGGCTTTCCTGGGCCTGTACCTGACAGAGCAGGGTAAGGGAGGCAAGGATCATGACTAAAAAGATTCTCTCGATATAACGCATTGAAACTCCTTGGGGTTTTGAAGGTTTTGCCGCAGATCTGTCTGGCCGAGGGGATAGCATGGGGAGAGGGGGAGGGCAAATCGTGTTTTTCTATCGGATTCTCTTTCTGGATAGACAGAATGGATGGGTTCGCTGCCCGCTTCATGCCGCCCTCTGAGACGGCAGGGCTGACTCAGGGGGAAGCAGAGTGCTTTTTGAAGGGGACGGTTACGGCCGGTTCAGAAGTCCGGGACGGGTCAGAACCCGCCCCGGACTTGCCGCTATACGATGAAGCGCCCGACCTGCCCGTGAATGGCTGCGGCAATGCGGGATTGTTCGGAAACGGTTTGCAGTACCTGGGAGCTGGCATTTTTCATCTGAACGGCAGCGGCACTGACGGAGGCAATCTCCCGGGCAATTTCTCCGGAAACATCGCTCATTTCATGGCTCTGACCGTTGGCTTCCCCTACGGAGGCGGAGGCCTCGGAAACATTGATGGAGACCTCCCGCACCGCAGACGACTGCTGCTCAATGGCCGTGGCAATGGTTCCCACAAGCTGGTTCACGTTCTGGATGGCATCCACAATGCCCCCCATGTCCGTTTCCGCTTTTTCCGAAGCGGACTGAATCCCAGCAATCCGGTCCCGGATGTCGTTTGTGGCATGGGCAGTCTGTCTGGCAAGTTCTTTGATTTCATTGGCCACAACGGCAAACCCCTTACCCGCCTCTCCGGCTCTTGCGGCTTCGATGGTGGCATTCAGGGCAAGGAGGTTGGTCTGTTCTGAAATGCCGTTGATGGTTTCCGTCACCTTGCCGATTTCCACGGCTGCAAGCCCCAGCTCCCGCATGATCCGGGAGAAGCCTTCGGCCTGCATGGCAGCCTTTTCCGTCCGGGCATTGGCCTGTGCCGTATTGATGGCAATCTCAGAAATGGTGGCGGACATTTCTTCCATGGCAGAGGCCACGGAACTGAGGTTGAGGGCGGCCCGTTCCATACTGTCTGCCATGGAGCGGGCAGAGACATTCATTTCCTCTGTGGCTGCCGCAACACTTTCGGAGCGGGAGCTGGATTCCTCGGCACCCTGGGCGGTCTGACTGGCGATGGCGGAAAGCTGGGTGGTGGAAGCGGTCAGGCTTCCCGTACTTTCCGCGATCTGGCGGATCATGTGCTGCATGTTTTCCGTAAAACCGTTGAAGGCCCGGGCCAGGGCCGTCAGTTCATCCTGCCCCCGGACGCCCAGCCTGCGGGTGAGGTCACCTTTTCCTCTGGCGATATCATCCATGGATGCGGTCACGTTCCGGATTCTCCGGATGATGCCAATGGCAACCCACAGCACAAAGAAGGTGGTGATCAGGAGGATCAGGACGGAAAAAAGAATACTTCTGAAGGTTTGCTGCTTCATTTCTCCGATGGTGTGATCCAGACGGCGGTTCATGTCCCTAAGGCTTTCTGTCATCAGCATGGCGATGTCATCCACCTTGCGGGAGACGGGTTGCCAGAACGCTTCGGCACTGATGCCAAAGCCGCCTGTACGGGCATGGCGAAGCACCAGCGTGAAGATGCGGTCTGTTTCCACCCATGCCGGGCTGGTCTGCATTTTTTTCAGCATGGAAAAGGTCTCGGTGGAAAGGGCCAGAGCGGGAGACTCCAGGCCTGCATCCGTGGAGGCTTTAAGGCGGATGATGCGGGAGAATTCTTCTTCGGAAAGGGGGGTGTTCCGGGCGATGAGGCTGCTCACATTGGCCCGCAGCAGGCCGGCACTTTCACGGGATGTTTCAAGGATGAGGATGCTGGTCATGACTTTGCCGAAGCCCTTTGTGGTTTTGGCGTTGGCGGCTTCGGACTGTATGGCCATGAGGTTCTGGATCAGTTCCGTGTAGTCCCTGACCTGCTGGCTCTGGAGGGAGGGATTTTTGTTTTCGTAGCGCCTGCGGATCTGCTGGAGGCGGCCTTCCATGCCCGCTGTCTGTTCCAGAAGCGGGGACTTTCCGATTCTGGCCTGAATGCGGGCCTGTTCCCAGTGGGGAAGGGCGGCATCGGTCTGGCTCCGCAGTTTCTGGACATCCTCAAAACGGCTGCCTCCGTTCAGGAAGAGCGCAGTGCGGCCCCGTTCCCGTTGCAGGTGGCCGATGAGTTCCGATGCCACCGTCTGCATCCGGATATTTTCCCGCATGATTTCCATGGTATGCATTTCCTGCATGCGGCTTCGGATATCCATTCCCACATTGAAAAGCAGAAAGCAGAGGGGCAGAAGCCCCACAAGGGCGATTTTTTTTGCAACGGTGAGGTCTTTCAGAATCATAAGCATTTCTCCTTGCTTCGCGCTGTGACCGCGGTATGTGAAAAGACGCTATCCTAGCATGCCTGATCTTGTGGGGGAAGCTTATGGCTCATAAATTCGGGAATGTCTCAGGAAAAAGTATACGATTTTATCGTTTTGCCAAAAGCCATCGCGCTCTCTTCTAAAAAAAGTGTCTGACCCCTTTTTTGTTTATATTATACTTCAATTTGATATTTGATGTAAATATCTGATATGGATTGATTAAATAGCGTTTGGGAAACGGGCTGGTAAAAAAACTTGCCACAAGCGTCAGTCTGTCTTATGAAAGTTGAATCGTTTATGATGGGAAAAAGAAGGGAAAGATTCTTTTTCATCATTAATATTACTTTAAACGGAGGGTTTTACATGGGATTTTTTGATAAAGTAAAAACACAGGCAAGTAATGTAGGGAGTTCTATCGGTAATATCGGTTCAAAAGTGACCGGTGACGTTCTTACATCATCAAAAGAAAATGCAAAATTAATTGCGATTAAAGCAGAGATTGATTCTATTCAAGGAGAACTCGAAGTTGCCTATAAAGACATAGGTAAAAAATATGTTGAACACATTGCCAAGTCTGGAGAATATTTTGAAATAGGAGTAAGTGATACATTAAAATATATTGAACCTAAATTAGATAAAAAACAAAAGCTTGAAAATGAAGCTATCGAAATTGAAAAGAGCTTAAAAGACCAGTTGGTTATGCAGGAAAAGGCTATTTTCCAAAGAGAATTTGACGAGATAAAAGAAAAGCTGGATAAAGCACGAAAAATGGATATCATGACTGAGTCTGAATATAATGAGAAATTATCAAAAGCCAAGACAAAGCTTGAACATTTTGATCAGATACGTAAAATAAAAAAACAATTTGATATGAGCTTAATTACAAAAGAAGAGATGAATATAAAATTATCAGAGCTTGGTGTTAATTGAGTAGTAAAAAAGATATCAGGCTCCAATGGCACTGATTTTAGTGGTTTGGCGTTATATCAGGAGACAGAAACAGGCAAAAAAGGGGACACGGCATCAGGCCGCATCCCCTTTTCATTTTTATCCTGTATCCGGGAAGCCTTAGGGCCTCCCGGATTTTTTTATTCTGCGCTGCCCTTGGCGTCGGCCATGAACTTCAGAGCCGCATAGCGTTTGGTATACTGGTCTTCAATGGCTGCCCGGAGCTTTCTGGATTCTTCGGGGAAGCTCTTTTCCAGCATGGCAAAACGGTTTTCACCGGAGAGGAATTCCTGAAGGCTTCCGTCCGGAGCCTTGGATTCCAGAACAAAGGGATTTTTGCCCTCTTCCTCCAGCAGGGGATTGAAGCGGTAAAGGGGCCAGTAGCCGGACTGAACGGCCAGCTTCTGCTCTTCCTGGGTTTTGCCCATGCCCTTTTTAATGCCCTGGTTGATGCAGGGGGCGTAGCAGATGATGATGGAAGGGCCGGGGTAGTTTTCCGCTTCCACAAAGGCTTTCAGCACCTGCTGCTTGTTGGCGCCCATGGCCACGGAAGCCACATA
>NZ_JCANVJ010000039.1:0-19303 GCF_059569355.1 Desulfobotulus sapovorans DSM 2055 | reverse complement strand
GTCTATAATCCCTTTGATATCCTTCTTTATTTCAGTGAAAGGCAGTTTCGCTCCTTCTGGTTTGAAACGGGAACCCCCCGTTTTCTCATCACCCTTCTCATGGAAAGGCATTACAGCATTCCTTCCATCGAGCAGCTTTACCTCGGAGAAGAGCTGATCGACAGCTTTGATGTGGATCGCATCCGTGTGGAAACCCTTCTGTTTCAGACAGGTTATCTCACCATAGAGCGGATGGACGAAAAGATGGTGGGCCGCAGAACCTACCAGCTTGCCTATCCCAACATGGAGGTAAAAAGCAGCCTGAACCGCTGGATTTTAAACGAGCTGGTGGAGGATGTGGTGGCCAAAAGTGCCAATGAAACCCGCCTGATACGGGCCATACAGACAAAATCCTTTAATGATTTAAGGGATATTTTTCACCGGTTTTTTGCCTCTATTCCCCATGACTGGTACAGAAAAAATGAGCTTTCCGGATATGAGGGCTATTACGCCAGCATTTTTTACTGCTACTTTGCCGCCTGTGGGTTTGAGATCCGCGCGGAAGATGCCACCAACCATGGCCGTATGGATTTAAGCCTGTTTTATGATGATATCTGCTGTATTTTTGAGTTCAAGGTTCTTGAAAATGCAGGAGAAGGCAGTGCCATGGCCCAGCTTAAAGACAGAAAATACCACGAAAAATATCAGGGTTCCGGTAAGGAAATTTACCTTGTGGCCGTGGAGTTTTCTAAAAAAGGCCGGAACATTGAAAATTTTGAAGTGGAAAAAGTTTCTTGAGTACGGAGCAGACATATGTTCTGTATCTGCCTTTTTCACCCCTCCCGGTGGCTGAGGCTCCCGAAGCCAGGGCCGGAGGGTGAGGGCCAATTAAAAATGATTTTAATTCCTTACTTTCACCCTCTCCCTCTGGGAGAGGGCCGGGGTGAGGGCCAAAAGGACTTTCCATGACCGCCTCAGACATTGTTCAGAAACTCTGGAACCTCTGCGACGTCCTCCGGGATGACGGAATCAACTATTCCGACTACGTCACAGAACTGGTGCTCCTTCTTTTCCTCAAAATGGAACACGAAAACCGGGACGCAGGCGTGATGAACCACCATCCCCTTCCCGAAGGCTGCCGCTGGCCGGATATCGCCTCAAAATCCGGCATCAGCCTCATGACCCACTACCGCCAGACCCTTCTGGATCTTTCAAAAAGTGATGATCCCCTCATTGCCGCCATCTATGCCGATGCCCAGACCCGGATGCGGGAACCCCGCCATCTGGAACAGCTCATCCGCGCTCTGGATCAGATCGACTGGTTCAGCGCCCGTGAAGACGGCCTTGGCGACCTCTACGAGGGCCTTCTTGAAAAAAACGCCAGCGAAACCAAGTCCGGCGCAGGCCAGTATTTCACGCCCCGGCCCCTCATCAACTGCATGGTGCGCTGCATGAACCCCAGGCCCGGAGAAATTGTTCAGGACCCCGCCGCAGGCACCGCAGGTTTTCTCATTGCCGCAGACCGTCACATTAAGGATGCCACGGAAGAACTCTTTCTCCTGACTCTGGAAGAGCAGGAATACCAGCGCAGACGGGCCTTCACGGGCATTGAGCTGGTTCCCGGCACCCGGAGGCTCGCTCTGATGAACTGCCTTCTGCACAACATGGAAGGCGATGCCGAAGGCGTTGTGCATCTGG
Organism: Desulfobotulus sapovorans DSM 2055; assembly: GCF_059569355.1. Classification (NCBI taxonomy): domain Bacteria; kingdom Pseudomonadati; phylum Thermodesulfobacteriota; class Desulfobacteria; order Desulfobacterales; family Desulfobacteraceae; genus Desulfobotulus; species Desulfobotulus sapovorans. The sequence continues at coordinate 17,626 of NZ_JCANVJ010000039.1, read as the reverse complement.
GCAACGCCCTTGGACAGGCCGGAGCCAGCCTTCCCAAGGCGGATCTCATCCTTGCCAATCCGCCCTTTGGCACATCCAAGGGAGGGGAGGCCAGCATTACGAGGGATGACCTCACCTTCCGCACCAGCAACAAGCAGCTTGCCTTTCTCCAGCACATCTACCGGGGCCTGAAACCCGGAGGCCGGGCCGCCGTGGTGCTGCCGGACAATGTGCTCTTTGAGGCCGGAGCAGGCACGGACATCCGCCGGGATCTCATGGAAAAATGTACCCTGCACACCCTTCTCCGTCTGCCCACGGGTATTTTCTATGCCCACGGCGTGAAAACCAATGTCCTCTTTTTCACACGGGGGACGGAGGAGAATCCCCGTCAGGAGGAAGGCTGTACAAAAAAGGTCTGGGTCTATGACCTTCGCACCAACATGCCCGTCTTTGGCAAGCGCACCCCCTTTGGCGAAACCCAGCTTGCGCCCTTTGAAAGCGTGTACGCCATGCAGCCCAGAAGGGAAGGGGAATGGTCCTTTGGTGCCAAAGAAGCCGAAGCTGCTGAAAACGGTATCAACGAGGGTGTGGATCAGGATCTTCGAACCAGCCGCTGGCGCTCCTTTGACCGGGAATGGATACGGGAGAAAAAGGGAGATTCCTTAGACATTACCTGGCTCAAGGACAGCGACAGCGTGGATGCGGAAAACCTGCCCGACCCCGAGGTGCTGGCCGCCGAAGCCATGGCCGGGCTGACCGAGGCCCTGCGGGAGCTGGACGGACTGATGGAGGCTCTGGGCAAGGGCGATGAGGCGGCGGTGCAGAAGAAACTGCTGGCTGAGGTGTTGGGGATGGGGGGGAGTGATGTCTGAAAGCTCTGTTATCCCAAAAGTTTGGTTCAATAAATTTTTAGGAGATCTGGCAAATCAAATTACAAAAGGAACAACTCCGACTACTTTAGGTCACTCGTATAGAGAAGCAGGAATACCATTTATAAGAATTGAAAATATAGATGGTTATGGAATAAATCTGTCTTCTGTAAATAGCTTTATAGATGAAAAGGCGCACGCTGATCTGATGCGGTCTCAATTACAGGTAAATGATGTTTTATTTACGATTGCTGGTACGATTGGCAAGACTGCTTTGGTAAGAGAAGAAGATGTTCCATCGAATACAAATCAGGCCATTGGTATAATCCGAGGGGTTTCTGATTATTTTGATCCAAAGTTTCTTCGCTATCAGTTGGCTGAAGCAGCCGATAGTATTTCGAAGACAAAAGGAAGGGGTGGGGCAATGTCAAATATCTCATTAGGAGACCTAAAGGCTCTTAACGTGGTTTTGCCTCCCCTTGCAGAACAAAAAGAAATCGCTTCCCGGCTGGACGACCTCCTGACCCGCATCGACAGCCTGAAAACCCGGCTGGATGCCATTCCTCAGATTCTGAAACGCTTTCGTCAGTCCGTTCTTGCCGCCGCCGTAAGTGGCAGGCTGACGGAGGGGTGGAGGGGAAAAAATGATCATATAGTTTCTTGGGAAAAAAAAATACTTGGGGATGTGATTACTATTCAAAATGGTTGTGCATTTAAAAGTGGCTGGTTTGTAAAAAGTGGGAAATATCAGGTTATAAAGTTGGCAAATGTTAAAGATGATTTTCTTAAAATTGATGTTGCATCATCATATCTACCAGAAGAAATAGCTCAAGATTATCTGAAGTATAAACCTGATGTGGGTGATATTTTAATAACTATGACTGGTACACGTTATAAAAAGGATTATGGCTATGTCTGTATGATTAAAAAAGACAAAGAGATTTTGGTCAATCAGAGGGTGGGGCGTATTATCCCAAATCATAATGTTATAGATTCAAAATATTTAATGGTTTATCTGCGTTCTGAGTATTATAGGAACGAATTTTTTAGAGGAGAAACAGGTGGTGTAAATCAAGGTAATGTTGGGTCAAATCATATCTTATCTTGTCCTTTTATATCTCCTCCTATGATAGAGCAGAAAGAAATTGCCCGCCGTGTGGAACAGCTCTTTGCCTTCGCAGACCAGATCGAAAACCGGGTTAAAGAAGCAAGGGCCAAAGCAGAACACATGACCCCTTCCGTCCTTGCCAGAGCCTTTCGTGGCGAACTCACCGCAGACTGGCGGGAGCAGCATCCGGAACTCATCTCCGGCGAAAACTCCGCCAAGGCCCTGCTGGAAAAAATCCGGGCGCAGAAAGAAAGCCTCAAGCCCGCCAAAAAAACCCGTACACGTTCTACCGATAGGAAAAAGGACTGATTTTCTATGATTGCTTGGAGAGTTTAAGTTTTTGTTGGTCTTTTCGATATGATAAGATTTTATTCTTTATATTGTGATTGGAAAAAATGATGATAGATAAAATTATTTTATTAAATGATCAACCTATAGATGGAAGTGAAAGCAGCAGAGAAGATGGTTTGGGATTTTCAACATATTCTGATATTATTGCAAGTACAATTAAAGGCACTCCCGGCCCGTTCACTATAGGTATCTTTGGCGAATGGGGTACCGGAAAAACAAGTTTGTTAAATCTTATCAAAGATAAGCTGACTTCAGATTATAATGTTATTCCTGTGTGGTTTAACGCATGGATGTATGAAAAGGAGGAACATCCACTTTTACCTTTGATTGCAACAATAGTAAAAGAAATTCATAAAAGTAATGATTTTTGGAGAGATATGAGTGAAAGAAAGGAGAGTGTTTTAAATGCTTTAAAGTCAGTTGCTTATGGTTTTTCTGCAAGTACTAAATTAAAAGTGCCTGGCTTTGCGGAAATTGAAGCAGGTTTTGTTGCAAAGGATATGATTGAACGCAATCAGATTGTCTCTTCTGATCCTCTTTTAGACAAATCAATATATTATAATTCTTTTGATAGGTTATCTTCAATCAAGCTTTTAAAAAATAGAAGAATTGTAATTTTTATTGATGATTTGGATAGGTGTTTTCCTGATAAGGCTATAAAATTACTGGAAAGTATTAAGTTGGTTCTCTTCCAGAAAGGATTTGTTTTTGTGTTGGGGGTTGCTCGCCAGGTAATCGAAGGATATCTGAGCCATAAGTATAAAAATGATTTTGGTCTTGAGCAGTTCGAAGGTCGAAAATATTTAGATAAAATAGTTCAACTTCCTTTTCCTATCCCACCACATACCCAGCGAGCTAAAGATTTTTTGGCTGTCTTGACAAATCAGCTTAATGATAGTGATTCTATGGCTTTAAATCCTATTCTTCCTATCGTTGGGGCTGCTTGTGCGTATAATCCTAGGAGCATAGTTCGTTTTATAAATAACTTATTAATTGATCGTGCAATAAGCAATGTTCTTTTTTCAGATTCAGAGAATATTCCAATAGGTTTTTTTGCTGTTACTAGAGGACTGCAACAAAGATGGATAGATGTTTATGAACTTTTAATATCGTCAGAAGATCTTTGTCAAAAAATAGCTGAAATAGAAAGACACTTTTTGGCTGATGAAGATATGGGCAAAAATGATTCTTTTTCAGTGGTTATTTTTGAGTTGTCGAAAGATAAAGATTTGCAGGATTTGATATTTACTAAAGAAGGCAAGGAATGGCTAACAAATAGTGGGTTTAGGAATTTTGCTATAGACTTTTTAAAGACGCAGAGACAGCAAGGTGAAGAAGATAAGCTTTATGGCCATTCTTCACATTGTCGAGTGTATGAACTTGCAAAAGAGTTAAATATGACAAATAAAGCATTGCTAGATAAGTTAGGTGGAATTGGAGTAGAAGTTAGATCTCATATGTCTATGCTTACTAAAGATGAGTATGAAAATATAGTAAATCATGTAAAAAAATAGTCGGACTAATCTTACTTGATGGAGAAAATCCATGCCCGAAGACATCCGCTGGCAGCAGCGTTTTGCCAATTTCAGAAATGCCTTTGCGGAGCTGCGCCATGCCGCCGATCTGTCCCTGCAGCGGGAGCTGAGTATGCTGGAAAAACAGGGGCTGATTCAGGCCTTTGAATATACCCATGAGCTGGCATGGAACGTGATGAAGGATTTTTTTCTTTATCAGGGTAACAGTGCCATACGGGGTTCACGGGATGCCATCCGTGAAGCCTTTAAATACGGTCTGATTGAAGACGGAGAAATCTGGATGGAAACCATTCAGACAAGAAACCAGACATCCCATGCCTACGACCGCCGCATGGCAGAGGTGGTGGTGGAAACGGTGCTGGGCAGTTATTGCGGTCTTTTCAGGGACTTTGAACGCAGGATGGAAGAGATTGAGAGAGAAGAAGATGGAAGGGGATAGGGCCTTCGGGCTGCCGGATGGCGTTCTTGCAAAAATCATTGAAGCGGTTTTTGCATGTGAGGGGGTGAGAGAGCTGCTTCTCTTCGGCTCAAGGGCAAAGGGCAATTTCCGCACCGGATCAGATATTGACCTTGCCCTTGTGGGAGAGGGGCTGGCCCTGAAGGAGCTGAACCGTATCCGTGTGCGGCTGGATGACCTCTGTCTTCCCTACACCATCGACCTTGTGGATTACGGAAATATTCAGGATCTGCGGGTAAAGGCGCACATTGACCGCAAAGGCATTGTGCTGGCATCCCGGAAGGATAAAAACGACTCCTTTTTTCCTGAATTCCCTCCCTTATCCCCAGACATCAGGAGGCCCCAATGAAAAAACTGCTCCTGCTCATCGGTATTCTTACACTCGGCGGCTGCATGGGGATGCCCCAGTTTCTCCGGCCCGTTACGGATTTTGAGCTGAACCGCTACCTTGGAAAATGGTACGAGATTGCCCGTCTGGATCATTCCTTTGAAAGGGGCCTGAGCCATGTCCGTGCGGAGTATACGCTGAGAAAAGACGGGGGGGGGTGAAGGTTCTGAACCGGGGCTTTCTGGCATCGGAAAACCGCTGGAAAGAGGCCGAGGGCAAGGCGTATTTTGTGGGTAAAAGCTCGGAAGGCTACCTGAAAGTCTCCTTCTTTGGCCCCTTTTACGGCTCCTATGTGATTTTCGGGCTGGATACTGAAAACTATCAGTATGCCTTTGTTTCCGGGCCAGACACAAAGTATCTCTGGCTTCTCTCCCGGACACCTGCCGTGGAGCCGCAAATTCTTGAAAAATTCATTGAAACCTCCAAAGCCGCCGGTTTTGATACGGATGCCCTGATTTTTGTAGAGCAGAACTGAGGGAGGGAGCATCGCTTTCTCCATCCCGCTACGGAACCGTCCGGACATGCCAACAAAGGTGGCTGCGTCAGGGACGTTGGCGCAAACAAAGGTATCAGGTCTTTCCTGTCTTTTTTTGCAAATGCTTGAAATCAAGTCTTTTATAGCGTGGTATGAAGTGTGCTCTTGTTCGTACGGAACCCGTGAGATTCCTTATGACATTTCCATGGACGATCATCAGGGGTTTTGCAGTCTGCTCTGTAACAACCCATCCTGCGACGATCCCCAGGGATGGCGGTAATTTTTTGCTTTCATTTTAAAAAAGGAGGAACATCATGGGCAACGTGCGGATCAGTTTGTTGAAACCGGGTGCAATGGTCTTCATGCTCTGTCTGGCCGGATTTCTCATGTCCGGGGAGGTTCATGCCAGTCGGCTTCTGGATAACGGAAACGGAACCATGACGGATTTGCAGACCGGCATGATGTGGACCAGACAGCCCATACCGGTTGGTGAGGTCGTCTGGAATAAGGCGGTTTCAACGAGCCAGTCTTTCAGTATTTCCGGCATTGGTGGCTGGAGACTGCCGGAAAAGGATGAACTTGCGATTTTTGCCCGTGCCCTGCGGTCAGAGCCTTTCCCCGGAGTGTTCCGGTCCACCTGCTGGTCCAATACGCAGGATGCGGCAGTTAAGGATAAGGCCTTGTATGTGTACATGAAATTTGGCACTGCTTATAGCGACAGCATGTGGTTTTCCAGGCATTGCGTGTGGCCCGTCCGGGGCAGCCAGTGACGGGAGAAGGATCGGCTACCGTCAGGAAGTCTGCTGCACCCGTTTACGTTTTTCCCCAGAGGCGTCTGTATGAACGAACTTGGCCCCTGTTTGTGGGAAATTTTCTTTGAGGTTTATGGAAATCTGCCCCGTCAGGGGCCGGGAAACCGGGCTTCTGCTGCCAGAACCCTTGATATGTGTCCAGTCTCAGAAAAATCTATGAGGATACTGGATTGTTTTTCTGGATACTTACAACCGTAATGCCATTTCTGTAACGGTAATTGTCAAAGGTTCAAGATAATTGAGCTTGAGAATGCAGCCAGGATGAGTTGTTTTTTTTGATTTTTCTCATATTTTTACCTCCGAATGGTAATCATTGGATGCTTTATCAAGTGGGTTTCGATCTTATTACTAAATAATTTCAAAGAAATATCTGTCGGTCTGCTTTGCGCCCATGGAGATCTGAATTATAAAATATCTCTTGTTTTAAGAGATACAGGACTATAATATGAAGGTATATTTTTTTATATCCAGAGGATATGCTTTCCGACTTTATAAAAAATTGGGGGAACACGGTTCAAGACTCTGACATATTAATGCAAAGGAGTTATTATGATAAAAAATATGAAAATAGGACAAAAAATTAATTTCCTTCTATTCTTTATCGTAATTATTTTTATTGCAGTTATTTATATGGCAGGATTGAGATTTGTTGATGCCATACATGATGCCAGAAATAACACGGCAAAGGCTGCTGCTGAAATTGGCTATGAGGTGGTAAATTATTATCTGGAAGAGCATAGGGCAGGCAGGCTTTTACTTGAAGATGCACAGAAAAAAGCTCTGGAGCAACTGAAATTTATCCGGTACGAAGGTGTTGAATATTATTGGGTTAATACGGGATCTTTACCTTATCCAACAATGGTAATGCATTCTGTTAATGCTGCTCTTGACGGCCAGGTTTTAAGCAGTCCCACGTATAATGTTGCGATGGGTCGGAATCAGAATCTGTTTCAGGCTATGGTAGAAGTTTGCTTAAAAAATGGTGAAGGCTATGTTGATTATATGTGGCCCCGTCCAGGGGATACTGTTCCGGTTTCTAAGATAAGTTATGTAAAACATATAAAAGATTGGGATTGGGTAATTGGAACAGGTGTTTATACAGATATAATAAATGCGGAAGTCCGCAGTGTGGTTATTCCTGTTACTTTGATTATTATTTTTACAGTTTTGTTGATTTTTTTAATTTCTTTTCTTTTTGTATCCTTTTTTATTACCAATCCTGTTAAAAATGCAGCACAAATGCTTAAAGAAATTTCTGAAGGTAAAGGAGACCTCACATGTCGGCTCGAAGTTAAAAACAATGATGAGATTGGTCTCCTTGCACAATATTTCAATGCTTTTGCAGATAAGCTTCAGGGCATCATCCAGGAAATAGGGCAGGGCGTCAATACACTGGCCTCCTCCTCCACCCAGCTTTCCGCCGTATCCGATGACATGCAGAAGGGTGTTCAGAATGTATCTGAACGCGCTGAAACCGTGGCAGCCGCTTCCGAGGAAATATCTACCAACATGGAGCAGTCCGCAGCAGCGATGGAACAGTCTTCCAGCAACACCAACCTGCTGGCCACGGCAGCCGAAGAAATGTCTTCCACCATCAATGAGATTGCCAATAACGCTGGAAAAGCCCGTAGTGTTTCCGATGATGCATCAAGCAAGGCCTCCCGTATGTCTGAACATATGAGCAATTTGAAAGAAGCAGCGGACTCCATCGGAAAGGTCATTGAAACGATTACCGAGATTTCAGAACAAGTGAATCTGCTGGCCTTAAACGCCACCATTGAGGCAGCCAGAGCCGGTGAAGCGGGTAAGGGTTTTGCTGTTGTGGCCAATGAAATCAAGGAACTGGCCAGACAGACCGCTGCGGCATCTCAGGATATCCGGGAAAAAATTGAAGACATTCAGGGAACCACCGCCACCACCATTCATGAGGTGGGTGAAATCACAACAGTTATCAATGGTGTCAGTGAAGTGGTGGGTAACATAGCCGTAGCCGTGGAAGAGCAGTCCACCGCAGCCAGTGAGATTGCAGGCAATGTGGCTCAGATTTCTCAGGGAATTGAGCTTGTCCATGAGCATGCCAGTCAGAATGCCACCGTGGTGGCAGAGGTCACAAAGGATATTGCAGGTATCAGCCACGCCATGGGAGAAATGAAAGAAAATGGAACCCAGGTGAATGACAGTGCAAGGGAGCTTTCCAAACTTTCAGAATCCTTGAAACAGATGGTCGGGCAGTTTAAAATTTAAAAAATCAAAAAAAGGGGTGATACCTTTTCTGGTCATGGGCTGGTTTTTGGGTATGATTCTATAAAAAAGAAATTTTTTCAGAACGCCTTTGTTCAGGAACAAAAATAAAGTATCCGTGGCTTTTGTCCCGGATACCCACTCAGCACCGTGGAACTGAAAGTTCTGGAAAAATTTATCGCAATGTCCAAGGTGGGCGGTTTTGATACGGATGCCCTGATTTTTGTGGAGCAGAACTGATGGGCAGCAGATCGTTTGTTTCTTAAGGAAAGAATTCTCCGAATATGCCGGTTTCACACACCTTCCTCCTTCTTCATCCGGATATGCCCATGAAAAAGATCGATCTTGCCACATATAAGCGAAGGGGAATGTTTGCGGCCTTCAAGGATCGTGACATTCCTTTTTTTTCAACGTCAAGCCATATTGACATAAGCAACCTGAAAAAATTCATTGATGACCAAAGGTGCGGTTTTTTTCTGTCCGTCAGCTTTCTGATCACAAAAGCCGTGAATCTTGTACCGGAACTGCGGCACCGGGTCATTGATGGGGATCTTTTTGAATTCAAAAGGGTGGATCCGGGGTTTACCGTGCTTTTGGAAGATGAGACCTTTTCCTTCTGTGATTCCCGGTATTTTGACTCCTTTGAGGTGTACCGGAGATATTCGGAAGCAAAAATTCAGGAGGTGAAGGACTGTCCCGACCGGAATACCGGGGAAAAACATCACATGTTTTTCATCACCAGCCTGCCATGGTTCAGTTTTACATCCATTGTGCATCCCCATGACAGGCTGTATGGTTACATTCCTGTGGTGAGCATCGGAAAATATTTTCAAGAAGGCGATAGGCTCCTGCTTCCCGTCGGAATTCAGGTGAACCATGCTCTGGTGGATGGTATCCATGTGGGTAAATTTTATCAGCAACTGTTGAGTATGTGTGCGTATCCTGAGCTTTGGCTGTCCGTATGAAGGGGGCGGGATCACAGGGCGTCAGGCCGGAGAGGAATCGTAAGCCTGACCTTGCTGTGGTGCCTGTTCGTTTTTTAGATATCTGAAAGATCAGGAGGAAAAATGGCAGGCAGTCTGTCCCCTCAGGGTGTGAAGAACGGCACCCTTTCCACATCTCCACTGCTGTATGCCGTGGACGAAACCCCGCCGGAGTGGATGAGCGTGTTTCTGGGCCTGCAGATGGTGATGCTCGTCCTTGCCCCCATCGCCGTGACGCCCATTGTGGTGGCCCGCATGGCGGGGATCGACGCCGGTGAATACGGATGGATCATTTTTGCCTCCCTGCTTGCCAGCGGCATCGGTACCCTGATACAGATCCGGCGTTTCGGGGTTGTCGGCTCAGGGTATCTTCTGGTCATTGGTTCTTCCGGTTCTTTCATTGCCTGCGGTCTGGCTGCGGCCCAGATGGGCGGCATGGCCCTTGTCGCCACCATGGCGGTTCTCACGGCCCCTTTGCAGCTTCTTTTTGCCTGGTTTCTCGGATCCATGCGCCGCATCATCACGCCGCTGGTGGGCGGGGTGGTGATCATGCTCATCGTGGTGAGTGTTCTGGGCATCTCCCTGGACATGATGGCGAATACACGCTCCGCCGCCCCCTCCCAGCACAGTTTCTGGGTATCTGTCGTCACCCTTGCCGTGATTCTGGGGCTGGCCGTGTTCGGTAACCGGCACCTGCGGCTCTGGAGTCTGGTTATCGGCCTGCTGGCGGGAACCCTTGTGGCTGCGGGTCTGGGACTTGCGGATTTTTCAGCCGTGGGACAGAGCCCCTGGCTGGGGCTGCCCGAAGGAAAGTGGCAGGGGTTTGCCTTGGATTTCAGGCCGGAATGGATCGGTCTTTATCTGGCCTTTGCCATGGTGACCATCGTGGGCGCGGTGGAAACCCTGGGGGACGGCATGGCCATTCAGAGGATTTCCGAGCGGCATTTCCGCAAAGTGGATTATGAACGGGTGCAGGGCGCCATGTATGCCGATGGGGTTGCCAATGCCGTGGCGGGGGCCTTGGGAACCCTGCCCAACACCACCTACTCCAACGCCATCGCCGCCGTGCAGCTCACGGGGGTGGCCTCCCGGCGGGTGGGGCTGTATGTGGCCCTTTTTCTCGGGCTTCTGGCCTTTTCCCCGAAACTTTCCGCCCTCATGACCGCCATTCCTTCCCCCGTTGTGGGCGCCTTTCTCTTTATTCTTCTTTCCATGCTTTTTGTGACGGGCATCCAGCTTGCCGCCTCCGAAGGTCTCAACTATGAAAGCGGTGTCATCATCGGTGTTTCCTTCTGGATGGGCTATGTGTTTCAGAACAAACTTTTTTTTGCGGATCTCATGCCCCTCTGGCTGGGGCCTTTTCTCAACAACGGCATCGCCGCAGGCGGCCTTTTCGCCATTGTGCTGAGCCTCCTCTTTCAGATGAGGCCCGCAGGCAGGGCCCGGGGTGTGTTTTCCCGCCAGACGGCCGCCATGACGGATCTTCAGGATTTCATCAATGAATATGCCGCCGTCCGGAGAATACCCGTTCAGGTTCTTCAGCGGCTGCACCTCACCGCAGAGGAGCTTTTCATGCATCTCTGCGGGTCTGAAGCCTTCAGGGGGCCTGAGCTTCAGGTGCTGCTGCATTTTGCCGACAGCAGGGTGCATGTGGAGTTTGTGGACGCCTCGGATCTTAAGGATCTGGATTTTGTGGTGGAGGAGGCGGGGGAAATGGATGATTTTATGGATCCCGATCTGCTGGGTCTCAGGATTCTCGACCGTTTTGCCTCGGGGCTGCGGCATCTGCGTATCGGCGGAGTGAATTATATCTCTTATTATCTGGCTGCGGATTAGGGGAAAAGGGAGGTCTCCCTTTTTCTTTAGATCCTGATGGAGGCATGGCATGGAAAAACAGGTGCAGCATGTTATCATCGTTGATGGCTTTTCCACCGGAACTTTTTATCCGCCGCTGCTGCGGGAGCGAGGATTTCCGGCAGTGCATGTGCGTTCCGGTACCGTTGTTCCGGATGGACAGTTCGGAAAGGTTGTGGAGGAACTCCTCAGCCGGGTAAGCCGGGATTATGCGGCCATGCTGGAGGAAGTGCCGGATCTCGATGGCCTCGTCCGGAATCTTTCGGCCTTTACGCCCTGTGCCGTGCTTGCGGGCTGTGAAACGGGCGTGGAACTGGGTGATCTTTTGGCGGCACGCCTCTCCCTTTCCGGCAATGATCCGGCCTCAAGCGCCTCCCGCCGCAACAAATATGAAATGCATCAAGCCCTTGCCCGTGCCGGACTGCGGCATCTCTCCAGTCTGCTGACCGACAGCCTCGATGCCCTGCTTGGCTGGATACGGGAGGGCGACAGGCTGCCCGTGGTTCTCAAGCCGACAAACAGCGCCGGTGCCGACGGGATTCATGTCTGCAAAACCTTGGAAGAGGTGTGCAAGGCATTCCATGTGCTGATGGGGGCATGTGACATTTTCGGGCGAAAGCTTGGACAGGTTCTGGCCCAGGAATTTGCACCGGGCGTGGAGGTGGTGGTGAACACCGTCTCCTGTCAGGGCCGTCACAGGGTCAGTGACCTGTGGCGCTACAGCAAAATGATTACTCCCGAAGGCCGCTCGGTTTATGACGGTGGAGGACTTGTTGCGGATTTCGGGGAGGATACGGAGCGGGTTCTGGCGTATGCCTTTGCCGCACTGGATGCCCTGAATATCCGTTTCGGACCGGCCCACAGCGAAATCATGATCACCCCCTCGGGGCCCGTACTGATCGAATGCGGCGCGAGGCCCATGGGAGCTTCTTTTCCACAGGATCTGCTCCGGGAATCCGTCGGGCATACCCAGCTGGAGCTGGCGCTTCAGGCCGCCCTTGATCCTGAAGCCTTTATGGCCCAGCTGAACACCCCCTATGTTCTTCGGAAGCACTTCTTTATTAAATGCCTTGTTTCCAGCAGGCAGGGCGGTCTCGATGCCACCCCGGCCGTGACCCTGCTTTCAGGCCTGCCTTCGGTACGCAGCGGCAACTTTCTGCATTGTCTGGAAAGCGGCCACGTGGAGCAGACCGTGGATCTGCTCACCTCACCGGCAACCCTTTTTCTGTGCCATGAAAATCCGGATGTGCTCCGCGAGGATCATGAGCTGATCACCTCCCTGGAAGAGGAAGGCCAGAACCTGCTTTTTGAGCTGACATCCATGGACGGTGCCCACCCGGATCCGGACTGGTTTCAGCGGATACCCGATGAACTCTGGCTCCGTCCGGAAAGCGATGGCAACGTGGATGCGGATACGGTGTGGAAGGCCCTCGGGCTTTTGCCCGGTCAGGAGGTGCTGGACTGCCCCTGCGGAGATGCCCGCTTTGGCCAGAATCTTGCCCGCAGGGGTGTCCGCTATACCGGCGTTGACATCAACCCCCGTTTCATTGACCGCGCCCGTCAGCGTTTTTCCGGTCTCGGGCTTGAAGGAAGCCTTTCCGTCGGGGACATGCGCTCACTTGGTTTTGAAAATCGCTTTGATGCCGTGATCAACTGGTTCAACAGTTTTGGATATTTTGATGTTGAAACGGACTTTCTTGTCCTCAAAAATCTGGCCGCTGCCCTGCGGCCGGGAGGTCTGCTCCTCATTGAAGCCCCCAGCCGCAGCAATATCATTGTTAATACAACGCCTAAATTTGACAGTGACGGAAAGGAACTGGAGCGCCGCTGGGATGAAATCAGCGAACGCATGTTTCTGCCTGTGCCGGTAACGGAAGAGGGCAGGATTGTGCATGTGCTTACCGGCCCGAGGCTGTACTCCATCAGTCAGTACAAACTTCTGTTCCGCCTTGCAGGGCTGACCTTTGTAACGGCATATGACGAAAAGCTCGGGCCCTTCACGGATACTTCACGGCGGATGATTCTGCTTGCACGTAAAACATAATCTGATTACCACCTTACTTCAGCTACTGTTCCCATGCTGGAGTGTTGGAACGATGAGCTTTTCGCTGTAAGGGTAAATCCTGCGCCTGTTCTTAGCTCTCAGGAAAGGGCATGGAGGCAAAGGCAAGAGATGAAACGGCATGGCTGTGCCAGGGTAGCCGTCAGAAAATATAAAAAGGACTCCCTCCTTTTTGGGGAAGGGCGCGGATATGGGGAAGGGGGAGATCAGGTCTCCCCGTCTTCCCCGTGTTCGTGAAAAAGCTCCAGTACGTCGGCGAGATCGGGCCCCGTCTCGAAGGTGAGGGGGGAGGTTCAGCCGGGTTTTTTGCGGGAAGATTCTGGTATAAAAGGGCTGAATCGCTGATTTCCCTGTGTTTTTTTTCTGTTTCCATGGCAGCTCCTTTGAAAAGGGGGCATTTCTTTTTTTCATCCCCATTCGGGGTATTGCCTCAGTCTGTCCGTGCCTCCTTTGGCAGATTTTTTGGGGGGGCTGGCGGAGCTGGGTGGAGGCATCCGATTTCCTTGCTTTTGTCTTATTTCAGAGGCAGGCGGGGAAACCAGTTTTGAAAGAATTCCAGGGCTTCTGGGCTTCGTTTTGATGCGGACAGGACGTGTTCTCCAAAAGCACCTCCGCCAAGGGCATAGTATCCCAGGGCCGCACCGCCTATGGCCACATATCCAATGGCTGCCCCACCGAGTGCAAGACCTCCGATAGCAAGTCCTCCAAGGGCCAGGAGACCGAGACTCACCCCTCCCATACTGATGATGCCAACAGCTATCCCACCAAGGGTGATCCCTCCCCAGGCAAGCCCCCCGATGGCAATCCAGCCCCGTGCCATATCCCCGATGGCGATAATGCCATGGGCATGGCCCCGTAATTCTCCCTTTTCAGGGTCAGGCCCCAGTGCGATGTCGAGGAGGGGCAGGCCGAAGAGTTTTTTTTCAGAGCGTTTGCGTATGCCACGATAATTTTGCATGGAACCCTCCATTGTTAAGCGTTAAAAGGGGGCACTCCTTTTTTTTATTCAACAAAAAACGTTACGGTTTCTTGATCTTCCTGATCCCCGTCACTGACAGAAAAAGTGATCGTGTGGCTCCCCCGGTCTTTCTCCTCGGGTGTCCAGGTGAATATCCGGGTGGTGCTGTCAAATTGCGCACTGCCGGGGAGACCGGTTGCGGAAAAGGTCAGCACATCGGCCCGGTCGAGGTCGATTCCTTCCACTGCCAGCATAAACGTTTCCCCCGACGGGAGTCTTTGCGCACCGATGCCGTTTAAGACAGGGGCTGCGTTGTCTGCCGTGGATTTGGCTGTGCGGAGGGATCTGGACGGATAGGTGTTGGTGTTGCCTGCGCTATCGGTGCAGCTGATTTCATAGGAGTAGGAGCCATAGTCCGGCGCATCGGTAAGTCCTGTCAGCTGGAGGGAGTGCCGGGTGGCGGGTTCATTCCGGGATACGGATTTATTGACATTGTACTGCGCACCGTAGCGGATGACCGCACTTGCAGGCTCATCGGTTTTCCAGTTCACGACGGCACTGTCGGCCCGGATGTCGGTGATGTGGATATCCGTGATGATGGGGATGCGGGTATCCGTTCCCGGCGGTGTACTCACCTGAAGGGAGGGGCCTGGTTCACTGCGGTTGTCCCGCGCATCCCAGGCCCTGACCGTGTAGCTGTAGGTGGCCTGGGGGTTGACCCTGTCATCGGTGTATTCGGGTCTGACCACCGCATCAATGGGGAAGTTGTCCCGGTATACGATGTATCCGGCCAGATGGCCCTTGTCCGTTGCGGCATCCCAGGCAAGCCGAACCGTATCTGCTCCGGCGGAGATCAGGCGCAGGTTTGCAGGAGAAGAGGGGGGAGTGCGATCCGGCGGCAGCCCGGCATTTTTAAGCCTGAAAACATGCACAATGGGTTTTCCGGGGCTGTAGTATCCCTCCACACTGCCCTCTATCATATAAAGTCTCTGGTTTTCCCTGTCATAGCCGATGCCGCCTATGGCCTTGCCCCGTGTCCGGATTCCCTGAACCGGAAGATCAAGGTTGGTGGTGAAAAGGTAGCTTTGCAGGTTCCATACGGCATAAGGCTGGACGGCTCCGGCTTCCAGTTCGCCGCGGGCCACCTTTGCCAGAAGAAAAGGGTCGTAGAACAGGGCTGCGGCATAATAGGGGCTGCTGTGATACCCCTTTCCGGAGCCGTAATCATCGGGCTGGGGGGTTCCGTAGGTTCCCAGTTCGCTGGCCTTTGTTCTGTAGCCCCGTTT
Source organism: Desulfobotulus sapovorans DSM 2055 (assembly GCF_059569355.1). Classification (NCBI taxonomy): domain Bacteria; kingdom Pseudomonadati; phylum Thermodesulfobacteriota; class Desulfobacteria; order Desulfobacterales; family Desulfobacteraceae; genus Desulfobotulus; species Desulfobotulus sapovorans. The sequence continues at coordinate 2,268 of NZ_JCANVJ010000039.1, read as the reverse complement.
TCCTGCAATCATGACTGCGGATTTTCCGTCCAGCGTCAGCCATGCCCCGTCCACCCAGTCGTCTCCAAAACTGAAATGGCTCACATTCCGGGAGCTTTTGTATTTGAGAAGCTCCGTTGCCGCCAGCGCCCTGCCATCCTCGGGCGGGTTGCCGTCATTCCAGGGGCCGAAGGTATACAGGGCCGGACCCCAGCTTCCGCCATTGACCACCCGGAACCGTCCACCAGCGAGCCGTTTGCCTGGTGTGTAAGTGTCAGACCAGGATGCGGGGATCTCAAAGAGGTATTTGCTGGTGGCCGAAGCCGCATGGTTGCCCAGACGCCAGAGTCCATGGCTTGCGGGACTGGACAGATTCAACTCGGCCCATCCGTGATAGGCCGCATCTTCTTTGGGAAGGTAATATTCAAAGAGGGTCCAGTACAGCTTATCCGTGGTCTGGGTTCCCTGTTTCGGGAGATACTGGAGATCTCCCAGCGTGGTGCCCGTAAGGCCCAGGGTCTGGCGGCCTTCGGTAATGTCATAAAAGGTCTGGAGGGTTTGAGCCCTTGGCAGGTCATCAAGGTTTTTATCCGGAGAAATAACGGGCAGGGGGATAGAGAATTCGGAGACATGGTTGGCATAGGTATGGCTGATGCTGAAGAGGGAGCCTGGAAAGGCCTCCTGACCCGCTGCGGGATTGCCGTCTGGCCAGAAGCTCATGCCATGGCCCCCACCGCTCCATCTGGCCCACTGACTGGCTCCCTGCTCATCGGGCAGTTTGAAGGCTCCCAGATATTCGAAGTCCGTTTCCGGCTGAATGAGATCGGAAGATGTGGGTTCAGGGTTGAAGAGGGCGGTCACGGTTTTGGCCTGATCCATGCGAACCGTGCCTGTGTGCGGGCTGTTTCCAGGACTCACTTCGCCTGACCAGCCGCCGAAGACGGAGCCGGGGGCTGCCGTGGCCGTGAGGGGGACAAGGCTCTCTTGCGCAAATGAGGCGCTGCACTGCGCACCGCAGTCAAGGCTTCCCGTATCATTCCGGATAGTTCCGATGCCATTCCCGGATTTTTCCAGCGTGAGAAGAAAGGTCTTCTGTTCCGAACCGGGGGTTGAGGAGGAACCGGAATCGCAGGATGTGGTGATCCAGAGGCAAAAAAGGAGGCTGAGAATCATGGCGGGGAAAGTTTTTTCCGGACGGCAATGCATGGGCAACCTCCTTGCGTGTGGAAAGACTTGAATTTTCAGTCTGGTAAATCTTTTTCTCTGTGGCATGATGGGCAGAGGCCTTGAGCGGCAACCTTACCCCTATGCGGAAAACATTTTACAACAAGGAAAGAGAAGATGGCCAAAAGAAATTTTTTTCATGTATTCTCCTGTGTCTTCAGTCTTTTATTTGGCGTTTTCACCGCAGCCTGTACCCAGACAGGGGGAGCCTTCTGGGTTGCCCAGAAGGCTCTTGCCGAATATGTGGAAAAATCAGGTGACAGTCTGTTTCTTATGGATGTGAGGGAAGTTCATGAGTTTCAGAAGATCCATATCCCTGGTTCCGTTAATGTTCCCCTGAGCTACCTTGACAGCCATGGAGAGCGGGTGGCAGAGCTTCTCAGGGAAAAGGAGAATGTAAAGGAAGTGCTGCTCATCTGCAACACCCATAACCGCAGTCGTAAAGCCAGAGAAATTCTGATGCAAAAGGGCGTGACCCAGAGGATGCGGGTTCTGGAAATGGGGGTATCCGGTTACGTCAAGGCTGCTTTTTCCCCTTAGGAAAAAGAGGCCTTGCCTGTTTTTTACGGATTATCACCTTGTTTCAGTTATCATTCCCATGTTCCAGGGTGGGAACGATGGGCTTCATGTGTAAAGATATTGCACCTGTTCTCACCTCTCGGGGAAATGAGGCGGAAACAAGGGCAAGGCCTGGGACTATATGGCTGAGTCAGGGTAGTAATCAGATTTTTTTTTTAGGTTCAAGTGCTGTCCCGAAATCCGGATCCACGCTGCCAACCTTTTCAAAGCACACCCGCTCGAATCCAAGGGCCGTCACCACAAATTTCTGGAGCCGCAGATTTTTGTATTTTTCCTCAAGCCTTGCGCCATAGTCCTTGACCTGCCCGATGCCCTTTTCCATTTTTGCCCGGACGGAAGGAAGGGCCTTCAGGGCATCGGGACTTAAGGCCAGCGCCTCTTTTCCGGATAAGCCCGCCTCTTTGAGGCTGACAAACTTGAATTCAATCAGCACATCATAGACCCTGCCGTAGCGTTTATCCGGCCGGATGATCATGGTGAGATCGG
>NZ_JCANVJ010000038.1:0-20366 GCF_059569355.1 Desulfobotulus sapovorans DSM 2055 | reverse complement strand
GGTCATGTCTTTTGCAGTTTTCTTGCTCTTTTACTCCGCAAAGAGCTCGCCATGAGACTTGAAGCCGCTGGTCATCACTTTGAATGGGCAACCATCCGCAATGACCTTGAGTCTCTGCAAAGAGTTATTGTGGAAGATAATGGTCGAAGACTTGCACTTCGTACAAGAAGTCATGGCGTATGTGGAAAAATATTCAAGGCTGTTGGTGTGGCCATGCCACAGGCAATTTGCGAAACATAAAAAAGAGCGTTTTGGGAAAACAGGATAACAGGTGGTGCCAAAGGTTTGTTATTGCTTTTTATCGCATTGAATTCATTGGATTATTAAAATTGGACTGTAGAAGATGAGCCTGAAAATCAGGTGGAAAGGGCAAAACGTTTCCTTCAGAACGCAGGAGCCAAAGAAATTGTGTGCTGGAATACGGAAACGGGGGAGGGGCTTGAGGGGATACGGGCGCTGGTGTGTTCGGATTGTTTCCCTGACTCAGGGGGAGAGAGGTGAGAACAGGTGCTTTACCGTTACAGCAGGAATCCCATCGATCCTGCGCTGAAGCATGGGATCGGTGGCTGAAGCAAGGTGGGCATCCAGATGACTTTTCGGCCCCCTCTTTTCTGTTTCAGTCCTTTTTTCTGGCATTATAAATAACGCCACCTTTTCTGCTGTAGCTTTCCAGCACATCCCGGCCTTCTTTTTCCATGAAATGCCGGATCACCCTGATCCCCGCATTCTCCAGATAGGCATAGGAGGCATCAAAAACCGGGCCTTCATCAAAACCGATGGATCGGGCATTTTCCGCACTTGCAGCACAGACCACACGGCTGACACCGCTCCAGAGGATGGCCCCCAGACACATGGCGCAGGGTTCACAGGAGGTGAAGAGCTCCCGCGTTTTTCCCGGTTCATAGAGGGTAAAAGACCCCAGGGCTTTCTGGGCCATCATGATGGCTACCATCTCGCCATGCAGGGTGGCATTGTTCAGGGGAAAAACCCTGTTGACGCCCACCCCCAGCAACCTGCCGCTTTCCTGATCAAAAATGGCCGATCCAAAGGGCCCCCCCGTATCCTGATTCACATTTTCTGTGGCAAGACGGAGGGCAAGGGCCATTTTTTCTTTATCGGAATCATACCTTTTTTCCACATCCACAAGAGCATTAACCCATGGGGGAAGCTCCACCACAACAACCTGCTGCACGGGGCCTGTAGTCTTCATGGTTTTCATTCTTTTTTATCGTAAAGGGGGTCGGATCCATTTGTGTAAGATCCCCTGCACCCGCAGACCGGATTTTTCCGCTGGAGTGTCGAGGAAGGGATGGGCTTTGCCGCTGATGCCGTCGAGAAGAGCAATCTTACCCCTGACCATATTTTTGCGTTCAAGGTTTGCCCGAAAACCGGACATGCTGACTGGTACATGCGAGAAATTCGTGAGCACCATCTGTGCCGTATCTATATTTCACATGCAACCGTCGCAGGCACTAAAGTCAGGGTAAGCATAAATCCGATCTTCTTTCATTCGAAACTTTACCGAGCACATCATGCAGGGCCAGGCAAACCACATGCGGCCAGTCAGGTTATTCATTCCCCAGTTCCGTTTTTTTGTTTCCACAAATCTTTCAGTCACAAAGGGTGGAACCGCCCAGGCGTCACTTGTCAGATAGGGGGGCCTGACGTTCTGCAAGAGCCAGGTGCTACCGAAGGCCACAGGACCCTGTACCAGGCTCAACTTTACCAATTCCTCGGGGTGTTTTTCCCTAAGGTCAAACACGAGTTCGCCTTTCCAGCAGTCCAAACCGTCTTTTTGGCCAGAGTAGGTTATAGTCGATTTATTATCATTAACAGTCCATATGTCACTCAGCGCTTCAATGGAAAATGGCACGATGGCGCCATCACTGATTGGATTGGTCGAGTTCAGGTAGCCACTCTTTTTTTCTTTGAAGGTTTTCGTCTCACCCGGAGCCAAATCGTATGTGGGAGTCTTATATCCGCTTTGAGTCTCAAAAGGAACGCCCCGAAGCGAGATCCTTGCTGGCATTGTCGGGTGTGCGTTATGCACTTCATACCACACATAAGCGGTTTCTTCTGCTTTCACTTTGACCATATTACTTTTTACATACGCATTGTATACAAGTTCTTGAGACAGCTCGCACGAACCTGCACATTTTCTCACTTCCGTCCCGGCATAGACCACCGGGGCATACCCCGTAAACCATTGAGTAAGGTACGATTCCACTTTCAGAGTTTGACAGCAATCATAGTGCCCCATATCAAAGGCAGACATCCAAAAGAAGTACGTCGTATCTGACTTGCCATCAATGAACCACATTTGGTTATCATTGATGCATGTAATAGCAATTTTTCTGTAACCAGTATCCTTTTCATGGTTTGTCGACGGTGAATATATGGCCACCGCAAAACCTACATGGGCAGTACACGTTTGAAAATACGCCTTGTCTTCCCATCTGGGATTGTCCAGTTCACTTCCCAAGAGAGGTTGATCACCCGGCGCCGGCTCCGGAAGAGGGAATTTGATAAATATATCATCATTGGATCCATAGGGATCTACAGACGATTCTTCACTGGAACAGCTCACAAAGAGAAGCAGCATAATAAAGAGAAGCAACATAATAAGGGGATGTTTGCGTAGCATTTTTCTACCCTAGCATATGTGTCAGAAATTTTTATATTTTCTTTCCAATTGTTATAAACTTTAAGCATGCTGTCATCTCACTAAATCAACTGTATTTTGATGTGCAGTTTTTTTTTCTTTTTGCTGCAACTGAACCGACAATCTGGTACATTCCTTCCTCTGCTAAAACCGCAATAAAAAATATCAGGGGCATATTTGCAAACAGCATAAGAAATATTAGCCCAGCGAAGACTGTACATCGAAATTCAAACCACTTTATGTATATTTTAGTTAAAACTGCTGATTTGTTTGCATCTATAGATAGTTTGAGGGTATCTGCACTATCATTTCCTATTTCGTCAATAAATGATGTTGTTACTATTACAGCAAGTGTTATGATATTTACATGAAGCAATCCTTTTGTGCCAAGAAGAGTTACTCCTATAAAAATTATTGCAGTACAAAGAGAAAATGCGAAATTATCAATTTTACCGGCTATAATGACAGAAATCACAATTCCAATATAAATAGCGGCAGCATATTCATTCAGTGCTATGACTAGACAAAATACAAGTCCTGTCAGTACAGAAAAAAACAGAGCAAGTTTTTTGTTAAATACATTATCGTCATAAACCGAATCAATATATTTCAAGCTTCCGCCTATGTATGTAGAAAACAGTATGAAAAATATGTCCAATATCATTATGATATTTATCCCATTTTTTGAATTACAAAACAAAAGAATATACTCAAATTCATGGCTTATCCGGGAAAAGCGTACTTGAGATGCTCCGGCTGCCTTGAGCGGAACAAATACTTTGAAAGGACTATGCATCCTAAACTGAGCGATTTTATGTAGAAGGACGAAGTGGGTGTCCTGTGGTAGTTATCCTGTGGTAGTTAGGCACAGCGAGAAAATGGGGTGTCGCCTTTTTTCCTGAATCAATTATTCTGGCGTTGCCAAGGAAGTGTCAGCCCATGAATCCATAGCTCATGTTCACTGATATCAATTTTGTTGTCCCATACAACGGCATATCCGCCCTGTTCAACCTGTACTGCCTTGAAAAATGCCAGATTTTTTAAGGCTGAAAAATTTTCTTTATCCAGCAGGGGGGTGACATCATACTTTTTCTTTTGCCTGTTATCAAACTCAACCAGCAAAATATGATTGTCCAGCGCAGAGACGGATAAGATTTTTGGATATTTCATAGCATCACTCCAGCGATGGTAGTTTTCGAAACTCCTGCTTCTCCCACATAAGCATCAAATCTTTTTTGTGAAGGGCTGCCCATTCAGTGACCAGTTTTACAGCTCTGCCTGGCAGGTCACCTTCCAGCATTTCAAGGGTATCGATACTGAAAAGGCCAATATATTCACCATAAATTGCGTGAAAATGTGGTGGGGGATGATCGCCGAAGAAGAGCTTGATAATGATTCCATAAAACCTTGCAATTTCAGGCATTTTTTAGTCCATTTGTAGAGATTTTTAATTTTTTGCCAAAGACAGAGTGAGTGTACTGTGGTGGTTGTATCCAACAAAAATCATGCAGCATCAAAAAACACCTCAGCCCTGGCACCTCTCATACAACGCAGACCTCTGAGTTTGCAATGCATTTTTAAAACTTCCGGATCTCCCACGGCGGTGCCGAACTGCTCTAAAAGGGTATTCATGGAAGATACAAAAACGGCAGCATCCAGGCCTAAGCGTTTGAGAAGGGGAGGGGCCTTCCGGCAGATACTTCCCCGTTTTTTGCGCTTAAGCTGTCTTCCTGTCCAGTCCACAAGCTCTGCATATTCATGGAATCCGAAGGGAATGGCAAAAGCCATATCCGTAAGATCATCAAAGGGGGCAAGGGAAGCTCTCGGTTTTTCCTGCTGACTATCCGGGGATGCATCCCGTGGTGTGACGGAAGGCTGAGAAGAACAGGCATCCGCATCCTTTGCCTTAAGGGCATCCAGCCTTTCTTTGATGGACGTAAAATCTGAAGTTTCAGGGGTTTCGGCCATACCCGCACGGACAGGGTTGAGATCCACATAGGCCATGGCTGCCAGAATGGCCTTTTCATCGAGAAGGGCCTGGCTTTTGAAACGTCCCTCCCAGAATCTGCCGGAAATCCCTTCCTCCTGATTGGCTTTTCTTGCAATGGATTCATTGAGAAGGCGCATGAACCAAGAAACATCATAAAGGCGGCTTCGGTAGAGGCCTGCCAGCTCATTGAGCCTGAGCTGATCCGATGCGCTCAGGTCTTCGGTTTCTGAAAGGTAACGCCTCACCACATCCGGCCCCTTGAAAAGCCGTGTCCAGCGGGTGAAGACTTCACGATCCGACCAGGAAAGGGCACGGTTCTCATCCACACGCAGCACGATGTGGTAGTGGTTGCTCATGACCGCATAGGCCGCCATATCAATGGAAAAGATGGCCGAAAGCTCCATGATGCGCTCCGCAATCCAGCCCCGTCGGTGGTCAAAGTCCATACCGGACTGTTTGTCCTTGCCACAGAGAAAGGCCCTGCGGACACAGCGGCAGACGCAGTGATACCATGGGGTGCTTTCAAGGCTGATGAGGGTGGAACGAGGGCAGGTCATGGAGGCACTCCTGGAAAGATAGGATTTTGTTTTTAAAGGGAAAATTAGGAGATTTTGGAATGGAGGTCAAGGACGAAGTGGGTGTCCTGTGGTACTATAACGCTGCTATTCAGCCGCGCGGCTTTTTGCGTCGGCTGTAATAGCCTTGTTATAAGTCAATTGCACACCACAAACACTCTCCGCTCGACTTATCTATGCTGAAGTTCCCGCACTCTTCACATTCAATTTTTGAAATTCCAGTAGTGTAACCACATACGATGCATTCCATTTCATCGCATGTGCTGTTCTTTCTTTGCAAAGTTTTAATAAAAGGGTCGGTCCATTTAGAATCGAAGAATTCACAATGCAAAAATTTTTTATAGCAGTTAGTACACGTTTCAGAGAGAGATTTTTTGTCATATTTAAAAAATCGCTTTGCATTTGATGGCGACAATTTATCAATTACTAATGATATTTCACGATGAATTTCCAAATGTATATATGCATCATGCTCTTCAGCAGAACCTATTTTTACACCATGCTCAGGTGAACGATTCAAAAAACTAGTTCGAGAGCTAATCCAGCAGTTTTTACCTACAAGATACTCATGCCCTTGCAGTATTGAAATAGATAGATCAGTTGGTTCAATAGATAGTTTCTTATCAACGGTATGCATGATTTTGTTTCTCATTAACCTCATATCGTTAAACCACTGCCGAAATTCATCACCAAGTCTTTCGGACGAGAAGGTATTATGCACTTTCAATAAATCTTGAGCATCTAAGGTCCTGAACTCAGTAAAACTGATATTTTCTGAATCGCTTCTTTTAGGTAGCATTCGAGGTTCAGAAGAAATTAATAAATACGGAGATATAGATAAAATCTTGGCTTTTAAATAAAACTCCACAGCATGCTGTACCATAGCTGTGGCAGCTGTCAATTCAGGCTTAGCGTAAAGCCAGTACCTTTCTTTTTCCAATTGCTTGGTTTCTATATCCTCTAAAACCACGTGATATTCAAGCAACTTCGTTAAACTATTCCATGCGCTATTAATCAAATTTTCAGCTGCAATTTGAAAATCATTTTCACTTGGAACATCAACTATCATGTGGAATTACCTTTGACTTATAACGCCGCGCTCTGCGGCAAATTTGGAGCGCAGCGGAAAATTTGTCCGACAGCAGCGTTTTGTTAGATTTTCTTGGTTCGGTACTCAATTTCCACAACAAACTTTGTTGCAGCGGCAACTACAATTGCGTCTTTCATGGTGATATTGGGCTCGGTTGTACTGCCATGGCCAGATAAAGGCATTTTATTGCGTAGGTTATATATGTTGCCGACGACATTTTTTATTTCCTCTGGAAGGGATGATTCTTTTTTATATTTCTCAATAAAGCTTCCCAATGTTTGATTAGCTAAATTGTCATCCCCGAGAACATCCTTGGCCATTGTTTCAAGTATATTGGATGCGGCATGTAGAACACCCGAAGGATCATTGTTTTCTAAACAATTTTCCATGCGACCAATCAAAACCACAACATTTGAATGCGCCAGCCGGTCAAACTTTCCAATCCCTTTTGAGTTGAAATCATCGACTTGATTGTAAACAGTACATTCCAAAAAATGGCACGCCGTTAGAAACTGCCACTCATGTCGCCAATCATTTTTAATATTTTCTCTTTCGGCAATTCTTTGACCGCAGTCTTTATCAATTTCGTCCACATATCTTGACAGGTAGCTGGCGTAATACCGGAAATATGTATTAGTAACTTCCGGACAGAAATTCGAGAATGAACTCGACCTCCCTTCTGAACCACTAACTTCAGTGTCTTCCTCTGCGATGACTGGTGCCAAGCCTGACTGCTCCCAAAATTGATTCAACTCTATCTTTTTAGCATTACTTATAGAAGTGATCATTTTAACTTCACCAAGCATATATATGCTTGCATAATATCGATGGCATTTGTGTACATTTGCATACGGACACGAACAGGGGACGCCCGCTTCTGCGCTTTTCGCCCTATACCATGAAGAATCAGGAACGGTTATAGGCATCGCTCGTGCTCCTTTGAAAATCTAACAGTGCAATAAGTGGAAATTTTCCATGTTATCCGTCCCTATATCTGGACAATTTTCCGTTTATTCTGGTATTAAAGGGCAAAACATGGAAAACTGTATCCCGTCTTTACCCATCCATCAAGAAAAAAATCTGATTTTCCATTTATCCTGATATCAGAGGTCAAAACATGGAAAAAGGGACGAAATTCAGACCCGATCCGAATCTGAGGCTTATGGATCAGGTTCGTTCGGTTCTTCGCTACCATCACTATGCTTATAGTACGGAAAAGACCTACTGCCACTGGATTTTGCGCTACATTCGCCACTTTGGCGGAAAAACCCACCCCAAGGTCCTTTCCGCAAGCCATGTGGAAAGTTTCTTATCCCATCTCACGGTGCATGACAAGGTTTCGGCATCCACACAGAAACAGGCCCTGAACGCCCTGGTATTTTTGTATAAACAGGTTATGGACATTCCCATAGAAGGCGAAATCGCCCCTGTGCGGAGCAAACGGAAAACAAGTCCTCCCACGGTCATGACCCAGTCTGAGGTGCAGCGTTTCCTTGCCGTCATTCCGGGTACCCACGGACTCATGGCAAAGCTATTGTATGGCAGTGGCCTGCGCCTTATGGAATGCATCCGCCTGAGGATCAAAGATGTGGATTTTGAGCAGGGGCTGATTTTTGTTCGTGGCGGGAAGGGGGGAAAGGACAGAACAACGGTTCTGCCCCGCAGTCTCGGGGGGGAGCTTCATGCCCATGTGGAGCGTGTGAAGGTGTTGCATGGCAGGGATCTGGAAGCGGGGTTTGGTGAGGTCTATGTGGAGGAAGCACTGTCCCGTAAATATCCAAAGGCCGCCAGGGAAACCGCCTGGCAGTGGGTGTTTCCTGCAAGACAGATCAGCACCGACCCCCGATCCGGCAGGCAGATGCGACACCATGTGCTGGAATCAGGTTTGCAGAAGGCCGTGAAGCGGGCCGCTCTGGAAGCGGGGATTTTTAAGAAGGTGGGCTGTCATACCCTGCGCCACAGTTTTGCCACCCACATGCTGGAAAAAGGGGTGAATATCCGTGTGCTTCAGGAGCTTATGGGCCATGCCGATGTGAAGACCACGGAAATTTATACCCATGTGATGTCAAGGGATATCCAGGGACTGATCAGTCCCCTGGATTGTATGTGATTCTCATTTTGGGCCTGTTTTTATTGCCCCCATGCGGGTGCATGGAGGCATGATTCTGAGGTGTCCCGGAATTTTTTTCCCCCACCCCCGGCCCCTCTCCCAGTGGGAGAGGGGAGAAAAGCAGGGGTTGATTTTGTACGTGAAGGGGTAGGGGCAGGCACAGGGGCCTGCCCCTACAGGGGAATTATACCCACTCTCCACTACACTTAGGGGTAAGGATGAATCCAAAGGGAGAGGGGCGGTAAAACCATAAACAAGCTGATTCTCTCTTAAAACCTTATTCCTTCTTCCGCATCTCCCTTAAAATCTCCGCCATATGGCAGACCCGCATCCGGGAGGCGTGTTTGTCCATGCCGCCGGAAATCTGCATGACGCAGCCGGGGCAGTCCGTTACCACAATGTCCGCCCCCGTGGCCTCAAGGTTGGCCACCTTGCGGCGGAGAAGCTGCTCGGACACTTCCGGGAAATCAACGGAATAGGAACCGGAGAAGCCGCAGCACACATCTTCATCCGCAGCCGGGATATAGTCAAGGCCTGCAATCCGCATCAGATCCCTTGGTTCTTCCACCACATCGAGCCCCCGGCAGAGATGGCAGGGTGCGTGGTAGGCCACCTTCTTGCCGCTCACACGGAAATCCTCCGCCGTCACCTTCAGCACCTTGACCATGAAGGAGGAGAAATCAATGATCTTTTCTTCGAGTTTTCTCACCCTTTCAGGCACCTCGTTTTCCTTCTGCAACAGCTTGGGATAATTCTCCTTGATGTGGGAGCCGCAGGAGGCGCAGAGGGTGAGGATATAATCGTACTTTTCCGTGTCCAGGGCTTTCAGGTTCTGTTCGGCCACTTCCTTGGCGGTTTCGTTTTCCGCCATCATGAGAAGGGGCAGGCCGCAGCAGGTCTGCTCCATGGGAAGGTCCACATCCACGCCATAGCTGGCAAGAAGGGTGACGGCATCTTTTGCCTGCTGGGGATAGATGAAATCCTGGGCACAGCCTGCAAAAAGGGCCACTTTGAGTTTCGGGTTTTTGACCACGGGCTTGAAGGTGCTCCACTGATCCCGCAGAGGATGTTTGGCCAGAACGGGGATGGTGCGGAAATCGTGCTTGCGGCCAAAAATGGTGGGCAGATGCCGGATTTTCGGGCCGTCGGCAATGGGAGCCTGGGCCATCCATGCGTTCTTGAGCAGGGTGTGGAAGAGTTTGCGATTGCCCATAACCCGGGCGAGCAGGCGGTTTCTTAGAGGCCGCTTGCCGTCTTCGTCCATGACTTCCCGGTACACCTTTTTAATGAGGTAGGGGAGATCGATCTTGGCGGGGCAGACCACCTTGCAGCTCTGGCAGTTGAGGCAGTTTTTCACGATGGCGCGGGCATTGTCTCTCCCATGGTAGAAGAAGGTGAGGATGAGACCGATGGCGCCAATGTACACATGGCCGTAGGTGTGACCGCCGAGGATGCGGTAGATGGGGCAGACATTGGCGCAGGCACCGCAGCGGATGCAGCGCAGTACTTCGGAAAACACAGGGTCTTTGGCAAGGGCCAGACGGCCATTGTCGAGAAAGACGATGTGCCGGGTTTTGACCTCTTTGTCCGATGCGCCGCAGGGCGGCTGGCCCTTGATCCAGGTCACATAGGAGGTGAGGCCCTGACCCGTGGCGTTCCGGGTGAGGGCCTTTAAGGCCGTGAGGGCGGTTTTGAGATCCGGGATAAGCTTGTCCACACCGGCAAGGGTGACATGCACCCGGGGCAGGGTGGTGGTGAGCCGGGCGTTGCCCTCGTTGGTGACAATGCCGATGGCTCCGGAGTCGGCCATGGCGAAGTTGGCTCCGGAGATGCCCATGTCCGCCTCGATGAAGCGGGGACGGAGCTGTTTTCTCGCCACCTTCACGAGCTTGTCAATGTTCTCCGGGTCCTGTTTTTCTCCGGATACGCCGGTGAAAAGATCGCCCACCTGATAGCGGGACAGATGGATGGCGGGCATGACCATGTGGGAAGGGCCTTCGTGGCGGAGCTGGATGATCCATTCCCCAAGGTCTGTTTCCGTGACCGTGAGGCCCTGTTTTTCCAGATGATCGTTGAGAAAGGTTTCCTCAGCGGTCATGGATTTGGATTTCACGATGGTTTTTACATTGTTTTCCTTTGCGATGGCCGCAATGATGGCATTGGCCTCCTGAGCGGTTTTCGCAAAATGCACCTTCACCCCGTCGGCTTCCGCATGACGGGTGAATTCTTCCAGCAGTTCCTCAAGCCGTGGCAGGGCCGCACCTTTGGCGCAGGCGATTTCCTCCCGCAGCCCCTCAAGATCCATGCCGCTGAAGGCCTTGGCTCTGGAAGCCTTGTAGCTGACGGCAAAGTTGTTGAGGGTGGTCTGGAGAAATTTTTCCTTTAAGGTGGCACGGATCTGATCCGTGTAGTCCTTCATGTTCTGGGGGGTTTTAATCATTGGCTTTTTCCTCCTTGCAAAGGATGTGCAGGAATTCAGGCCCGTGGACGCCAATGCTCAACACCCGTTCAATGTCTGCGGTACGGCTGGGGCCGGTGATGAAGGCCATGTAGGCGGCCCCCTTTTCCTTGAGAGCCGCGTCCAGATGGGGGGCAAGCTCATCCGTTGTGGGGAAGAGGGTGGCGGGGTTGAAAACACAGACATGGGTTTCCGCCAGCATGGTGGCGATGCGCAGGTTCTCATCGGCAGAGCGCAGCACCAGCGTTCCCGTCTGGGCGATGCCCCAGAGGGCAGGGGTCAGCCCTGTGTGGATACCCGTGAGATGCGGCCTGAAAGGCGGCTCCAGAACGGTGATGTCCCTCGCTTTGGCCTTTTCCTTTAAATCCGGAAGAAGAATGGCAAGGGATGCTTCGTCAAAACCCGCAAGGGCGATGGTCTTTCCGCCCTGGTCGGCGGTGAGATTCACGGTATAGGTCGCAACAGCCTCAAGGCTTTCCACGGTGCTGACCACGGCCTGCACCAGCTCCGCCTTTTCCTTAAACTGTTGCATCAAGGGAGTGTTTTCCATGGTGTCTCCTCAAGGTGATTTCCTGAAATGGAACCACCTGATGGCACCCTCTCCCTCTGGGAGAGGGCCGGGGTGAGGGTTCAGATTGATGGGACATTCAATCCCCGAAATATCCTAAAGCCCTTCGGCGTAAAGTTCGATGCTGTGTTTCACCCGCACGGCATCCCCCTTGCGGGAAAGCATGTCCGTAAGCTGCATCATGCAGGCAGGGCAGCCCGTGGCCACGATGGCCGCCTGGGTCGCCACAATGTTGTCGCGCTTTTTCAGGCCGATCTGGGTGGAGGTCTCATAGTGCTGGAGGTTGAAACTCCCACCGGAGCCGCAGCAGGTGTTGGCATCCTTCATTTCTTTGATGCTGTATTTTCCGCTGGCCTGGATCAGGGCGCGGGGCTGGGAGAAAACGCCTAAGGATTTTCCAAGGTGGCAGGGATCATGGAAGGTGACGGCTTCCTTGCCCGTGGCTTCTTTGGCGCGAACGCCCACCTTGTCCACAAGAAACTGGTTGATGTCCATCACTCTGGCACTGAAGGCTTCAATGTCCCGTTTTTCCTTCATACCGAGATTTTCCGCCATCATGGGCCAGACCTTTTTCAGGGTGGCGGTGCAGGTGGCGCAGGGGGTGACCAGCACGTCAAAGCTTTTACCGGAAAAACAGTCGAGGTTGTGACGAAGAAGCTTTTCAAAGGATTGCGTGTCTCCGGAAGCAAGGGCCGGCATACCGCAGCAGGCCTGATTTTCCGGGAGAAACACGCCGACACCGTGATGCTTTAAGGCTTTGAGCACGGCCTCGCCGATGCCGGTGTACATTTTGTCCACAAGGCAGCCCGGATAAAAGGCCACCCGCAGTCCGGAGCTTCCCGCTGGGGTGTCGAGGAAGGGATGGTCTTTGCGGAAGGGTTTTGCCGCAAGGGGAACGATGTGACGGTTTCCCAGAATGGCGGAGAGCATGGGCGCGCAGGAGGTGCCATGGTAGGCATTGGCCTTTTTGGTCATGATCCCCTGGAATTTCGAGCCCATGTCCACAAGGCGGTTGAACAGCTCCGGGTGGGTGAGGGTGCCCCGGAAAATGGCCTTTTTCACGGGAGAAAGGCCGGAATATTCCGTAAGGGCTGCACGGGCTTTCAGGAAGATGTCCGTGGCCTTGACCCCGCTGGGGCAGTTGGCGGAGCAGGAGCCGCAGAGCAGGCATTTTTCAAGTTTGCATTTGACGCCTTCGGCATCGTGGATGAGCTGGTGGCTGAGGCCGTCGAGAAGGGCGATCTTGCCCCTGGCCACATCCCCCTCGTTCAGGGTCTGGGCAAAGACCGGGCATACGGACTGGCACATGCCGCAGCGCATGCACCCGGCCAGCATGTCGTCAATTTCCTTGAGCAGGGTATGTAAGCGTTTCAGATCCCCCATGGTGTCAGCCTCCGATGATCTTGCCGGGATTGAGGATGTTTTTCGGATCCACGGCACGTTTGATTTTTCTGGAAAATTCGATGGAACCCCTTCCTACTTCCTTTTCCATGAATCCGGCCTTGGCAAGGCCGATGCCGTGTTCTCCGGAAAGGGTTCCGCCCATGCCAAGGGCCAGCTCGAAGATTTCTTCAATGCCCTTTTCCACCCTGTGCCATTCTTCGCGGTTGCGTTTGTCGCAGAGGATGGTGGGGTGCAGGTTGCCGTCGCCCGCATGGCCGAAGGTGCCGATGGTGAGTTTGTGTTTAGCTGCAATGGCATCCAGGCCGCGCACCATGTCGGGGATGCGGCTTCTGGGAACGGTGGCATCTTCCAGTACCGTGGTGGGCCGGAGTTTGGCAAGGGAGGAAAGGGCGGCCCTGCGGGCTTCCCAGACCTTGTTGCGTTCTTCCGCCGTCTGGGCCACCTGGATGCGGGTGGCGCCGTTGGCCTTGCAGATGGTTTCCACCTCTGCGGCTTCGTCTTCCACCTGGGCCGGATGTCCGTCCACTTCGATGAGCAGAAGGGCCTTGGCTTCCGTGGGAAGCCCTGCCTTGGCAAAGTCTTCTACCGTGCGGATGGTGAAGTTGTCCATGAATTCCAGGGTGCAGGGAATGATCTTGGCGGCGATGATGGCGGCCACGGTTTCAGCGGCCTGATCCACGGAATCGTAGATGGCCATCATGGATCTGGACGCCTTTGGCGGCGGTACCAGCCTGAGGGTGATCTGGCTATAGACTCCGAAGCATCCTTCGCTGGCCGTCATCAGCCCTGCGAGGTTGAAGCCTGTGACGCATTTCACCGTTTTGGAGCCCGTGCGCACATGGCTGCCTGTGGCATCATAAAATTCCATGCCCATGACATAATCCTTGGTGACCCCGTATTTGAGTCCCCTGAGACCGCCCGCGTTTTCCGCCACGTTGCCCGCAATGGTGGAGACGGCCTGGCTGCCCGGATCGGGAGGATAGAAAAGCCCTTTTTTCCCCACTTCCGCAGCCAGCTGGGCGGTGATGACACCGGGCTCCACAATGGCGTACATATCCGCTTCATTGATTTCGATGATGCGCTGGAGACCGTTGGTGAGCATCACAAGCCCTCCCATGGAGGGAATGGTGCCGCCGCTTAAGTTGGTGCCTGCTCCCCTGACGGTGACGGGAATGCCGTTTTCGTTGCAGAGCTTTAAAATGGCGCCGATATCCTCGGTTTTTCTCGGCCTCACCACAAGGCCGGGCAGCACCGGAGCCAGAACCGCAGCGTCATAGGCGTAGTTCATGCGGTCGGTTTCGCTTTCCATGACATTTTCCGCGCCCAGAAGGTCTTTGAAGGCACTGACAAGGGAATTTTTTTTCATGGGGATCACTCTCCATCGGGCTTATGGATTCGAGGAGTGAGGTTCCAGAAGGTTCTGAACCTCGGGCTTCGGTTCCATAAGCCCGCATTGCGGTTTGGGTTGGGGTGCTCCCTTTTAAGGGAGCACCCGTTTTTATAAAGATCAGAAGGTTGCGGGGAAAAGTACGTAGCAGAACAGAAGTCCCATGATACCAACAATGAGACCATAAAGGGCCATGGGAATCATGGTACGGCGGATGATTTCCCCTTCCATACCCACAAGACCGACGGTGGCGGAAGCGGCCACGACGTTGTGCACGCAGATCATGTTGCCCATGGCGCCGCCCACACCCTGAAGGGCGGTGACGATTTCACGGCTGGCGCCGATGGTGGTGGCCAGACCATACTGGAAGTCTGCGAAAAGCAGGTCAGAGACGGTGTTGGAGCCGGTGATGAAGGAGCCTAAGGCTCCCACGTAGGAGGCGAAAAGGGGCCAGCTCTGACCGGCAACAGCGGCAACGGCCGTGGCCATGGAAAGGGGCATGGAGTGGTAGCCCAGGGGATTGGTCGCGGACTGCTTCATGATTTCTACAAGGGCTACGGCGAAAAGCATGGCGATGGTGGGGTTTTTCATGCGGATAAAGCTGTCTTTCCAGGCTTTGGCCGCTTTTTCCGCAGGAATTCTGTGCAGGAAGATGGTGATGAGGGCCACCAGCATGAAGGGAACGACACCGGGCAGGTAGAGGGGCGTCATGGAGAAGTTCACGGTTTCATAGCCGAGGATGTGGACAAAACTGATCTTCCAGCTGCTGACCATGGCCTTGAAGGGCAGGGTGCCGATGCGGGTGAGAACCAGAATACCTGCGATGAGCACATAGGGCAGCCAGGCCATGAACTGGCTCATATGGGCTTTAAGATTGGTGGATCCGACTTCAATCTCGCCCATCCATTCCTTTTCCCAGGTACTGCGTTCTCCGAATTCCCACACGGTTTCAGGCATGAAAAGCCCTTTTTTGGCGGCCGTCACCACAATCCCAAGACCGATAAGACCACCGATGAGGGAGGGAAATTCCACGCCCACAAGAAAGGCGGTGAGCAGGTAGGGTACGCTGAAGGCAAAGGAGGCAAAGAGGGCGAATTTCCATGCACCAAGACCTTCACTCCAGGATTTGTTTTTACCGAAAAAGCGGGTGAGGAAGCAGACCAGGAAAAGGATCAGTCCCAAGGCGATGATGGCGTGCATGATAGCGGCCCACTGCCCTACGTGCATCAGAAAGCCGTCGAAGGTGGTGAAGCCGATGTTCTCCCCTGCGGCGATGGCGGCATCTACGGGGGTTTTGAGGTTTTTGAACCCGAACCATACGGGCGTACCCACAGCACCGAAGGTGACGGGAACGGAGTTGGAGACAAGACAGACGCAGACGGCGGCGAGTGCGGGAAATCCAAGGCCGAGAAGCAGGGGAGCTGCAATGGCTGCCGGGGTGCCGAAGCCCGCCGCTCCTTCAATGAAGGCACCGAACATGAAGGCAATGATGATGGTCTGGATACGCCGATCCCGGGAGATACCCATGAAACCATGGCTGATGGTTTCCATGGCCCCGCTGGCCTGCATGGTATAGAGAATGATGATGGCACCGAAGACAATGATAAGCACGTTGATGGCGCTGCCGAAGCCTGAGAGGGTGGCGGCAGTGATAAAGCCGACATCCATTTTCCAGACGCTCATGGCGAGAAGGGCACAGACGGCCCAGGCCAGGGGCATGGCCTTGGTGGCGGGCCAGCGCATGCCAACCATAAGAACCAGTACGATGGCGATGGGGATAAAAGCGAGCAGAGCGAGCATTCCGATGGACATCACAGGCCTCCTTGATGAAAGACGGTTCAGGGGATTCGGGGATCCCTGAGAGCAAAGGGTAAAGGATGCACTCCGGGGGCGTTCAGGACGGGGAAGGGGGGGGAGTCCTGAACACCGGAACATCGTTTTTCTTTCGGGCGACGCTTCACCCGGAGTGGTATCCGCAGGTGGCTTTAGCGAGATCTGTGCCACTTCATAAAAAGGTTCTTTTTTCAGATGTTTGTGTTTTTGCCACCTGCTTTTTCTGAAAAACATCTGTTTTACCGGGTCTGAAAAAGAGGAATGCGATTCCGTGAGAAGAGTTTTCGTTTTGCATTGTCGAACATAATGGGGGCAGGTATGGGATGTCGGAAAAAAGTCCGGAAAATCGGAGTACCGGAAAAGGACGTTATTCTCCATGGGCGGATTTTGTGAAAATCTGCTAAGGTCTGAAAAAAAGAGCGGGAACGGTATGGAACAGGCAGGATCTGGGGAGCTGTTTTTTTTAATATAAAAACGGAAGAGGTCGGCCTATGATTCGGGGCTGGATGAAAAGAACGGTGCTGCTGGCTGTATCCTGTGTCTTGCTGATGCTTTCCGCAGAGGCGGAAGATCTGAAAAAGCGGGTGGTACACCTCAATTCCTATGAAGACGGTTACCTCTGGTCGGACAGCCTTCTTGAGGGACTGCGGGATGCTCTGGGAGAGACACCCTTTGCCGTGGATCTCCATGTGGAATACATGGATACCAAGCGATATGCGGAAGAAGGGCTGCGCGCCCGTCTTCTGGATCTTTACCGGTATAAATATTCGGATCTTGTCATTGATGCGGTGGTGGTTTCCGATGATTATGCCTTTGATTTCATCCTCGAATACGGAGAGGCCCTTTTTCCGGGTGTGCCGGTGGTGTTCTGCGGGGTCAACGATTATAAGCCTTCCCGCATTGCCGGAATAAAAGGGATAACGGGGGTGGCCGAGAGCTTCCGGACTGCGGAAAACATGGAACTGGCTCTGCGTCTTGTCCCTTCGGTGCGGCGCATGGTGGTGGTGGGGGATGAGTCCTTTACCGGAGGTGCCACCATGTCCGTGATCCGTCAGGTGGCACCTCAGTTTGAAGGGCGGCTGGACATTGAATACTGGTCGGATCTGGATATGGAAACCATCCTCCATGCGGTCAGCCGTTTGCCCAGAGATACCTTTATTTTTTATGTCCCCCACTACCAGTATCTGAAGGGGAGTTTCTACAGTGCCGCAGATATTCTGGAGCGTATCTGTGCCGAGGCCAGTGTCCCCGTATTCACCTTCTGGGAGTTTCTCATGGGTTCCGGTGCGGTGGGAGGGGAGCTGACCAGTGGCTACCATCATGGAAAGATGGCAGGGGAGATGGTGGCCGCTATCCTGAAAGGTGAAGATCCTGCCCGTATTCCCGTTGTTACGGAGGATCCCTTTGTTCTTCTTTTTGATTATGCAGCCCTGAAACGCTGGAATCTGGACATGAAAAAACTGCCTGCTGGCAGTCTTTTCATTAACGAACCCCGTCATTTCTACGAGTTGAACCGGGAGGTTTTCTGGACCCTTGTGGGCAGCATGGTGTTGCTTTCCTGTGTGCTCCTGCTGCTGGTGTTCAATATCAGCCGGAGAAAGGTGGTGGAGGAGAAAATCAAGGATCAGCTTTCTTTCCTGCGGATTCTCATGAACACCATTCCCATTCCCATTTATTTCAAGGACAGATCCGGTCGTTTTCTTGGCTGCAACAACAGTTTTGAAACCTGGTTCGGTGTGCAGGTACGGAATCTTGTGGATAAGGGGGATGCGGTCTTGCAGGGCCGTCATCCCATCCGTCTTTCAGATGAGGTGGATGAGGCCCTTTTCCAGGAGCCTGGGGTCAGGGTATATGAAAACCGCATCCATGATGTTTCCGGTGTTTATCGCCATGTGATTCTTACCAAGGCCACCTATCTCAATGCACGGGGGGAGGTTCTGGGGCTGGTTGGGGTGATCAACGACGTCCATGCCATGAAAACCGCAGAGGAAAATCTCCGTATGGCAGAGGAACGTTACCGGAGTATCTTTGAAAATGCCTCCAAGGGAATCTTTATTGCCAGCCCCGAAGGGTGCCTCACCCACATGAACCGGGCCTTTGCCCAGATCCTTGGGTATGGGGATGAGGTGGAGGCCATGGAGAAGACCGGAGGTCTGCTGGAATTTCACTATGTGGATCCGGAAAACCGGAAAGTCTTCTGGGAAATCCTCTTATCCGGACGGGATGTTTCCGGATTTGAGGCTGCCTTTTATACAAAAGACGGAAAAAAACGCTGGGCCTCCCTCAATGCCAGGGCCGTATACGATGGGGATGGGCGCATGGTGCATGTGGAGGGGATTGGTGAGGACATCACCAAACGGAGGCAGGCGGAAATGGCCCTCATGGAATCCCGCCAGCGGCTCTGGCTGGTACTGGACAATATTCCCCAGCTGGTGTTCTGGCAGGATCGGGAGCTGCGTATCATGGGGATGAACCGCAGCTCTGCGGTTTTTTTCGGACTGGAAAACGGCCCAAGGGTTATCGGAAAGACCCTGTTTGAACTGCTTCCCGACAGGGACGATGCTGCCCTGCTTACGGAGAGAGCGGAGCAGGCGCTTCAGCAGCGGGAAGCCGTATCCCGTTTCAAGTGCCGGATACACGATGGCCGGAGCCGGGGGGTCTGGCTGGAAATCAACAAGGTTCCCCTTGTGGGTGCCGATGGTCTGGTGAACGGAGTGCTCACCTGTGCCGAAGACATTACCCGCAGGGTCAGTCTGGAACGTCAGCTGCTGCAAAGTCAGAAAATGGAGGCTCTTGGCAGGCTTTCAGGCGGTATAGCCCATGATTTCAATAATATCCTGACATCGATGATCAATTCTGCGGAGCTGGCCATGGAGGATTTTCCCGAGGACAGCCAGGGCAGAAAGGATCTGGAGCGGGTCTTGCGGGCCGGAGAACGGGCCAGCCATATGATCAAGAAGATTCTTGCTTTCAGTCGTCCGGGTAAGGAAGAATTTCAGTGCGTGAATCTGGGGGTCGTGTTGCAGGAAGGTCTGGATCTGCTGCGGGCTTCTGTTCCGGGCCATATTCGCCTTGTAACAGATTTTTCCGGTGCAGAAAACCTGACCTGCATGGCCGATCCCACCCAGATGCATCAGGTGCTGATGAATCTCTGTACCAATGCCCTTCAGGCCATGGGGAATCAGGCCGGTATTCTGAAGGTTCGCCTGGAGGTACTGCACCTGAATGAGGCAGACGCCCTTGCTCTGGGAGTCTGTCCCGGAGATTTTGCCCTGTTGACGGTTCTGGATAATGGGCCGGGCATTGAAGCCGGAGTGCTGGATAAGATTTTCGATCCTTTTTTCACCACAAGGGAAAAGGGGGGCGGGAGCGGTCTGGGGCTGTCCATGGTTCATGGAATTGTCAAGGCCCACGGTGGTGCGGTACAGGTGAGCAGTCTGCCAATGGAGCATACGGCCTTTGAGGTGTATCTCCCCCTTGAGGGTCGGGGAACCCATGTCCGGGGGATCTGTGACGAGGGGGCGGGGCAGGGTTGTGAACGGCTTCTCTTTGTGGAGGATGATCCGGATCAGCGGGAGACGGTACCCCGGATACTGAGGCGTCTCGGTTACCGGGTGATTGTGGCGGCAACGGCGGATGAGGCGCTTTTCCGTATGGAGTCTGCTGAAAAAAGTTTTGATCTCGTTCTGACGGACTATGATATGCCGGGAACGGACGGTCTTACCCTGGCGGCCCGTCTGGAAAGCATGAGTCCGGATCTTCCCGTGGTTCTTGTTACCGGTGGCGGGATGGCGGAAACCTTTGAACCCCGTGCCAATGTCCGTGCCGTGGTTTCCAAGCCCTACAGCCGGGATGTGCTCAACCGTGTCATCCGGAATGTATTGGATACCGGAACCTGTTGAATCCGGTAATGTTGAAAGGTTGACACATAGTACCTAGAATACTAATCTTTGTTTAGTTTTATTTATAAACACAAACAGAGAGGCGCAATGGAATTTTTCCCAAGCCGGATTGCTGCAAAGATGCTGGGAGTTCATCCCAACACCTTGAGAAAATGGGCAGACAGCGGCAAGATCCGGTTCATCAAGTCAGAATCAGGCCAGAGGCGTTACGATGTCAGGGGTTTTGTCGGGGAAGGAGAAAAGCATGAAACCATCTGTTACTGCCGGGTCTCCAGCCCGAAACAAAAAGATGATCTGCAAAGACAGGTCGAGTTCATGCAGAAAAAATACCCCGAAGCGGAAATCATCAAAGACATCGGAAGCGGAATCAATTTCAAACGAAAAGGT
>NZ_JCANVJ010000037.1:0-20895 GCF_059569355.1 Desulfobotulus sapovorans DSM 2055 | reverse complement strand
CCTGAAGCAAGAGCGGCCATGGCTGCGGCTCCCGGTGCTTCCGGTACTCCCGGAGCTGCCCATGCTGATCGGAATGCCCTGGCTCCTGAGACAAGAACGGCTGCGCCCATGACTGCGGCTCCCGGTGCTGGCCCTGCTGCTGGCCCTGCAAGTGCAACCCCAGGTACTTCCGGCAAAAATCAACCACTGAGCAAAGAACGGGAAAAACTTCTTTCTGGATTAACTGATAAAGATTGGGAAAGAATTGAAGAGCTTTTAGCCAATAGGGAGAGTGTAATGATTGAGGATAAAAAAGAAGAAATGGAAAAAGATATAAACCCTAAAACACAGCAAGCGATAAATCAAATTCGCTAAATCCTGAACAAAAAAGGCCACCCAAATTTGAGTGGCCTTTTTTATATTTTTTTATTGTTGTTAACCTTTATTTTTGCGCTTCTTTATGATTGTTGTAAAATCATCACCAGAGGTCAAATATCCTCTATTATCTGTAGTCCAATCTATAAATTCAATATCATATTCATCCTTTTTTCTTAGTTTTTCCATCACATCATCAGCCGTCTCTTTTTGATATTCTTGGAACCAAGGCAATTTTTCTTTCACGAAATAGATACAAACAGCAATTAGACCCAAGAATGTCAAAACAGCCATAGCGTGAGCAGCTTCATCGAGCAGCCAAAATCCAAAATAATCAAAAATATCAATATAGACTGATTTAATAGCCAATACGAAATTCGTCATTTTAAAAAATCCTTTTTAAAATTTTTTGTTATCACCTTTAAAAATAAGGGTGAGTCTTTATTAGAAATAATATAGAATCTTATTAAAAAAATGCAAGGCTTTTATTTTAGATTCTTAACCCCTTTACAATCAGGAAATCTTGAACATCCCCAAAATTCCATTCCTTTTCTCGGGCCTCTATTTGCAACTCTCGAAACCATAGAAGATCCGCATAAAAGGCATTCAGGACGATTCCTGATAGTCTCAATGTGTTTTTTATTGGTTTCAAGCCCAGGCTCCATGCGTTCCGATTTAAGCTTAGAAACAAAGGTTACTACTTCTTTCAGTGAAAAAATAACTTTGTTTTTTTCTCTTACGAGAAAGAGACTTTCGCCTGGAGAAACCACATCATCACTGATAAAATCACCAAATTTTGCTGATTCAGAAAAGACAACTATCGAAAAGAAGTTTTCGAATGGGATATTAAGCAGATTTTGAAGAGCTTTAATATGCCCAAAATTTTGATGGATCGGATTTTTAAATTTAAAATATTTTTCCTTATTAAATACCTGAATCCAATAAGGTTCTTCTTTTTTACCAAAAATTGTACCGGAAAAATCTTTGTTTTCAATCACAAAAATACCGAAAACCGAAATTATTACAATGTCTATCTGGGTAGTTCTTCCCTTAAAAGCAGGGACGGTAACATCTTGGAAAAGATAATATTCAGTAGAATCAAGATTCCTTTCGAGAAATTTTGCAAGTTTAACCTCAGCTTTCTTCCCTTTATTTCTTTCCGAAAAAACTTCATCAAGTGCCTTGATAAGCACCCAAAGAATCACAAAAACAAGAAGCACCCCAAGAACCTGATCCATTTTTTCTCCTTTCTAAAGGAAAAATAGCAAACTGGTTAAAAAAGCAAACGTATTCAGCAAAATATTATTTTAAAAAATTCAGCAAAAAACTGGCAAATTCATGGCAGAATCGAAATTTAATAAACACTGTTTTGCCAAAAAACAGGCAAAAGATAGCGTCAAAACCTCCCTTAAACAGCCTAAAAACAGGTCATTTTATGCTAAAGTTTTAAAAAAAATGACATAAAACAACCAAAAAATAGGCGGTTTTCATACGAGAAACAACCAGAAAACGGCATAAAACAGCCCAAAAAAAGGCAGTTTTTTGTCAAAAAAAGATGGGGTTTTTATCGAAAAGAACAAAAACAGAGCTGGAAATTGTGCCCGTGGAAACAGACTTTCAAAGAACAAACATAAAAACAAGGCAGAAAAATCTATTGAAAATCAGTTGCTTTTATAGACATAAAACAAAAATAATTTTTATCTCTACTTGTACAGTATATTATATTTCATGATTTTGACAGTCATTTTGACAGTCAAAATGGAAAATTTTATAAAAGCCATTTTTAAAATAAAACCAAAAGTTTAACCTTAATAAAAGTGTCAAAAAAGGTGTCAAAATCCGGCAAAAAAAACCAAACAAAAATAGGCCATTTTGACACTTGTTTTGACACACCTTGACACTAAATGTCTTTGTAACACTTCTTTTTGATTAAAGATATTGCCGTATCATGTCGTGAGTCATTTTCTTGGATGCGGATTTTTACAGTCCTATATAATTATACTATACTGTAATTTTTGACACTGTTTCCTGATCGGATTTTGTTTTTTTAATTGGAAAGAAATTTTTAATGTTTTGCTTCTTTTTTAAAAGAAGTATATTATACAAAAAAGAGCTTTGGGAGAGCTGAACTACATTAAGGGGGGCATCTTGTCGGTCAAAGAAAGCCAGATTGCGTACATTGAAAAAGTCCTTTGGCAGTCGCTGGTGAATCCCCAGCGGCATGAGCACCTTTCATCGGAGAAAATTTTAATTGGTTTGCAACAACATAGACCGAAGCGTTTTTTTTCCGGGAAGGAGAAGGAAGCTCTGAAAGAAGAAATCCAAAAAGCCCGAAGGAGATTAAAGGCGCGTTGGTTGACAGCGGAAAAGACTATTCAGGTTTTGGGCGGCAAATTGAATTTAGATCCGGGAATGATCCATCGTTGGATAGCTTTGGGTTATATGGATTTGGACGGTAGTGTGAATTTAGCTTTTGAAGATCTTCAGGTTTTGATGTTTGAGTTCGAGTATGCAAAGCGTCCAGGCTTTAACCAGAAAGAAATAGACTTCGAAGAACGTCCATTATTTTTAAAAAAATATTTATGAAAGGCTCATCTTTATGGATACCAGAGATGTTTTAAAAAATTTTATATTTTCAAGAATCAAAAATGCCTTTATTCTTTATTTTGAAGATTGCAGGGATCGAGCAAAAGCAGATGAGAAGATTTTCTTTGAACCATTGATTTTTTGTTACGATGAATATGATGGTGATTTTTTTATAAAAGATAGTGCGCTGTATCAAGAAGTATTCGGGAAAAGTAATAGCATTGAAATTTTGAGCGGCCTAAGCGTCAGCCATGCATTTAATACTCATAGCCAAGAAAACAAAGATCCGAGTCTTTGGACAAGGCGAGATATAGACCAGCTTTCTTCTGAAAAATCTTTTTCAGGCATATCAAAGTTTCACTTCACAAACCCAGGAAAAGCTCTTTTCAAAAATTTAGAGATAGTTCCTTCGGAAACCAGCGAAGGTGAAATCATTTTGCAAGTATCCCAAAAGGAGTATCGAAATGTTATTCCTTAAATTTAAAGATATTGTTTTGTGGTTAGTGGTATTTTCATTTGTGTCCTTGCCTGCTTTCGGGTGGATAGATGAATCTTTTATTCCTGTGTGGGAAAAAGATTACAAGACAAAAGGGTCTTCTTCCGCTGAAAAGCCTTCGGATATCGCTTTGATTGTGGGTATTTACCGGGACAATGGCGATGGCACGGTAACGGACACCAAGACCGGGCTGCAATGGATGCGCTGTTCCCTGGGCCAGACCTGGAACGGGAGTGTCTGCACAGGGGTTGCAAAAATATATACCTGGGATGCTGCTATGGCAGCGGGGAAATCCCAGCATTTTGCAGAAAAGTCGGACTGGCGTGTTCCCAACCTTGAAGAATTGAATACTCTTATATATTGCAGTTCCGGGAAACGAATGGAATGGAGGCCAATGATATTTGGTGGTCTTTGTGAACGAAAAGGAGAGTACCGGAAGCCCACTCTCCATGCCGATGCCTTTCCCAACACCCCATCAAACTGGTTCTGGTCTTCCTTGCCCCTCCGCAACCGTACCGATAATGCGTGGACTTTCAATTTCAACAACGGCGGTGCCAGTTTCCACTACAAAAACAACAACTACCATGTACGCCTAGTACGCAATGGACAATAAAAAAGAGGATTCCATGGCAAAAAAAAAATCAGATAAAAAGACATATTTACAGGGTGAAATCACCTTAGATTTAAGCAATTTAATTGAAAGATTGGATCGAATAGAAAAACAAATATTTGAAATAAACCAACGAACAGCCTTAACAAACACGAATATCAGCCCTGGAAAAGAAAAAAACACTAAAAAGACATCTCCAAATCAGACTCGGCTCAAAAAAACGGATTTAGTCTTTAATTTTTATAAAAAAAATAAAGAAACAACTGTTTCATTCCAAGAATTGAAAGAAAAATTGCCATTGGAGGACAAAGTTTTAAGAAACATCGTTTTCAGACTAAAAAAGTTGGGCAAGATACGACAAGTTGAGCGGGGGGAATACCAGTTTGTTGGAGAAAATCAGGAAGGTTGAAAAAAAATGGGATCAGATTTCACCTGGAAGCCGATTTCAGGATTTTTCAAAAATTTTAAAACACACAATCAAGAAGTATTCCCGGCTCCGCTTTCCTCTTCCCTGATGATGAATAGGGTGGTGGAAGTGCTTTTGAAAAGCGGATACGACCTTTCCCTAATGGGATCAGGCTTAGAAAATATTGCTGCTGGATACACATTCTGGCAAAGCCAACCAAACCGCACAGTGTATGTGGCAAAAAAAGAAACTGCTTCATTTTTGGAAACAGTACGCCTTACATTCATTCCTGAAAATCCTCCGTCCTCATGGTCTGGGAATACCTTTTTGATAGAAACAGACAGCATAGCTTCAAACTCGACACTTTTTGAAAATATCGGCTGTATTCTTGCGTACCAAGCCAAGGACGCTAAAGGAGAGCTGCGGTATTTTTTTGTATGTCTCTTTAAACCCGATGGAATTTTTATTTTTTCTATTAAATCGGATCAGTTTAAAATCAATGCCGATCTTGCAAAGAGCGGAAAACTTCTGGATACAGAAATGTATGGATATTTAGACGGGTTCCCAGAAAGACGGATTTTCACAAAGGAAGAGAATCAAAAAGCCCTGAAGGTATTGCAGTTTGTTTTTGCAGCAAGCTACTACATCGAAAGTGCGGGGAAAAAGGATGGTGTCACAACTGAGCATTTAAAGCTCGGCCCTGCCTTTGAATCCCCTTCTTCAGAGGAAAAACCGGGCAAGAAATCAGAAAAGAAGAAAAAGAGGAAAGGCAAAACCCTTCCTGTTCGTGCCTGGAGCTACACCACTTTAACCGTGGGCAGAGAATTTATAGACAGGAAGGACAAAGGACAGACCGATGGGAAAAAACTGAATACAGACGATCTCACGCTTTCCCCGGTGATAGTATCGCCTCATATCCGGCGCATGTCGGACAACAGAATTCTTTTGGTGGACTCTTATGAGAGTCATCGATGGAAAAATGAAGAGAAGGTTGGAAGCAAAACAATTTTTTGAGTTTTTAAATCAGAGATAAAACGCAAAAAAATATTCCTGAAAAAACCGATTTTTATATTTTAGTTTCCGGAACGTAATTTTCATCCTCATCAAAAAGTAAATCTTCATAACTCTCACAGCCTTCAAGAAGAAGGCGCTCTACCGTTTCAGAAATGGGTATTTTCCATGCCTTTGAAAGCTTCCTGATACGCCAGGATACAGATGGGGATATGAAACAATCTAAACGACGACATTCATTGTTTTTTGTTTTCCAAGCCTTGGATCGAGCTGCATCATCTGCATATTTTCTTGGCCTTCCTCTTTTTTTCTTATTTTCGTTCCGGGTTACAATATTATCTGTATTATCTGACACAGAAACTCCTTTTTTACCGAAAGTCGCCGTAAAGTTCCTGGCTTCAGCCACGGGATTTTCAGCAAACGAGGGCGAGATATTTTAAAATTTTATTTAAAAAAAATATCTGCTCCTATAAGTGGGATCAGGCAAGCCAACGTTTTTTTTAAAACGCCATCTTCTGCTGTTGCAATTTTTTTGGCATCCCTGTCTTTCCAGGACAAGGTTTGAATAATGCTTGCAGCTACAACAGAAGGCTTTTCTAAATTGTTCACCGGGATCTCGGCAATGCCACCACGAATACTCGTGCTTATGGGACAACATATCATGAGTCCCGTTTGCTTGTTGTATTCTTTGCTGGATAACACCAAGGCAGGTCTATATTTTCCAATTTCACGCCCCTTGGTTGGATCAAAATCAAGCCAAACAATATCGTTTCTTTGTGGAATATACCGTAGGGACATCACTCACCCATTTCTTTTTCTGAAAGATCTGCCAATGCATCCGCATGTGCGGTATGTGCATTCAATCCTTTAAGAATTTCCTTTTCACTGAAGGGCAAAAAGGTTTTTGAGTTTTGAACAGGCTCAAAAACAATTTTTCCCCCCTCTTCTCTGACAAAAATTTCAGATCCTTCCTTGAGTCTTAATTGCCGAATCAAAGTAGCGGGAATAATGCTCCCCAAGCTGTTCCCAATTTTTCTGACCTGTGTTTTCACTTTAAGTTTCCTTTTCAATAGGTGTTATTGTTATTTATATTACAACTTTTGTTATAACAATTCAAGACAAATTGGCCGAGTATTCTTCACAGTGGTATCTTTCAGAAAATTATATTGACAATATAAGGTTAAAGATATATGATTTTCACAAAAAAAGACACCCGGAGTCGGAGCTAATCTTTAATAAAAAGGAAATACCATGGAAAAAAACGAAAAATCTCAGATTTTTTTTGAAAATGGGATTTATAAAATGGACGATGGTTCTCTGGAAAGCCCGGTGAAAACTGGATGGTGCCGACCAGAAGAGATTATTTTTGCAAGTGGAAAAACCGCAAGTCAAGTTGTTGTCCTCGAAGCCACAAAGACATACGGCCCTTTGCCCCGGAAATAGAAAGAGAAAAATAAATATGAATAAAGCCGCAAGGGAAAAAAGTCTGTCTTTTTCAGAAAGTCTCAAAATTTTTGAAAAAATAACATCAGATTTTCAATTTTTATATATTTCTACTCTGACTCCAAGCGAAGAAAAAGATTTTTATAATAAAAAAATTGAAGAGTATGCACATCGCTTCCAGGCAATGCCCGAAACCTACGGGCAAGATGGGTTAGGAAAAAAAGCCATTGTTCACCTCCATTATTTTTTTCAAAATTCGCATTTTTATCTTACGGAAAAAGACATGGAAGAAGAACAGTATCAAGCCTTTGGCCTTGCAATCTTAAACAGTGACATCGAGTTTGCAGAAATCGGATATATCAGCTTGGTAGAAGTGATTGAGTGCGGTGCAGAATTAGATTTGCATTGGGAGCCAATAACGATTGAAGAGGTGGAAAAAAAATGGGGCATCAAATAGAAGAAAAACGCATTGCAGAGGCAATTTTCATGGGCATTGCAGACGATATATCAGAGGAATTGCCAGGAACCAGGGCAATAATAGCTGCATTGCAGAAAGGATTGAAGGAGAAGGAAAAAATAAGGGTCGAGGGGGAACCTCAGCTCTGGAAGATAGACGATCTTGAATACGTGGCTGTAATAACAACAGACCAGACTCTTCTCGTTTATAGAATCACATCAGTGGGCCAGCTTAAATTATTGAAGCGGCCCCCTAAAGACTTGGTTGAAAAAATAAAAATTTAAAAAAAATACCTGCGGCGACAATCGCCAATAAAAAAATTAAAACCCCTTGGTTCGCAACCTTGGGGTTTTTTATTTTTAAAAAATAAAAATTGTATTGGAAATAGTGTTTCAGAAAAAAGTGTTTTTAAAACTAAGATTGACAATACTATATTGACAAAACAACATGCAGGATATAGTATAGGTAAAAACAAAGCGAACACCGGACAAATTAACCAAATCCAGAAAGAAGGAATAGCAAGAAGGAGTCAACAGAATGGAAATCGTGAATTCAAGATTACTCGGCAACACAGACTGTTTAGAGCTTCCCGTTTCATTTTCAAGCAATCCTTTCAGCGGCCCCTGTCCCTCAAAAATCAGGGTGCCGTTGGGATGGAAGCCAGGAAACGAGTATGTGATTTATTTTCTTAGCGGACATTATGAGCTGATTGAATGCAGTAATATCAATTACCGAAACTTTCTGCTGGACATGATGCTTCCTGAAGACCGAACAGTATTTCCAGAAGCAATGCCACCAGATACGATATCTCATCTTTACAATGCGAATCTCGGTATTTTTGAGCTTTAAAAAACGGCCCCTCTTCGGAGGGGCAATGATAGGAGACAACAATGAATGAAACATGCTTAATGAGACAAGAAGACGGAACCCTGGCTTATAAAGACTTGCCTGTTATAGACGGCTTGCTTTGTTCTCCCTTTTCCGGGAACCCGGTTCTTTGGTTCGGTGATGACATGGTAGATTTGAAGGGATGGTCTTTTGAATCTGCGGCTGTTGTTTATTGTGACCGGGGAAATAAATATTTCGTTCCTTGCAAGTCCGATTCTCCCTATGAGATTAGAAATACATATAAAGCGTACGGGGATCAATCAATCTTTGAAATATCAGTAGAAGCAGAGGAAGATTTTTATTTTTATATAAAATCATGGTTCTTGAAAAACATAACAGACTTTCAAGCTTTTTCAGAATTTTTAAGGGAAAAATTTAAAAAACCATTTTTCATAAAAATTACTTGTGCCAAGACTAAAAAATCATTGGGATTTTATAATTATTTTAACGGTATTGTTTCGGAAAAAACCGATGCCTACCAATTCTCAACCGAAAAAACATTAAATATTTGAAAAAGGAATAAAACGGTGAAGGGCTTCTGATACTGCTTTATAGCTTACAAGCTGGCAGGGAAGATATTTTTTCTTCTTTTATGATTTTTTATATAGAACAAGAGGACAGAAAAATGATTCAAATATTTAAAAATAAATACGGGTCTTTACGGTTCTTCGTGGGTGCCAAACAACAAATTTCTGATCTTTGTTCTGCTGATTTTCCGGATGGTGTTTTTTTTGATTTGGAAACCGCAGAAAAAATAGCTTTAATTACAGAAAACAGAAAAATCCAGATAGGTTTTCAGAATCTTAAAAAGGCATATTTAATTTATCATTTTTCAACATCGGAAGTTGGCCTTTGCACCATCCAAGAACTTGATTTTTCTTCTCATGTTATTCCATCGAAAGAAATAGAAAGGCTTCAAGTCCCATTTATTTTTTAGTTTTTTATATGTCGAGGATAAAATGGTTATAAGTTTTATTTTATTAAAAGGGAGCAGAAAAAATGGAATACGAATATTCAGAAGCTGAAAAAAAACTTATTTCTTTTTTTGGATACGCTGATCGAAAGGATTTGATTAACCCGATGGCCTTATACAGAATTCTGGCCGAAAAAGCGTTCATAGAAAACCTACAAGGCCCTGCTGTAGAAGCTCTGAGAAGAGCATACGAAGCTTTGCAGAGTTGTTCAGTTTATCGGATGTCTCCTGAATTTGATAAGCTGCTTTTTTTTGAAGATACCAAAGCTGAAAAACCAAAAATTTCATTTAAAAACCTTGAAACTTCAGGCAAAACTGGGAAACCAAAAATAATGTTGACCGAAAATGAGTTAATTGAAAAGGCAAGGGATTTGTTCAAACGTCTTGGAGGTATTGGCAATTCAGATGCTCGCATTGTGCGTGGATTGATTGAGCATAAAGCTCAAGCTGCTCCTGAGCTTGAATTGGCTGAAATGCAATTATTAGGATTTGCCCATGCCAGTAACGGTTATTCCATCAAAGACCTAATAGAATCCATGGGCCTTGCTCAATCGGAATGGGAACAGATTAAAAACAAAACATATTTGAATGAAAAAGATATTGAGGAAATTGATTATTATTTTGAAAAAAGAAAATAATTGAAAGGAATAACCCATGAAAAAAAACAATTTAAAAACGCTAATCATCGAAATTCTCAACGGTGCTGCCCATCCTCAAGACACTGAAGCAACAGAGCAAGAGGTTATGGATGCCTGTAGAGAACTTTCAACTTGGGAGAATACAGTTATCCCGGAATTTTTTCAGGATGGTACAGCAATAATTCGCTGCTCCGATTCGAGCGGTTTTGTGGTGTACAAGCTGAAAATAAAAATTGAAAATTTATGAAAAGTAAAATGAAAATAAAAGCCCCAAAAATATATTTTTTTATTTCTGAGCTTTCCGGAAAAAGTAAATTTTGGATTTGCGGAGATTGCCTAAGAAAACGGTATCCGCACTGCAACTACATCCTTTTTTCTATTTCAGGGGATCACGAAAGTGATAAAATTTTTTGCGGTATTTGTTCAAGCGAGGTCAATAATTTGAGGAACGTACCTGGGAATAGAAAATGAAATCATTGATATCTTTCACCCAAAGCTTTCATCGCTGAAGAGTACCAGCGGTGTCCGCAATTTTGACAGACGCAAATAGCGGCACCTCTTTTCGATATTTCCACCTTAATATTTTTCCAGCATACCATATGTGGGGGTCTTCCTGAAGCTTTCCAATCCCACATATTTTTTTTAAAACATTGAGAACATTTTAAATCTATCGTTCTTCGATGCCTACCGCCTCTCCTGCTCATGGCTACCGATCCATTTGGATTTAAATTTTTAGTTCAATTGACCCCGTATCAAGCCATGCCTGCAAATGGGCGACCAAGACTTTGACATGGCCCCGATCAAGGTGACATTCTTGCTGTCATCTGAACATCCGCAGGGAGGGGATACGGCACCCATCCTGTATCCTGATCGGTCTGAATGCCATGCTCTGCCGCTTTGATGGCAACACACATTTATTTTTTCTTTAAAGAAATTTTTTAAGGAATAAAAGGTTCCGGGTATCGCCAGCCAGACGCACAGGATACTGGTATCAAAAATGATAACGCGCCTCATGGCTTGGCCTCCCGCTTCAAGGCTTCTTCAAGCCATCCCCATTCAGAGAGTCTCCCCAGCATTCCGTTTGCAATCAGCTTGGACAAGGCATCAATGTTTTCAAGCAAGGTCAGTTTGCTGATTCCCGTAGCATCTTCACGATGGACAACGGTGATAAAGGGCACCATTCTGGCCCCGGCTGCATCGAGCAGGGCTGGATTGTGGGTGGTGACGATCACATCAATACCCCGTTGCTTACCCAGAGTACACAACATCTCCATCAACACATGGGCGCGGGAAGGGTGCAGTCCGTTGTCCACCTCTTCAATGACCAACAAGCTGCCGGGTTGACGGGTCAACATAGCGGTGACGATGGCAAGATAACGCAGTGTTCCGTCAGACATGCCGCGTGCATCTACCTCATGACTAGGCTGGTTTTCCCATCCTTCCTCGCAGTAGAGCATGACATCGGTTTTGAATTTGCCGACGGGTTCCGTCCAGATGCGTTTGATGTCACGTTCCGGGAGATCCTTGAGATAGAAGGTCAGAGTTTCTTCGACAATTTTTTTTCTATCCATTGCAAGCCCCGCCAATACACCGGCAATGTTTGAACCATCTGCCAGCAGTTTTTCCGACAGGGGGGTGTAGTTGCACATATGGCTGGGAATCGGATCAAAAACGAAAATTCTCTGGAGCTGAGAAAGTACCTGCCTTGCGCCTTCCTGAATTTCCTTTTTCACATTCAAGGTTTCGACCTGAGAAAGAATGATATTGGCACGGTTCAGATCATGTCGCTTACCCCTTCCCTGGATTCCCGTAGAAAAATAAGTGGGGATGCCGGGTGAACTGGATTCTTCCTGCTTCGTCTGAAACAACATTTTTTCTCTGGGATGTTCCCGGCGTGGGCCGTAAGTCAAAAGGGTAAGCTCTTCTGAAAGAACTTCGGCTTTTGCCCCATTGACAAGCACCGTCAGATCATAACGGTAATCCTGTTTCTCGTTGTCACTCCCCATCGTGACCGAAAGCTGAAACTGTTTTTCCGGTTTCCGACAGATCCATTCCATCCCTCCCCGTAATGCGGAAAGACTCACATCCCCGGCAATGGCAGGGAAAATAGCGATCCCCTGACTGACCCGGTTGAGAAAAAGAAGGGCATCCAGACAATTTGATTTTCCGCTGGCATTGCTGCCAATCAACACTGTAAGTGGGTCAACATGGAGTATTGCTTTTTCAAAGCTTTTCCAGTTGATGAGTTCCAGTTCTTTTATCATGGCTACTCCATTCCGGGATTTTCCGGTTCTGCATCCACAGGCCAAACTTCACCAGGAACACGCCCGAAACACCAATTATGATCCCCCCTTTTTTCTATATAAACACTCAGCACGACACCATGAATCTTGCCACCCTACACGGCGACCATATTTTCGATGAAGCTTATGCATTTCTGGCAAATTATCAGAGCAAATATAAGTCCAAATATCGTGCCAAACATAATCAAAAATAATTCCTTTTTCAGCTTTGTATTCCAAGGCATCAGTATTAACGAATTTAATTCTCTTATCTTTCTGATATGTTGGAGCAACAAGGGAAAGAACTTCTTCGTTTTTTTCAATAATTGAAATTGATTTAACGGAATCTTTTTTTAAAATTTCAACGAGAACCATGCCAAGGCCCAAGCCATTGATTAAAATATGACCCTCTGCAAGAAACATAAATCTTGAATTTGTTCTGATTTCCATGGGCGTATTAGACATGACGACTTCTGTTCCACACATCAGTCTTTTGTATGTTCCAGAAGGGATATAGCTTTCTCTTCCACCTGTTGCTATGCTTCGGATTTTTGAAAATTTTGATTTTTTTTCATCAATTTCAAATGTTTCTACTCTCCATTTTCCGCAAGCTCCATCAGGTACATCAACAGAAATTTTTTCCAGCATCTACTCACTCCCCGTTATCCTGAATTGTCAAGCTAACCAATAAAAAGCAATATTTTTTTATCAAACTGATAAAAAAACCAGAAAAAAAAGCTCCGGAAAAATTAAAAAATTTTAACCAAAGCATAAGAAAATCCAAAAAAAGAAACAAGAAAGAGAACCATATAGACCAGTTGCTTCCTTGCGTATGATTTCCCCGCAATAAAACCTTCTATCCTTGCTTTTTCTTCTGGTGAATCCGCCAACTACAATTAAATTCATCCACAATTCTTTCAAAATCAGGCATGACAATCCTCTTTCAATTATTTTTTAAAGAAAAAATCTGAATACTTTTCCCGTTATTGTGTGCTTTTTGCTTTTTTTCAAATTTATTTATCCTTTTTATTTCTCTTTGAGGCAATACAACACTAGCATAATGCCAATCCTTAAAAGGGCCTTTTTGCGAAAGAAGCATCACGCAAGCACCATTATCCAAAAAAACATCCTTCTCAGTGATTTGGTATTCCCGGCGACCACATTTAATGGTCAAAAGAACTGAATTATCCATATCTTGCTCGCCTTTCAAACCCTCTACAATATTTATATTTTCAATTTTTAAAAAATTATCCCAAAAGCTATTCAGCAAGGCAAATCCCTCTTATCAGACATGCCATAACACCCATCCTCGCTGCATTTTGATATGATATGGTAGCCATCCCACTCTTCGACATAGGCATAAATCAAGCCTCTGTTACAAAAAGGGCAAGGCATTTCTAAGTTCTTCTGATCTCTTCCAAGAAAGAAAAACCTGAGTGCGTTTGAAAAATCACTGTATCGTTGCATTTTTTCAAAAATTGCATCTTCAGAATCTTTGTCTTCAAGCCTGACAAGCGAAAGAAGCGTGAACCATGCTGAATAAGGCATTTCTTCTTCATTTTTTAAATATTTTTTGAAAGTCGCTTCTGAAACACCTATCAAATCAGCAGCATCTTTTTCTGAAATAATTGAAAAATAAAGTATTCCAGCCAAAGATTCGGACAAGGAGCGTCCGATATGATCCTTTCGCCCCATGCTTCCCCAGGCTTCCGGAGTTGGTAAAGGATGTTCCAGGCAAAGTTTAATTATTTTTTGGTTCACACGGCGCATTTTTTCTTCTGTATCTGAATCATTTTTAAATATTTTTTTTGCCTCAAATAAAAGGGATATTTCCAGCCCCAAGGACACAGGAGCTATTTCTGGATAGTATTTTTCACAAAGTTCTGGAATCCCAAGCAACCGGGGATCTGTCAATGCACGAACAGGGGCAATCTTTCCCATTTTTTCCTCTTTTCAGACGATTTCAAAAAAAGCTTTTTCCAACATTTCAGTTATTTCCAAACCTACTTTGTTTATCTGTTCAATCATTTTATTTTCTCGATCAAACCCCCTTGTCGGCTTCAAGCTGATAACTCTTGTTTCCTTGAATTGACCATAAGAATTTCTGATTTTTATAAGAAATTCGTCTGAAGGTATGGGATTTCCTGTTGGCCCGTATTTTCCAGAGTAATAAATTTTAGGTGTATCCTGGCTACCAAACAGCCTCATCCTTTCTTCCAAAGAAATTTTACTGCGGAGCAATATAACCGGGTTGGTCAAGTCATCATGCAAAGCCGCATTATTATTTTTCAGCAATTCGAGCCAATCCAGGAGAAGCGGAGAACCGAACACCGTTTTTGCATTTTTTACAAACCATTTTCCATAATTATCGAGTTTTACCTCGTTTTTTTTTGCTGATTTAATTTTTAAATTTATGTGTTTCTGTGCGGACGCAGGAATATTTTTCCCTGCTCTCCAACCATAAACAGTCTGAGGCAGGACACCGCATATTTCAGCAACGTGATCCACACTCCAACCATTTTCTTCCATTATTTGTTTTATATCCATGCTACAAAATCCTTTTTTAAAAATTATTTTTTTAAACCAAAAAACCTATAAAATTGTTCCTCCAGCATTTCGGATGGCCGCAGAAACAGAATCAATCAAATTTTTATCAACTTGCACAAGAAAAAATACAGTATCTTGAGCATTACGCCATTTCAAAAAATATTCTTCTAAAGTACCTACCGAAACAACATCCCAATTATTTAAGAAAGAGCTTCCAACAATTCCCCATATTTTTTCCCTTCAAGCCTATCAAAAAGCTCTTCCCGGACACCTTCGTTCCCGGACACAATCATTTCAGCATAAGTTTTCCGGTATTTTTCAGGAACAAAAAAGAGGGCAGCATTCAGCTTCTGCTCTTCAGAAACAAATACATTGATGTGCGCTCCCATTTTCTTGTTATTTTCAATATTTTTTTCAGCAAATTCACAACTTAAATCAATCGCAACATAAAAAAATCCACCCGTGAAATCGGAATTTTCAATTATTTTATTTCCGAGAATCGGCCTTGTTGTCTGCATAGCAATCCAACCTTGTCCAAGGTCACTAAAAGGTATTTCCGGATTTGTTATCAGCCGTGCGGGAATTTCAAAAATAATTTTCATCATTTTCATACTTGCAATCTCCTTCTCATTGCCTTTTCAATGCAATTGTATGTCCAGTCACCCCTCTCCACTCCCAATGACTCCACTTTGGCACACAATTCCAGTATGGCCGTTCTCAGTTCATCAGGTGTCATATTCACATGCGTCATGCACCGCCAAATGGCACTCATTATGGCTTCATCTTCGATAACTCCTTCCACATATTTATCCATGTCGTACAGGCACAAGGCAATCTGGATGTGGTCTAAGTTGACGGCTTCCCAATCCTTATGGGCCGTCCCGCTGTATTTAATGGATACCTTGCACCACTTGTCCCGCTCACCCAAGACAAGAAGCCCCGATCCTATGCCGTGTGCGCTTATGTACTCAGCGGCGGCTATGTAGGCTTCGTCTGCGTCTTCCCGGTAGCTGTGGCCTGTTACACCCCAATTCAAGGCTTCCCTGTCAGCCAGCCAGCTTGTTACCGGGACAAATGCGGCAAGGATGTGTCTTGTTCTCATGATTCAATCCTCTTAATTGGATGAAAGTTCTCTTTTTTAACCCCCCACCATCCGCTGAATTTGATGGACAGACAATTCACTCATTAAAACCTCCTGTTTAACATTTTGTTTTCAGTTAAGATTTGAGAAAAAGATTATCAAAAACACAAAGACAAATCAAGCCTTTTTTGTCAAATTGACAAAGAACGAACAAAAAAAACCTACTCATAAAGCACCGAGCTTTCAGCTTCTTTATTCAGAATCACGTTTAACCTGTCCAGAAGTTCACCCTTTAAAATATTTAAATGAAGATTTCCATTTTTAAATTTTTTAACAGAAATATATTCCGTTTTGATTTCATCTGCTTGAGGATTAAAATATGATGGGTATATTCTTTGGTATGCGACCCTCCGAAAACTATCAAGGGCCTCAAGCTGCAAATTGCCATCCAGCCTCTGAAATATTTTTTCAAGATCAATGATAATATCCACAGCATGACTACCTCCGTAGGTAATGATAAGTTTGGAATCAAGGTGATTCCGATTATTTTTATTTGTTTTCTTCCTTGAATTTCTTGCAAATTTTAACAACTCAAATACTGTTTCCTTGCACCCGGAATAAAAAAGTTCCTCTTGTTTTTCAAAAAGATTCCAAAAAGTTGCCTCAATATTTGAAACGGAAAATTCAGGCAAGGTTTCAGGAGAACAGATATCCTCTTGGAATTTTTTCTTTTGAGAAGCATTCATCAAGCCTAAAAGTCCCGAATGTTCAGCGGCATAACGCCAAAATGACTGCCGATTTTCAAAAATTTGTTTTTTAGCATCCTCAAATTGTTTTTTTACAGGCCAAACATAAAGTTGAGGCAATTTTGCATTTTCAATAATATCAATCACCTCACTGAAATGGTTGCTGGCAGCTTCAAGCCTTTCTGAAATTGCATTATGAATAAGGACAAGATTTTCTATACTCTCCCTTTTAACCAAAGCAGTCATTTAAGCCTCCTATAATAATTTGATTTTGTATATAAAATCAGTGGTCTTATCTATAATTTCAGCTTCACCATTTGAAGGGGAATATTTGATATCTAAACTCAGTGAGGGCCAAGGCAAATATTCCAACATTGCTTCCACGATACCCGGAGCCGTAACAATTCTTGTTGAGCATATTTCATAATCGAAAATTTCAAATTTTCTCATTTTTTTCTCCGGCAGCCTGTGAAATTAAAAACTGAGTGAAAGAATCTCTAGGAGAATCCAAATCCCAACGACTAAGCCTTTGAGACTTTTCTATGCACTCAGAAACTTTCTCGATAAATCCAGAACCTTTGTTTAACATCGAAAGTTCGCTTATCAAATCAAGCAAAATTTCCAGTTCTTCTCTTCTGTCTTTCGGCCAAATATCAGTATTTTTTTCCATTTCATTCCATCCTTTAAACATTTTCAATTATTGAAATTTCCATTAAAAACATAGCCTTTATTCCCATCCGGATCTTCAATAATTTCTTCTGAAAAAAGGGGAATTCCAGCTTCATTACAGATTT
Source organism: Desulfobotulus sapovorans DSM 2055 (assembly GCF_059569355.1). NCBI lineage: Bacteria > Pseudomonadati > Thermodesulfobacteriota > Desulfobacteria > Desulfobacterales > Desulfobacteraceae > Desulfobotulus > Desulfobotulus sapovorans. Next base: position 3,583 of record NZ_JCANVJ010000037.1, on the reverse strand, counting down.
CTAAAATAATACCTTTTTTAAGGGGCGTATCTGCTTCTCCACGCTCCCAATTCTGGCCTTTAAATCCGGTGAAAGTGTACCAGTAGGCACTTTCTTCATCCCATGATGTTCTTGCATAATACCGACCTTCCGAAGATTTAAAAATCTCCTGACAGAAACCGCTTCTTTCGCCAATTTTAAATAATTTTATTTTCATTGAAATATCCTTCAAATCTACAAATTTTTCCCGAAAATTTCCTCAAGATCATCCAAAAATAAAAGTTCTTCCCCATTCACCAGAAAAAATGAATCATTCCCGTCTTCTTTGATTTCCATAGAAATATCAAATTTTATAGATTTATCTGGTTCATCGTAGTTTATATCATCAATTGCAGATTTCATCCGCTCGAAAGTCAGCAACGTATAGAGCGTATCCCGATCAATGCGGCCCTGAAGGGCGTGATAATACTCTTCAGCCTCTTCTTCTGTGACAGTTTCTTTTCCAAGTTCGTCCAAAATTTTGTTCAAATTCCAAGCTGCATGATTATAGTCGGCCCAATCCAGCCCCTGCCAAGCTTCTGCTCGTCTTTCAAGATAATCCATCAAAACCTCCTTATTTCTTTATCAAAAAATGCCAATATTTTTCCTTGTTCTATCAGGCTATGCCTTTTGACAGGCTCGGTAACTTTAACTAACCAACGCCATGCTCTCGATAAAGGCAAGTCAATTCCCACAACAATTCCAACTCCGAATTCTGTTTCCACTTTTTCGTTTTTGGAAAAGCGTGAATAAGGCCATTTCTCCGGTATTGCCTTACAAGAATCACAAACAAAACCATTGCTTTTCCAAAGCTTTTCACCACACTCCCGGCAATATCCAGCCATAAAAACCTCGCTTTTTTTAAAATTTCAGCTAGATATTTTTATATCAAATTAACATATTAAAAGCAAGGTTTTTTTATCAATTTGACAAACAAAAAAACAACACGCTAATGTAATTTTGATATAAAAAATAAAATATCTTGTTTTTTTAAAAAAAATATTTTTTAATCATAAAAGAAGGAAAAAGAAAGGGGGAATAAATATGGAATCTTTTTCATTTAATTTTTTCGACAAAACACAAAAATTCAATATTTTAAAAAAGGCTTCCCTTGTATCTCCTGAGTCAAAAAAACAGGCATGGTATGAGGTGAGAATCTACCATGGCGATGGGCTTTTTTATGTAGTCAAGGAATCCGGTGCTACGGGGGCTTCTGGGCTTGCAGAGGCATGGGTGAGACCTTCGGAAGAACAGGCACTTAAAAAATTTGATACAATTATCAAAAAAAAATTGAGTACCGCCAAGAGCAGGGCAAGGCGGTACGTTTTGAAAAATGGTTGAATTTTTAAATTTTTAAAGTTGCCTGCCAAGCAGGACTTCAGCCGTTCTTTTTGATATGGGTTTGTCTGCAACAATGTCACCACTTAAATCTATTTTATCAACAAGATACCTTTCCTTTTCTGACCCTTTTTCAATGTTTTTCCAGGAATTTTCCCACTCAATTTCTGAACAGAATGAGGCTCCACCAACAATTTCGATGCTGTTTTTGGCTTCATCAAGAAATGCGATCTGGAGAGAGTACATTTTTTTCCTTTCTTTTAAGATTTTTTTAGCGGCAGTTCCCCGCTTTCCGGAATCCTGCTCGTTGTGCCTCGGCCTCGGTTTTGAAATGAACCTGATTATGGTCGGCAACTTTGTAATAGGTGGGGCATCCAACCGGAAGATGATAGATGTTGCTGTTCCGATTTCCGATGATTGGAACGGTCGATGTTTGCTGTCTCACTGAAGGGGAAACCTGTTGTCTGGCAGGATGTGTTGCAGGAAGCTCTGATTTGAGTCCTGAGCCACTATTTTTGTGACCAAGGCTCCAGGAAGCTTCTCCCGTCACAAACGGATTATGATGGCCCATACGGGCTGCAATGCGATTGTCTCTTTCCCGTTCCCAATTCGAAACCGGATATTGCCGATGCCAAGCCATGAAAAGCTGTTGCTGTTGGCGGCTCATATTCAGATCGTAGCGGTCGTGCATGTAGAAATATACACGGGCAACCATGCCTTTGACTGCATCCCTCGGCTCCGCAACCCGATCTGAAAAAGCAACACGGAAATCACAAGCTCCGTGTTGCTTTTTCACACTAGGTAAAACACCAAACCGAAAATTACTGCGGTCTGCATTAACCTCTCCGATTGCGGGAGTTAAATTGTGAAGATCAGCTTCCATGAGATTAAAAACGGGATCAGTGGCATTGCAATTCTTGCGGCCACCCTGCTGCCAGCATTGTCGGAGTCTGCCAAGATTGGAAGCAGGGACAATGTGTTCCCATTCGATCCTTGCTGCTCGTATAGGTTGTGATCTGACTTCATACTCGCATGATTCAAGGTCAACACGGCCACCGCTACGACCAGTCCATGTCCAGGTACACTCGCAATAAAAAGTTCCTGCATCAGCACGATCAAAATATACAAAATCCCGTGCTTCACGCTTTGCTACTTCAAAATTTTTGGGAGCAGCAAGGCAAACTGCTGGAAGCAGCAATAATAAAAAAAAATTTTTCAAAAGAAGACCTCAATCCGATTCAAAATAAATTTTTAAACGGTTTTCCAACCGCTCTCCAATCTTCCTGCTTGATTTATACAGATCAATCTCAACTTTCAGCTTTGTTGTTACATGAGATTTTTCTATTTCAATAATTCCTTCCAGCAATGCTTCTTCGTTTTGCAAAAACAATAAAAAAGCTTCTTTTTTGGCAAGCTCCTTTTCTTTTTCCCTGATTTCTTCCTGTTTTTTCAAAAGAGATTCACTGGCGGCAAGAGATTCCGCTTTAAGTCTCGCCATTCTCTCTTCAGGAAATTCAAAGTGTTTTGGTTTTTTTATTCCCCCCGTTTTGACAAAACAACGGTAGAGGTAATCCATGGGGTCATCGGCTGCTGTTATCTTGGGATCTGCTTCTGCCATTTGGAGCTGCTGGATGACGAAGTTTTCATCCATATCAAAATCCGTCATCCAGCCTTCCACTCTTTTTTGTGTAAGGGAATGACTTTTCCAAAAATCAGAATTTTTCAAAAAGAAAGAAAGATTTTTAAGATTATTTAAAAGAATCTTTCTTTCTTTATAAGAGCTGTTTTTTATTACCTGCCCTTCACCTGTTACCTGACTGCTACCTACCTGCCCTTCACCTGTTACCTGACTGCTACCTACCTGCCCGTTGTTTGTTGTATCGTTAAAATTTATAATTTGAACTAAATAATCCCTGTTAATTTTGTATTCTTTCTTTTTGTATTGATAAATATAGTCGCCAATTTCTAAAATTTTTATTTTCTCTAATCTATCAATTACTTTTCTTGTACTTCCATAGTTTATATTTGTCTCTTTTGATAGTGTTTCAAAACTAAAATAACCTTGGTCTCCATTATCTATAAACCATTGCAGTATTATTTCCTGATTTTGGGTTAAATGGATTTTTTGATTTTCACAATTTGTAATTAGAGAAGATGTTTTCTTCTGCTTAAAATTCAAACGTTCTTTACTTGCTACTTGCCTGCCCGTTGGGCGTCCGTTACCTGC
>NZ_JCANVJ010000036.1:0-21498 GCF_059569355.1 Desulfobotulus sapovorans DSM 2055 | reverse complement strand
TCCAGCATGAGGATAAGGGGTTTTTCCAGTACCTGACACCAGCGGGTGAGGAGTTCCGCCAGAGCACCCCGCATCCCCCTCTGGTTCCGGACGTCTTCCAGCATGGCAGCGGGGCGCTCATCTCCAAGATAGACCGATGCGGCAGAAGCCAGTGCGCCGATCACCTCATTTATGCCCGCCTCCACATCTCCCCGTGCGGCCTGGGCTCCCTCGATGTTTACATAAAGGGCCGTGAACTGCCCTTCCCGGTTGAGGGTATGCATCATGGCGATGAGGCTTGAGGTCTTGCCGGTCTGCCTCGGGGCGTGGAGGATGAAGTAGCGCTTGTTCCGGATGAATTCCTGGATTTCCTCCCAGTCCATGCGGTTCAGAGGATCAATGTGGTAGTGGTCTTCCGGAATCACCGGGCCTGCGACGTTGAAAAATTTGGGCATGGGCAAGCTTCCTTCCTGTATCAGGCTTCGTTTACTTCCGGAGTAACAGGGCTGCTGTCGATGAAAGTCTGGGATTGAAGCCTCTGGGTATGCCGCGGATTTCTTTTGCAGCCAGTCTTGCCGGGGCTTTTTTTATTTCATGGAGACTATAACAGCAAGGCAGAGATGGAGAAAGGAAAGACGTCTTCCATGAAAATCAGGCCCTTTGAAGATGGGAGAAACGGTGCTTTTTTTCAGCCCCACAACCTGTTTTTTTCAGAAAGCCTTCTGGTCTGGCGGGATACAACGGGTGGGACATCCGGAAGGAGGAAAGGAAGCTTTCCCCTGCGGTAAGGTTTTCTTTTGTGTCATGGAGCATTGTGCACCAGCCACCATTTTCAGAAAAACCCGCCAGACCCTCCCCCTGAAAGTGTCGTCAATCCTCCCTCTTTTTCCTCTGAACCCGGAAGCGGGGCAGAAAGGATTCTTTTCTTCCTTTCCGTCCTGCCTTCCGGACTCCCCGAATCCACAGTGAACTTTGTTCAAAAAAAGTATTGACTTTCCCCTTTGGGGGAAGGGTTAGGATTCAGACAGCAAACAAAGACATTTTTCACGAACGGGTCAGCGGGGAAAGGATGGCACAGAGATGCGGTACTACGGAGAAGAGGCCTTAGGGCTTATTGAAACGGTGGGGATGGTTCCGGCCATCAACGGAGCGGACAGAATGCTGAAGGCGGCCAATGTCCAGCTTATTGCCTACGAAAACGTGGGTTCCACCCTGGTCACCATCATGGTGAAGGGCGATGTGGCGGCAGTACGGGCTTCGGTGGATGCCGGTGCTGTGGCGGCTGCGGAGATCGGCAAGCTCACCGCCAAAAACGTCATGCCGCGTCCCATCCGGGGCGTGGGGGACATTGTTTCCATTTATGCCGTGGGGGATGAGGACTGTGAGCGGCCCAGAGCCCTCGGCCTCATTGAGACCTTCGGCATTGTTTTTGTGCTGGAAGCCGCAGATGCCATGCAGAAGACGGCGGATGTGGAAGTGATCGGCTTTGAGAACGTGGCCTCCGGTTACATTTCCGTTCTGGTGCAGGGCGATGTGGCGGCCTGCCAGTCTGCGGTGGCGGCGGGGGTCAAGGCTGTGGAGAACATGGGAGCCAGCGTGTACAGCTCCGTTGTGATTCCCACCCCCCATCCGGATCTGGTGAAGATTACGAAGCGTTACACCATCGAGGATTTTCTTTCTTAAACCAGGGGAGAAACCTTCCACCCGGAGCACCCTTTTTCATTCGAAAAGCGGAACATGCCAGCGCACAGGGGAGACCCATCCATGACCATCATCGACAATGACCTGCTCTCCATTCAGAAAGCCCGGATTCTTGCGGAAAATGCCTTTGAGGCCCAGAAGAAGCTGGCCGCCTTTTCCCAGGAAAAGCTGGATGCCATCGTGGACGCTGTGGCCGATGCCCTCATGCCCCATGTGGAAAGCCTTGCCCGTATGTCCCACGAGGAAACGGAGTACGGCTGCTGGGAAGACAAATGTATCAAGAACCGCTTTGTCTGCACCCATGTCCGCCAAAGCCTTGGGGGGATGCGCTGCGTGGGGATTATCGGTGAGGACAGGGAGCGTGGCCTTATGGATGTGGGGGTTCCCGTAGGGGTCATTGTGGCGCTCTGTCCTGCGACCAGCCCCGTGTCCACCACCATCTACAAGACCCTCCTTGCCATCAAGTCCGGAAACGCCCTCATCTTTTCCCCCCATCCCAGGGCTTTTCAGACCATGGCCCGTGTTCTCGATATCATGGTGGAAGCCGCCCAGAGCTGCGGTCTGCCCGAAGGCGCTCTCAGCTACCTCGATACGGTCACCCGCAGCGGTACCTTGGAACTCATGGGCCACAGGGCCACCTCCCTCATCCTGAACACGGGTGTTCCCCGCTTTCTTCACGGCGCCTATGCCGTGGGAAAACCTGTGATCTACGGCGGCATGGGCAACGGCCCGGCCTTCATTGAGCGCACGGCGGATATTGGGCAGGCGGTGAAGGATATTCTTCAGAGCAAGACCTTTGACCATGGCATCGTGTCCTCTGCGGAACAGTCCATTGTGGTGGAATCCTGCATTGCAGGGGAGGTGAAACGCACCCTGCAACAGAACGGGGCCTACTTCATGTCCGAAGAGGAATCCGGCCGCTTTGCCGCCCTCTTTTTCTGTCCGGACGGAAGACCCAACCCCAGAATGGTGGGGCTTTCCGCAAAAATCCTGGCCCAGAGGGCGGGCTTTGCTGTGCCTCATGATGTGCGGGTGCTGGTTTCCGAACGCAGATATGTGTCCGAGACCGATCCCTATACCCGGGAAATGTGCTGTCCGGTTCTGGCCTTCTATGTGGAGGACGACTGGCTGCACGCCTGCGAGAAATGCATTGAACTGCTGCTTACGGAAAGAAACGGCCACACCCTGGTGATCCATTCCAGGGATGAGGCGGTGATCCGGCAGTTCGCCCTGAAAAAACCCGTGGGCCGGATGCTGGTCAACACCCCCGCCACCTTTGGGGGCATGGGGCTGACCACCCATCTTTTTCCCGCCATGACTCTTGGCAGCGGGTCTGCGGGGGAGGGCATCACTTCGGACAACGTTTCCCCCATGAACCTTATCTATATCCGGAAGGTGGGATACGGAATGCGCTCCGGGGAGGCGGCAAGGGACGCGCTCTGTAAAAGAGAAGGGGCCTTCCCGGAAACGGCCCGTACAAGAGAAGACCGTAGCGTCAAAAACATCGATACCCTGCACCGTATTTTGAAAGAGGCCATCCAGGTGCTGGATCGCCCGTAAAGATGGCCTGGTGAAGATTATCCGTAAAAGGGAGGTAAGAGCTGTGGATCTGCATGAATTTTCAAACAAGCTTGCGGAAGCAACAAAAGGTCTGAGTCCGGAGGAACGTGCCTCCCTGAAAAAGCTTTTTGAGGGGCTTTCCACCGAGATCACAAAGAGCGCACCGGATGCCTGTGTAACGGCTGGCGTATACGGTACGGGCATCCCAGACGGCCCCACGGAGCGTCATGTCAGGCTCAAGGACAAGTTTCTGACCCATGTTCCCAGCATCACCACCCACAGGGCGCGGGCCATCACCAAGATCGCAAAAGAAAATCCCGGCATGCCCAAGATCGTGCTGCGCGGCAAGAGCTTCAAATACTGCTGCGAGACGGCCCCTCTGGTCATCCAGGATCATGAGCTGATCGTGGGTGCTCCCAACGGTGCTCCCAGGGCCGGTGCCTTTTCTCCGGACATCGCCTGGCGCTGGGTGGAGGCGGAGATCGACACCATCGGCACCCGTTCCCAGGATCCTTTCTATATTTCCGATGAAGACAAGAAGATTATGCGGGAGGAGATTTTTCCCTTCTGGCAGGGGAAATCCGTAGATGAGTACTGCGAGGGTCAGTACCGGGAAGCGGGCCTCTGGGAGCTTTCCGCCCTCTCCTTTGTATCGGACTGCTCCTACCACGCGGTGAACGGCGGCGGCGACTCCAACCCCGGCTACGATGTCATCCTGATGAAAAAGGGGATGCTTGATATCCAGAACGAGGCCAAAGCCCACCTTGAAAAGCTGGACTACGAAAACCCTGAGGATATTGACAGGATTTACTTCTATAAATCCGTCATCGACACCACCGAAGGGGTGATGATCTACGCCAAAAGAATGTCCCGGTATGCGGCGGAGCTGGCGGAAAAGGAGACCAACCCCAGGCGCAAGGCGGAGCTTTTAAAGATTTCCGAGGTCAACGCACGGGTTCCCGCCCACGCGCCCAGCACCTTCTGGGAGGCCATTCAGGCGGTCTGGACCATCGAGTCCCTCCTGGTGGTGGAGGAAAACCAGACGGGCATGTCCATCGGCCGCGTGGATCAGTACATGTATCCCTTCTTCCGTGCGGACATGGATTATGGCCGCCTGACGGAATACGAGGCCTTTGACCTTGCGGGCTGTATGCTCATCAAGATGTCCGAGATGATGTGGATTACCAGTGAGGGGGCTTCCAAATTTTTTGCGGGCTACCAGCCCTTTGTCAACATGTGCGTGGGCGGTGTGACCCGGGATGGACGGGATGCCACCAACGACCTTACCTACCTGCTCATGGATGCGGTGCGTCATGTGCGGATTTATCAGCCCTCCCTGGCCACCCGCGTTCATAACAAGTCTCCCCAGAAGTATCTGAAAAAGATTGTGGATGTCATCCGTTCCGGTATGGGCTTTCCTGCCGTGCACTTTGACGATACCCACATCAAGATGATGCTGGCCAAGGGTGTTTCCATTGAGGATGCCAGGGACTACTGCCTCATGGGCTGCGTGGAACCCCAGAAGTCCGGCCGCCTCTACCAGTGGACCTCCACGGCCTATACCCAGTGGCCCATCTGCATTGAGCTGGTGCTGAACCGGGGAATTCCCCTTTCCTACGGCAAACAGGTCTGCCCGGACATGGGCGATCTTTCCTCCTTTGACACCTATGAGAAGTTCGAAGCCGCCGTCAAGGAGCAGATCAGATACATCACCAAATGGTCCAGTGTGGCCACGGTGATCTCCCAGCGGGTGCATCGGGATTATGCGCCCAAGCCCCTCATGTCCATCATGTACGAAGGCTGCATGGAGTCCGGCAAGGACGTTGCCGCAGGTGGAGCCATGTACAATTTCGGGCCCGGTGTGGTCTGGAGCGGCCTTGCCACCTACGGTGACTCCATGGCGGCCATCAAAAAGCTGGTCTATGACGACAAAAAATACACCCTGGCCCAGCTGAACGAGGCCCTGAAGGCGGATTTTGCCGGATACGATCAGATCAAGGCCGACTGCCTTGCTGCCCCCAAGTACGGCAATGACGATGACTATGCCGATCTCATTGTGGCGGATCTGGTGCATTTCACGGAAACGGAACATCGCAAATTCAAGACCCTGTATTCCGTTCTCAGCCACGGTACCCTGTCCATTTCCAACAACACCCCCTTTGGTCAGCTTCTCGGAGCGTCGGCCAACGGACGCAGGGCCTGGCAGCCCCTTTCCGACGGCATCAGCCCCACCCAGGGGGCGGACTACAAGGGGCCGACGGCCATCATCAAGTCCGTTTCCAAGATGGCCAACGACAACATGAACATCGGCATGGTGCACAACTTTAAAATCATGGGCGGTCTTCTGGATACGCCGGAAGGGGAAAACGGTCTTATTTCCCTGATCCGTACCGCCTGCATGCTGGGCAACGGCGAGATGCAGTTCAACTATCTCGATAACGAGGTGCTGCGGGATGCCCAGAAGCATCCGGAAAAGTACCGGGGTCTTGTGGTGCGTGTTGCGGGGTACAGCGCCTTCTTTGTGGAGCTGTGCAAGGATGTGCAGGATGAGATCATCAGCAGAACCATGCTGCATTCGTTTTAAATTTCTCCACAGAAGAGAGCAGAAGGACTTCCGGGGCGTACCGGGGAACCATGAACAGCACAGGCGGGGCCATGATGGAAAGAAAAGCGCTGATTTTCAACATACAGAAATACAACATGTATGACGGGCCGGGCGTGAGAACCATTGTGTTCTTCAAGGGCTGCCCCCTGCGCTGCAAATGGTGCTCCAACCCCGAGAGCCAGAGGCGGTCTTACCAGATCCTTCTGAAAAAGGATGTCTGTGTACACTGCGGAGCCTGTGTTCCCGTCTGTCCCGCAGGCATTCACCGCATGTCTCCCGCAAACCGCCATGAGGTGGCAAGGGACATTGAGTGCATCGGCTGCCGCAAATGTGAGGAGGTCTGCCCCGTTGACGCCCTTTCCATGGTGGGGGAGTTCAGAACCATCTCCGAGCTGATGGAAGTTATTGAAGAGGACAGGCCCTTTTACGAGATGTCCGGCGGCGGGGTGACCCTGGGAGGCGGAGAAGTCCTGATGCAGCCGGAAGCGGCGGCCAACCTTCTTATGGTGTGCAGGCAGCGGGGCATTCATACGGCCATCGAAACCTGCGGCTACGCAAGGCCCGAGGCCCTGATGAAGGTGGCGGAGTTCACGGATCTTTTTCTCTTTGATGTGAAGCACATGAACTCCGACCGCCACTATGCCCTGACCGGGGTGCGCAATGAAACCATCCTGAAGAACCTGAAAACGCTTCTGGAGAACCGCTTCAACGTGCAGATCCGGGTACCGCTTTTAAAGAACGTGAACGACAGCGAGTATGAGATCTATCAGCTCATCCGTTTTCTGACACCTTACAGGGAGTACAGGAACTTCAAGGGGATTGACCTGCTTCCCTACCACAAGCTGGGGGTGAACAAATACAGCCAGCTTGGCAGGGACTATCCCATTGAGGGCGATCCCAGCCTCAGCGAGGCGGATCTCGACCGCATTGAAAACGGTATCCGGAAATACCAGTTCCCCGTTTCCGTCATCCGGCACTGATCAGAGGGGAAGGGCGGCTGAAGCTTAGGGAATTTCCTGAAACAGAAATACCTTATGTCACCCTCTCCCCCTGGGAGAGGGCCGGGGTGAGGGATCAGATTCCGGGTAATTTCAATTCTGTAAATGGCCCCAAAGCCACCGTTTCCGGACAAGGGAAGGAGTGAAGCATGACCGCACTGGGATTCATCGAAACCAAAGGACTGCTGGCCGCCATTGAGGGGGCGGATGCCATGCTGAAGGCGGCAGATGTTGTTCTTCTGGAGAAGAACCTTGCGGGCGGCGGCCTTGTGACCATCTCTGTTGCAGGCGGGGTGGCGGCGGTGAAGGCTTCCGTGGATGCGGGCGTTGCGGCCATCCACCGCATTCCGGGCAGCATTCTTGTCTCCAGCCATGTCATTGCCCGTCCCGATGCGGAGCTTGAACGCATTCTTGCCGTCCGGGTTCCGGTTTCAAGCTCTTTTGGGGATGGAGATGTGGATGCTGTTCCTCAGGGGACTGCGCTTCAGCCGGAGCCGGGAAATGCTGCGGAAGAGGGTGCTGCCACCGGGGAAGAAGGGGATTCTGAGGAAAGGGCCTCTGCCCCTGAATCCGGGGAAGAGAGTGTTTCCGGACTCAGCGAAGCGGGTGGGCCAACAGGGAACCCCCGTTATGAAACAGCACAGTTGAAGAGGATGAACGTGAGCAAACTGCGGCAGCTTGCCCGCACCTTCAGGGGTTACCCCATGGTTCGGGAAGAGATTGAGCTTGCTCGTAAAAAAGAGCTGATCGAAGCATTTATCCATGCTTACAGCCGGGAAGAGGAGTAGCGCTATGGTAGATAGAGATCTGTTATCCATTCAGGAGGCCCGCGCTCTGGTGTGTGCGGCAAGAAAGGCCCAGGAGGGGTTTTCCCTTCTCGGTCAGGAAAAGGTGGATGCCATTGTGAAGGCCATCGCCGAGGCCGCCGCAGCCCATGCGGAACCCCTGGCGGTTCTGGCCGTTGAAGAAACGGGCTTTGGCAGGGTTGCGGACAAGAAGGCCAAAAACCTGCTGGCCAGCGAGAAGCTCCTGGCGGCCATTCAGGACATGAAGACCATTGGCGTGCTCTGCGATGACAAGGTGAAAAAGATCGTGGAGATTGCCACACCCATGGGCGTGATTGCGGGGATCATTCCTTCCACCAATCCTACGTCCACCACCATTTATAAGTCCATGATCGCCCTGAAATCCGGGAACGCCATTGTGTTCACCCCCCATCCCAGCGCCAAAAAGTGCATCGGGAAAACCGTGGAGATCATCCGGGGAGTTTTGAAAAACTGCGGGGTGTGCGAGGATCTGGTCAGCGTGATGCATGTTCCCTCCATTGAGGGCAGCGCCGAGCTGATGAAGATCGTGGATCTCATCCTGGCCACCGGCGGCCCCGGCATGGTCAAGGCCGCCTACAGCTCCGGAACCCCGGCTCTGGGCGTGGGTGCCGGAAACGTACCCGCCTTTATCGAGAGAAGTGCGGACATCGAGGACGCCGTATCCAAGATTTTTGCCAGCAAGACCTTTGACAACGGCACGGTCTGTGCGTCCGAGCAGTCCATTGTCACCGAGTCCGTGATCGCGGACAAGGTGAGGGCCTCCCTGGTCGCCCACGGCGCGTATTTCCTTGAAGGCGAAAAGCTTGAAAAGGTGAAAAGGGTCATGGAGCGGCCCGACGGAAGCATGAGCCCGGCCATTGTGGGACGGGATGCGGCCTACATCGCCCGTGCGGCGGGCATCGAGGTGCCTTCCGGCACCCGGCTGCTGGTTTCCGACGAAAAGGGGATTGGTCCGAGGTATCCCTTCTCCAAGGAAAAGCTCACCGCCTTGCTTGGCTTCTATGTGGTGGAGGACTGGAAGGAAGCCTGCGAGGTCTGCCATGCCCTGCTGAAAAACGGCGGCATCGGCCACTCCCTGGCTATCCACTCCCGGAATGAGGATGTGATCCGGGAATTCGGCCTGAAAAAACCCGTGTCCCGCCTTCTGGTGAACACCCCCTCCACCCAGGGCGCTGTGGGCATCACCACCAACCTCTTTCCCTCCTTCACCTTAGGCTGCGGCACGGTGGGGGGAAGTGCCACTTCCGACAACGTAACCCCCATGAACCTGCTCAACGTCCGGCGGGTGGCCTACGATCTTGGGAACATGGCCTGCTGTGAGGCCCCTGTCGCCCCGCCGTCCTGCGGTACCCAGAACATTGATATTCAGGCCGTAACGGCCCTGATTATTGAACAGCTCAAAAAAATGGCCTGATTATCCAGACACTTTGAAGTACCATAAAAAAACACCATAAAGGAGAAAGACATGTCCTCTCAGAACGCACTCGGAATGATTGAAACCAAGGGTCTTGTGGGCGCCATTGAAGCAGCGGACGCCATGGTAAAGGCAGCCAATGTTACCCTCATCGGCCGTACCCAGGTGGGCGCAGGCCTTGTAACGGTAATGGTGCGCGGGGATGTGGGTGCGGTCAAGGCCGCAACGGATGCCGGTGCCGCCGCAGCGGATCGCGTGGGCGAGCTGGTCAGCGTTCATGTGATCCCCCGTCCCCACAGTGAAGTGGAAATGATTCTTCCCAAAATCGAGGGGTAATACGCCATGAAAGTCATTACGGAATCCTTTCTGAGAACACGTTTCAGAAAAGAGATCCCCGAGACTTTCAGGGTGGAGGCGGGTCAGATCCTGACCCCCTCCGCCGCCCAGCTCCTTTCCGAAAAAGGGGTGAAAATCGTCAGGGATGAGGCCAGTGAAGGGGGAGATGTTCCGGAAACGGTCACGGCCTCCCCATGCGCCCCGGCCCCGAAATATGTACTGGCTGGAGGCGGTGGGATGTTTGAAACCAAGCCGGAGCACATGACCCAGCTTCAGGGCAACCGTCTGGTACCCAAGGATCACCCGAGGATTGTCCTTCGGGGAAAACTTGACAGCCTGCAATCCCAGATTCTTCTGGCCCAGATGCGTTTTCATGAGAAGGGCCTTAAGAAACTGGTTCAGGATCTGGGGGAGGTGCTGGATCTGACAAGGCTGATCCTGCGGGCGGAAGTGCTGGATGAGGTCTTGTGCGAACGCCGCCTCATGGGCCTTGGGGATGGGGAACTTCGGGAACAGTCCCACAATCCGAAGAAGTATTTTGATACGGAACATCTCCTCCCGAGCTTTGATATGGGCGAGGTGCTGCTCACCCTCAACGGACTGAGAACCTTTGTCCGGGAAGTGGAAGTTCTGGCGGTGAGTGCTTTCAGAACGGATTTTGAGCTTGAAAAACCGGAGATCATTCAGGCCCTGAACCGGATGAGCAGTGCGCTGTACATCATGATGCTCAGGGAAAAAACCGGTAAATATCGATAAAGGAAGTATGCGATGAACCAGAACTCCACCAATGAGACCCATATATATAAGGATGCCATGGATGAGGCCGCTGTGCGGAAGATCCTGGAAGCGGTTATCGCAAAGGTGATGACAGGGTGTGACGGGCAGGGGAGTCCTGAGGCCAAGGCGGTTTCTCAAGCCCCGGATGCGGAAGAGGGGATTCCCGTGGAGCTTTCCGCACGCCATGCCCACTTAAGTGAAAAGGATGCCCTTTTGCTTTTCGGCGGCCCTTTGACGAAGGTGCGGGAGCTTTCCCAGCCGGGGCAGTTCCTCTGCAAGGAAAGGGTGCGGCTCATCGGCCCTAAGGGCGTGATCGACAATGTGGCGGTTCTCGGGCCTTCCCGTGGCAGCTCCCAGGTGGAGGTCTCCATGACCGATGCCCGCAGCCTCGGGGTGGAGGCAGCGGTGCGTCAGTCCGGCGATGTGGCGGGAACTCCCGGCATCATCCTGGCCTCCCAGAGTGGGGTTGTGGGGCTTGAAGAAGGGCTGATTGTGGCCGGTCGTCACATCCACATGACACCCGCAGATGCGGCGCGTTTCGGCCTTTCCGACAAGGATCGGGTCAGTGTGCGGCTCAACAGTGAAAGACCTGTTATATTTGAGGATGTGCTGGTGCGGGTGAATGAGAACTTCAGCCTTGCCATGCACATTGATCTGGACGAGGGCAACGGTTGCGGCTGGAATAAAAACGTTACTGCAAAAATCGTATCCATTCAAAAAGCATAGAAGCAAGGGAGAGCGTGCCCATGGATTTTACGGCCATAGACCAGAAAATCAGCGCCCTTGAACGCTGCATAGAGACAACGGTTCCCGTGTCTGCGAATGAGCCTCTGCTCGTGGGCGTGGATCTGGGCACGGCCTATATTGTTGTGGTGGTGCTGAACAGCAGAAAAGAGCCCGTTGCCTGTGCCATGGAGTTCGCCCAGGTCATCAAGGACGGCCTTGTGGTGGATTATATCGGAGCCACCCGCATTGTACGAAAACTCGTTGCCCGGCTGGAGGAAAGGCTGGGCCGCACCCTGGAACGGGCCGCCATTGCCGTGCCTCCGGGTACGGGGGAAAAGGACAGCAAGACCCACCAGTATGTGGTGGAAGGGGCAGGGCTGGAAGTGACCACCATTCTGGATGAACCCACGGCGGCCAATGCGGTGCTGGGGATTTCCAGCGGGGTGATCGTGGACATCGGCGGCGGCACCACGGGCCTTTCCATTCTGGAGGAGGGCAAGGTGGTGTATGTGGCGGACGAGGCCACGGGCGGCACCCACCTGACCCTGGTGCTGGCGGGCAATCACCGCATCTCCTTTGAGGAGGCCGAGGTGATGAAAAAGGAAAAAGGGCGGGAGACCGAGATCCTCTCCGTGGTGCGTCCCGTGATTCAGAAGATGGCCTCCATCGTGAAAAGCCACATTGCGGGGCGGGAGGTTGCGGCCATCTACCTTGTGGGCGGCACCTGCTGTTTGAAGGACATGGAAAAGGTGATTGAAAAGGAAACGGGCAGACCGGTGTACAAACCGGCCAATCCCTTTCTCGTGACCCCCCTGGGCATTGCCATGAACTGTGGCAGGCAGGAGACCCCATGGAGCTGAAGGCATCGGATACAAACGGGCAGGATCTGACAGCGATGGTGCAGGCCATTGCCGCAGAGGTGTTACGGCAGCTCCGTCAGGATACGGCGGAAAAACCCCAGGTGCGGGTTCTGGCAAAACGGGAAGCGGGCCTTGCCGAAAAGGTGCAGAGCCTTCTGGAGATGGAAGCGGATCTGGTTTTTTCAGGGGAAGCGCTTCAGGCACAGAAGCCCCAGCGTTATATTCTTCCCTTTCTTTCCTGCACGGCCATGGCGG
This sequence comes from Desulfobotulus sapovorans DSM 2055, assembly GCF_059569355.1. Lineage (NCBI taxonomy): Bacteria > Pseudomonadati > Thermodesulfobacteriota > Desulfobacteria > Desulfobacterales > Desulfobacteraceae > Desulfobotulus > Desulfobotulus sapovorans. Next base: position 9,460 of record NZ_JCANVJ010000036.1, on the reverse strand, counting down.
ATCTTGCCGCAGGCAGAAGTGCCGAAAACAGCAGGGATGGGCTGAGCCTGGGCGAGGTGCTGCCCCTTCTTCTTCAGGGGCAGGGGGTGGAGGTGCTGGAATTTGAGTACAGGGCTTACGCGGACACCGCACCGGCCCCCCTTTACGCTCTTTATGCGGGTCTGGAAAAGACGCTTGCCTCTTTCGGGCTGAAGGAAGTGAGCCGTAAAAAGCCGGATACGCTCAAAATGACAAAAAATCTGATCACGGAACAGGATGTGCTTCAGGCGAAAAATGAGGGTGCATCGTTTTTGTGGATTCCCATGGGGGCAAAGGTCACTCCCCTTGCTGAAGAGTCCGCAAGGAATCTCAATGTGAAGATTGTGAAGCGTTAGGGGGATTTCCTGCAATGGCAATTCCTTAGGTCTCCCTCTCCCCCTGGGAGAGGGCCGGGGTGAGGGATTAACGGGTATGGTCAAGAAGCAGCCTGAGGGGACGGTGAAGCGATGATCATCGGCAGAGTGATCGGCAATGTATGGGCCACGCGGAAAGAGGACAGCCTCAACGGGCTGAAGCTCATGGTGGTGCGGCGGCTGGATGCGGGGCTTTCCGGGCCTCAGGAGAGCTTTGTGGCCGTGGACTGTCTGGGGGCGGGGATTGGCGAGCGGGTGCTGGTGGTGACGGGCAGCTCTGCGCGAAAGGCCCTGCACAATCAGGAAGCCCCTGTGGATGCCGCCATTGTGGGCATTATTGATGAAGTGGAAATCCGGCCGGAGGTCTAGGATGGATACACTGGGCATCGTGGAAGCAAGGAGCATTGCCGCCGGTGTGGCACTGGCGGACGCCATGATGAAGGCGGCGGATGTGGAGCTGATCCGGGCGACCACCATCTGTTCCGGCCGGTACATGGTTTATGTGGCGGGCGAACGCGATGCTGTGGCAACTTCCGTGAAGCTTGCGGAAGCTTCGGGCCGGAGCCTTGCCGGAAGTTTTATCCTCTCCAGTGTGTCGCCCGAGGTGGTGGCCGTACTGAAAAGGGGAAGTGCGGCGGAAGCGGGGCAGGCGATCGCCGTGATCGAGAGCCGCAACGTCTCTTCCGGAGTGGCCGCTGCGGATCAGGCCGTAAAACGATCCGCCATCCATCTTCTGCGTCTTGTCACGGGGCAGGGGATCAACGGGAAATCATATTTTGTCATCAGCGGGGATGTGGCCTCCGTGGAAGAAGCCACGGAAACCGCAAAATCCGCTCTGGGAAAAAACCTTGTGGAGGCCGTTGTCATCCCCAACCCCGATGCCTCGGTGGTGAAGGCCTTAACCAGCGCAATGAGGTAAAAAAATGGGAAAAATACTGGTCACTGTCAAAAATCTTGCAGACCACATCTGCCATGCGGATGGAAAGCTGTACATGGATGGCAGCCTCATCCTTACGGCGGGTGCCAGAGACGAGCTGAAAACCTTAGGGATTACCGTGGTGTATGGCAAAAGGCCCGAGCCTGCGGTCTGTCCTCCGGGCTGTACCTGCCCGGCCTGCATCAAGGCGGCTCAGGCACCGGAACCACAGGTACCGGAAGCCCCTGTAAGGGCCTGTCCTCCGGGATGCACCTGTCCTGCCTGTACACGGGCGGCCCAGACCTGCGAGGCAACGGCTTTCGAGACCCTGATCCTTGCCATCGCCGGGATTCTGAAAAGTCAGTATGGCATCACCGATCCTGCCCAGCTCATGGGCATCAGCAGTCAGGTGGTGAAAACCATCCGGGAAAACATTTAAGGCCTGAAGACCGGGGCCTGTTTATTCATCAGACGGATGTCAATACCCTTCAGCTATCGTTCCCATGCTCCAGCGTGGGAACGCACTACCGGGCGCTCCTGCGCCCAGGGCCAGTATCCTCGGGAATTCCTTCTCTGGAAACTGGATATTGACGAAGCGCCGGGACGATCCAGACCAAAACATGGAGCGTATCCGGTTTCTGGACGCCCTACAGGCTTTTGGGTCATGGCAGTGTTCCGGTACTCAAGACGCTGGAGCGTCTTCAGATGCATTCCCACGCTGGAGCGTGGGAACGATGGGTTCAATGCTGCATGGGGAAAATCTGCGACTGCATGGCTGAGCCAGAGTTGTACTCAGAAACATTTAAGGCCTGAAGACCCGGGCCTGTTTATTCATCAAAAACAAAGGGAGGATTGAGCGATGAAAGCACTGGGAATGATCGAAACCAAGGGGCTTGTGGGTGCGGTTGAAGCGGCGGATGCCATGGTGAAAGCCGCCAATGTGGAGCTGATTGGCCGTGAGCAGGTGGGCAGCGGTCTTGTGACCGTGATGGTGCGCGGGGACGTGGGCGCTGTCAAGGCCGCAACGGACGCAGGAGCCGCCGCAGCGGAGCGCGTGGGAGAGCTTGTCAGCGTGCATGTGATTCCCCGTCCCCACAGCGAGGTGGAAAGAATTCTGCCCAAAGGCTTTTCCAAATAGGAAAGGGCTTTTTTGCAGACGGATCTCAATTCTTTATTGTTTACCGGGAGGGTTCGGGGGTGACACAGTTTAACGGAAGAACCAAAATCTGTTACGGGTCGGATGCCATTGAAACCCTCGAACACCTGACGGCCACACGGGCTTTCATTGTCACCGATCCATTCATGGTCAAGGTGGGGTTTGCGGAAAGAATCCAGAGTCACCTCGACCGGGCGGGGATTTCCCATGAGGTATTTGACGGGGTGGAGCCGGACCCTTCTCTGGAAACCGTGACCCGTGGAACCCTTCTCCTCATGCGCAGCGGAGCAGACCTTGTGATCGCCCTTGGCGGCGGATCGGCCATTGACGCAGCCAAGGCCATGCTCTTTTTTGCCCACAAGGCCTGTGAGGAAAGGAAAAAGCCCATGCTGCTGGCCATTCCCACCACCAGCGGCACAGGTTCCGAGGTGACGGCCATCTCCGTGGTGACGGATCAGGTGAACGGGGTGAAGGTGCCTTTGAACGATGAACTGCTCATTCCGGACATGGCCATTCTGGATGCCCGTTTCACCCGGACGGTGCCGCCTTCGGTCACCGCCGTGACGGGCATGGATGTCCTGACCCATGCCATTGAGGCCTACACCTCCCGTCAGGCCAGCGCCTTTACCACCATCTATTCGGAATATGCCATCCGCTATGTTTTTAAATATCTTTTCCGGGCCTATCAGTGCGGGGATGACATGGAAGCCCGGGAAATGATGCTTCTGGCCTCCTGTATGGCAGGGATGGCCTTCAACAACAGCGGTCTTGGGATCACCCACAGCATGGCCCACAGTCTGGGAGGGCTTTTCCATATTCCCCATGGCAAGGCCAATGCGGTGCTTCTCCCCTGTGTGATCCGCTTCAACAGTTTTGATGTGGGGGTCCGGTACCGGGAGATTGCGGACATGCTGGGCCTTGCGGCCCATACGGTGGAGGAAGGGACGGCGGCTCTTATTGCGGCCATCCGGGGCATGAACGAGGCCATGGGCATTCCCAACAGAATCCGGGATCTCGGTATTGAGGAGGCCCTTTTCCGGGAGCATCTGGACACCATGGCCAGCCATGCCCTGGAAGATGCCTGTACAAAGGGCAATCCCAGGCTGCCCTCCCACGGGGATATCCGGGCGCTTCTGGAGCGGGCCTGGTAGAAAAAAGGGGCAGGGGAGAGCGATCCGGCTGGAGCGTCCGGAGCCTTGACGGAGGACAGAGGGAAATGACATGGGAGAACAGGCCATGGGAGAAACGCTGATGCGAGAACAGATTGTTGAAAAAATAAAAAATGCGGGCGTGGTGGGTGCTGGCGGTGCCGGGTTTCCCACCCACGTCAAGGTGAATGCGGATGTGGACACGGTGCTGGTGAACGGCGCTTCCTGCGAGCCTCTGCTCATGACGGACCCCTTCCTCATGGAAGAGGAAATCGATACCATGGTTCGGGGGCTGGAAGCGGTTCTCGACAGCACGGGTGCGAAAAAGGGGATCATCTGCCTTAAGGGCAAACATGCAAAGGCCATGGCTTCGGTGAAGGCCGCCGTGGGCCGGGATACAACGGGCAGACTTGCCGCCTTTGAGCTGAAGGATTTCTACCCCGCAGGGGATGAGCAGATTCTCGTGCGGGAGGTTCTGGGCAGAACCGTGCCTGAGGGCGGCATCCCCCTTCAGGTGGGGGTGGTGGTCAGCAATGTGGAATCCCTCTACAATGTGGCCCTGGCCATGGAAGACAGGCCCCTTGTGGATCGCTATGTGACCGTGACCGGTGAGGTGAAGCGTCCCATGGTGGTGAAGGTACCCGTGGGAAGCCTTGTTTCGGATGTCATCGCCTTTGCGGGAGGCCCTGTCATTTCCGATTTCAGGGTGGTGGATGGCGGCCCCATGATGGGCCGGGTGCTGCCGGACATGGATCAGCCCGTCACCAAGACCACCAGCGGACTCATTGTCCTGCCCCCGGATCACACGGTGGTGGCGAGAAAGGTCATGGATCCTGAGCGGGTGCGGAAAATCACCACCAGCATCTGCTGCCAGTGTTCCCAGTGTACGGATCTCTGTCCGCGCAATCTTCTGGGCCATTCCCTTCATCCCCATAAACTCATGCGGGTGCTGGCTTCCGGCGAGCTGGATACTGCCGTGGCCCGCGAGGCCCTGCTCTGTTCCGAGTGCGGCATCTGCGAGAAGTTCGCCTGCCCCATGATGGTTTCTCCGCGGGAAGTGAACGCCCAGATCAAAAAGGCCCTGATGAAGGAAGGTATCCGCTGGCAGGCTTCGGGAAGGGAACCCGTGGCCCATCCCTTCCGGGAAAGCCGGTACGTGCCCACCAAACGTCTGATGCAGCGGCTCAATGTGACGCAGTACGATACCCATCCCGGCCTTGCGGAGGGGTTTCTTCCTTCCCTTGTGAAACTTCCCCTGCGTCAGCATATCGGCGCGCCAGCGCAGTGTCTTGTGTCCGCAGGCGACCGGGTGAAGCGGGGGGATCTCATCGGCGAAATTCCGGAAAAGGCCCTGGGGGCCAGGGTGCACGCCAGCATCGACGGCGTGGTCACGGCCATCACCGACGGCATGGTCACCATCCGGGCCTAATCTAAAAAAAGGATGAAGACAATGAACTTGAGAACCATAGGTTGTGTGGAACTGAACAGTATCGCCATGGGGATGCATACCGCCGATGAGATGGTGAAGGCCGCTGAGGTGAAGCTTGTTCTGGCCCGTCCCACCTGTCCGGGCCGTTACCTGATTATGGTGGCGGGGGACACCGGGGCCGTGAAAAGTTCCGTGGAAACGGGCCGGGAGATTGGCGGAGAGATGATCATCGACTGGTTTGTCCTTCCCAATGTCCACAGCGGCGTGATTCCGGCCCTCAACGGAACCGGGCTGCGGGCTTCCATCGACGCTCTGGGCGTCATCGAAACCTTTACCACGGCCTCCTGCATTCTGGCCGCCGATGCCGCAGCCAAGGCAGGGCAGGTGGATCTTCTGGAAATACGTTTTGCAGCAGGACTTGCGGGGAAATCCTTCGTAACCATGACCGGAGACGTGGGCTCCGTGAAGTCTTCGGTTGCGGCAGGGGTGGCCGGTGTGGGCGATTCCGGCCCCGTTTACAGCCATGTGGTCATTCCTTCCCCCAGTACGGAACTGAAGGCCCATCTGCTGTAAGGGAACGAAGGCTAAGGGGCTGGGCTTCAGCCCTCCCTTTTTCCTGGGGAAGAACAGGCGCGTGATGATTTTTCAGCTCTTCCGCTCTCCGGGAGAGGGAAAAAGGGCGAGAGGCTGCCCTTCAGTTCTCCCTCTCCCTCCGGGAGAGGGCCGGGGTGAGGGCTGACAATACGGGCAGGAGGAAAAAAATGGTGATGGTCAGTGAACCCAAACAGCGGGTCATTCAGGAATATGTTCCGGGAAAACAGGTGACGCTGGCCCATGTGATCGCAAGCCCCCAGAAGAGCATCTACCTGAAGCTCGGTCTTGACGATGAAGCCGGGGATGCCATCGGCATTCTCACCATCACCCCCAGCGAGGGCGTTATCATCGCAGCGGACATTGCCACCAAGGCCGCTTCCGTGGACATCGGTTTTCTCGACCGCTTTGGCGGCTCCCTTGTGATCGTGGGGGATGTGGCCAGTGTGGAGGCAGCTTTACGGGCTGTTCTCCGGTATTTTGACGAAGTGCTGCACTACGCGTCCGTTGACATGACACGTTCATAAAAAAAAAGGGGGGAAAGCCATGCAGAAGGCCCTGAAAAGAGTGCTTCTCATCGGTGAAAACGGCGTGGGCAAGACCGCCCTCATCGAAGCCCTCTCGGGCCTGCGTCCCGCCACCCGCAGGCCCATGGCCCTTGAATTCTGCGGCCCCTTCATCAACACGCCGGGCGAGTTTTTGGAAAACCGGCGCTTCTATCCCGCCATCATCACCACCTCCGCAGACTGCGACATGGTTCTTATGATTCAGGATGCCACCCGCATCAGCAGCCTCTTTCCGCCCCAGTTTGCCACCCTCTTCACCCGCAGGGTGCTGGGCGTGATCTCAAGGGCCGAAGCCCCTGAAAAACAGGTGGAAAGGGCGAAACGCTTTCTTCAGAATGCCGGAGCCAAAGAAATTGTGTGCTGGAATACGGAAACGGGGGAGGGGCTTGATGCACTTAAATCTTTGATTTTTTAAAAGTTCATTTTTTTAAGCTTTTGTGGGGAGAAGAATAATGGAGAAAGAAAAGAGCGCAGAACTTCCGGAGCGGATTCAGATCCTTAAAAAAAACTACCTTGGCGCAAAGCCCTGCATCACCCTGCACAGGGCACTGGCCTATACGGAAGTGTACAGAGAATTTCCGGATCTTCCCAGAAATCTCCTTCGTGCAAAGGGCTTCCGAAGGGCCTGCGAGACGGCTCCGATTTTGATTCAGGAACATGAACTCATTGTCGGCCATCCCAGCGGTAAACCCAGAGCCGGGGCCTTTTCTCCGGATATCGCCTGGAAATGGGTACGGGATGAGCTGGATACCATCGGAACAAGACCCCAGGACCCCTATGTCATCCATGAAGAAGATAAAAAGATTATGCGGGAGGTGCTTTTTCCTTTCTGGGAGGGGAAATCTTTGGATGAGGCCTGCGAGAAGCGTTTCCGGGAAGAAGGCCTCTGGGAGTTTTCAGCTAAGGCCTGCGTCAGTGATCTGACCTATCATCATACAAGCGGCGGCGGGGACACCAGCCCCGGTTTTGACATTCTTCTTTTTAAAAAAGGCATCCTGGGCATCAGAGCCGAGGCCCTTGCCCACCTTGAAGGGCTTTCTTCTGAAAAAGAGGAAGACAGGGAAAGGATTTTCTTTTATCAGGCAGCCCTTGAAACCTGTGAAGGCATTCTTGCCTATGCAAAGAGAATGGCAGATCATGCCCGTGCCCTTGCAGGCAGGGAAAAGGACGGGAGAAGAAGGGCTGAGCTTGAGAAAATAGCAGCGGTCAATGCCCGTGTTCCCGCCCATCCTCCTGAGACCTTCCACGAAGCGCTTCAGGCCATATGGACCATTCAGTCCCTTTTCATGCTGGAAGAAAATCAGTGCAGCACATCCCTTGGGCGTTTTGATCAGTATGTCTATCCCTGTTTTGAAAGGGACATGCGCACAGGCATCATGGATGAGGCCGCAGCCTTTGAGCTCATGGCCTGCTTTATCTTGAAATGTTCCGAAGTGGTCTGGTACACGCCGGGCGGTACGGCCAAATATTTTGCAGGGTATATGCCCTTCATCAACCTCTGCGTCGGTGGTCTGCAAAGAAAGGGCGGTGACGGCACCAATGCCCTGACCTATCTTGTGATGGATGCCGTTGCAAAGGTGGGGGTGTATCAGCCTTCCCTTGCATGCAGGATTCACAACCAGTCTCCGGGGGCATACCTTGAAAAGATCGTTGATGTCATTAAAGCGGGTGGGGGGATGCCAGCCTGTCATTTTGATGATGCACATATCCGGATGATGCTCCGCAAGGGCTTTGATTTTGATGATGCCAGGGATTACAGCCTCATGGGGTGTGTGGAACCCCAGAAATCGGGCAGGATTCACCAGTGGACAGCGGGGGGCTTCACCCAGTGGCCCATTGCCATTGAATTTGTTTTCAACAGAGGAATTTTAAAATCATACGGCAGTCAGCAGGGGCTGGATACGGGCAGTCTGGATGATTTGGATTCCTATGAGAGATTCGAAGGTGCCGTCAAAGCCCAGATCGATCATATCATTGATCTTACGGCGAGGGGGACGGTCATCAATCAGGAGCTTGTGCGGGATATGACGCCCACACCCTACATGTCTCTTTTTATGGATGGATGCATGGAAAAGGGCAGGGATCTTACGGCAGGAGGTGCTGTTTTATACGATGGTCCCGGTACCATTTTTGCGGGGCTTGGCACCTTTGCGGACAGCATGGCGGCCATCCGGAAGCTTGTTTTTGATGACAAAAAGTACACCCTGCAGGAAATAAAAGAAGCCATGGATGCCGACTGGCAGGGCTATGGGCAGATCAGAAAAGACTGCCTTAATGCACCGAAATACGGAAATGATGATGGATATGCTGACGAGATTGCAGCGGACATCATTGATTATACGGAAAAAAAGCTTAACGGGAAGAAAAGCCTCTATGCGAGAATGATCCACGGTACCCTGTCCCAGTCTTTTAACACGCCTCTGGGGGAGATGATCGCCGCCACACCGAATGGTCGCATGGCAGGAGCCCCTTTATCCGACGGTATGAGCCCTTCCCAGGGTGCGGATAAAAAGGGACCGACGGCCATCATCAAGTCCGTGTCCCGGCTGAATGTGGAGTCCATGAGCCTTGGCATGGCACATAATTTTAAGCTCATGAACGGAACGCTGGATACCCCTGAGGGCAGACGGGGCCTGATCAGCCTTTTGAAAACCGCATCCGTTCTTGGAAATGGCCAGATGCAGTTTAATTATCATGACAATGAAACCCTGAGAAAAGCCCAGGAAAATCCCGAAGAGTACAGGGATCTGATTGTGAGGGTGGCGGGGTACTGTGCCAATTTTGTGGAGCTTTGCAGAGAGGTTCAGGATGAAATCATAAGCAGGACTGTTCTGGATGCATAGACTCGGCTTTACGGATCGTTCTCCACTGTTTTGACGAAGTGCTGCACTACGAGAACGGTGTGAGACCGTCCTCATGTAAGCCCCTGACTCATCTTCTACAGTTGGGAAGCCTTTTTTGTTCAAAATGCCTGTAATTACTATGTCGCATCTTGTAAAAACCCCAAAAGGTGGTGCCACAGAATTGGAATTTAATATTGTTTTTAAAGAAACTATAGTATAAAAATAAGGTGCCCTTACTGGAGGGGGTGCCATGTTTGCCAGAATCAAAAAATCAGGTCGGTATGAGTATCTTCAAATTGTCGAAAATAAAAAGATTGAAGGTAAAACTCGACAGCGTGTCATTGCTACCATAGGCCGTATGGATGAAATCAAAGAGAAGGATCAGCTTGAACCTCTGATTCGATCCCTTTCCAGATTTT
>NZ_JCANVJ010000035.1:0-25829 GCF_059569355.1 Desulfobotulus sapovorans DSM 2055 | reverse complement strand
GTAACAAAACAAGTCCGAGCATGGCATAGAGTTCCTTGGTTGGCCGACCCTTCCCGTCGTCAAAGAGAGGAAACAGCTTCTCAACCGGAAGTCTGTGGAGGATTTCTTCACGAAACAGATGCGCCCATGATGATTTCAGAAGAGCCAGCCTCTTTGAGCCAAGATGTTCAAACGGACTGAACATGTCGTACTGTTTGTGGTCTTTGATGTGGATCATGTAAAATCCTTACAATATGTTTAAATTACAGCATATACATACCAAAAACAGTATCTTGGATCAATATGAAAAATCAAAAAATATATCTATTTTAAACACTTATGCCATTTTGGCTTTTTTGCGAGTGCATCATTTTTTCTTTTTCGAGAATGGAACAAAGTGTTTCAGGTTTGATTGCGCCGGTTAATGCCGCAAGCTGAAAAATGCCAGAACCAGGATAAAGAAATAAATCTGGCACATTTTTAAGTTGTCTTTTTATTTCACTTCTCTGCTGTTTAACCCAAAATTGTGTTTTTTGTATGAAATTCAGAGTTTCTCTTTTATTTTCAGCGAGAAAAAAAATTGATTCCTGTGCCATGGCATTGATGGACCATGGAATGTTTCTTTTTTTCATCTGTGTGATATGGGATGGATTTCCTGTCATCAAATCTATACGAAGACCTGGCAGAGTAAAAATTTTTGAAAGGGAAACCAAAACGATAAGATTTTCCAGGAACAGGTTTGTGACACTTTGCCGTTCTGCATCTTCAAGAAATGCCATATAGGTTTCATCCACAATAAATATGGTTTCAGGTGCAGCCGTACAGAGCGTATTTATAAAATCACGGGAAAGTGTCATTCCGGTTGGATTGTTTGGATTACAGATAAAGACCGTGTCATAGAATCGGCATGTTTCCGCAAAGGATAGGGCGGTAACAGGGAAGGGTTTGCCAGGGGAAAACATGAAAGTATCCACTTCTGCTCCTGCCAGATGGCAAGCTGTTCGATAATCTGCATAGGTGGGAGCAAGAATGAGTGCCCGTTTGGTATTCAAGACAGGAGGCAGAGAATAGATAAAAAAGGATGTCCCGTTTCCTGGCAGTATGCGTTTTGAATCCAGAGAAAAAAGATGGGCAAGGGCTTCTCCTGTTCTTTGCATATCCGTATCCGGAAGCATGCAGATTCTTCGGATATAGGTGGTGAGATGCTCCAGCAAACCCGGTGGAGGGCCAAGGGGATTTAAATTGGAACTGAAATCCCTTAGATCGTCAACGGAGCACCCCAGTCGGAGAGCTGTTTCATGATAACTTCCACCATGGAGAGGATTCATTCCCTTAACCATTCTTACAGGATCATAAATTAAAGTAATGATCCGTGTATAATTTATCTTAAAAAATAATATATAAGCGAAAATCAGAATTTTGATTTTCGCTTATAAAATAAATTCATACATAAAAATTAATGCTGTAGAGTATAGATGAATTTATGAACTCAGAGCCCGTTCAGCATCTTCGTTGCTGGTATAAAAATTGGGTTTTACACGTTGCTGCTGGAGGCTTTTTCCCAGTTCTTCACGCAGGGAACTACTTGTGGTGTAGCGGGTTACCCCCGCATAGAAATGTTCCATCAGGCGGTTGACCATATTGGCGTATTCATTCATGAGTTCTGGTTTAATGGTAAAATTTTCATAGTTGATGATGGCATCTACACGTTTTCCGAGGTGGGAAAGATGTTCAGCTACGATAAACTCAATGCGCTGTACATCTCTTAATGTTTCGATGCAGTAATTTTCAAAGTTCACATAAAAACGGTTTTTTTCGGAGTCGTAGTGAAAGCGGTTTTCCAAAGGTTTGTTTTCAGGAGAACTTGTCATGGTAACCTCACTTTATGAAATTAGGGATGGTATATGGCTACCGCATCCGGTACCGGGTGGGATAGATAAAAAAAGATGGCGTAAAAAATACGTGTTTATGGGGTATCTGTTCGTATTCATGAAAGGCTTGAATGTGCAGATGCAGCATAAAAAATGGATATTTGAAGAATTATTAGCTTCATAATAAACATAAGCATCCTGAGGTATCAAGCCTTTTTAAGACTGTTTATGTTTTTTGGGCGGGTATGTCTATGACTGGTATTTATATAGCCAGATATTGTATCATAAAATCAAAAATTTATTTTTTATGGTTTTGTATTTTTATCTGTTGTTTCTTCGTTCTCTCTTGTTGCCGGTGTATCCGGCCGCATGAGATTCATATTTTTGATGGTCTGTTCCCATAACATTTTCCCCACACCACCACCTGCTGGAAAAACAATTTTCATCAGTTCTTTGGGATCCTGAGCGGCTTTCAGTTTTTTCTGAAGGTCTTTCATAATTTCCTCATGAAAAACCCTGAGGTCTGGAAGTCCCATGGCTTCACGAATTTCTTCGGGTGTGGCTTCAATACTGATATTGATTTTCATGGATGCCCTCGATGTTTTTTTAATGTACAGGATCGTTTTTTTAAGAGACTGGACCAATATATAGCACGGGATCTTACAGGATGCAGGGATATTTGTTTATAAAAAAATCAAAAGAAAATTTTTTTATTTCTGGAAATTATTTTTTTTATTTTCTGATTTTGGGGATCTATTTTCCATATTTTCCGCTTTATTGTCAGCATATCGGTTTTTCTGAAAAAGAAATTGGAATGATTTCCGCCTTGAAAACTTTTACCTCCATCGTCTTCCCTCTGGGTTTTGCCTTTCTTGCGGATCGTTTTCAGATGCACCGGTCTGTTTTTCTTTTATGTCATTTTTGGGCCGCCCTGGCATGGGCTGGTTTTTTTTTTACAGAGTCTTTTATTTTCATGATGCTTATCATGGGATTTTATGGATTGTTTCATTCTCCTCTCATTGGTTTTATGGAGTCTTTTACCATCACATTTTTGGGAAAAAAAAGATCTGCATATGGTTCCATTCGGTCATTGGGTTCGGTGGGTTTTATATTTTCCGTATGGAGTTGTGGTTTTTTACTGGATATCTGGTCTGTTGAAAGTATTCTGTGGCTGGTTTTTTCCGGTAGTATTGCAGGTTTTATTTTTGCCTTTTACATACCTGTAAAATCTGGAAAAACAGAAGAAATAAAAAAAGGAGGTATGGAGGGCCTGTTTTCCAGCAATGGCCTTTTATTTTTATTTATTTCATTTGTGATGCTGATGAGCCATGGCACATATTATGGTTTTTTTTCCATCTATCTTTCCGGTGCAGGGTACTCGGGATATTTTATTGGATTTTGCTGGGCCATTGCTTCCTTTGCAGAAATTGGCGTGATGCTGGCTTCGAGGTTCCTTTTTCAGCATTTTACTTTGAAAGGATTGTTGATTTTTTCATTTTCAGTAGCTGTCTTGCGGTGGCTTATTTTGGCGTTTTCCTTAAATCCCTTTCTCATAATTGCGGCACAGGGTCTGCATGCGATCACCTATGGTGTTTTTCACATGACGACCATTCTTTTTATGGATAACCTGGTTGAGAGAGGGGCAAAAACTACGGGGCAGACCATTCTTAATGCAAGTTCTTATGGTATGGGGCTGATGGCTGGATATCTTATCAGTGGTTTTGGGTTTGCACTTTGGGGATCAGGTATGTTTTTTGTCAGTGCTTTTATGGCGTTTATCGGTGGACTCTGCACTTTGGCTCTTTGCAATCCGAAGTCTTGACGACGTGTATACCGGAGGTATCTGGAAAACGGGAATCGCCATCAAGACTCCCGTCTTGAAACAAATTTTAATTAAAAAAGAATGAGTTATGCTTCTTCGTCCCCTATAATGGAAAACACTCAGCCCTTACCCCCTGTTTCTGTAATAAGCCATGACCTCAGATCGGGTGAGGATGGCGCATACGTCTGAGACATGCTGACGGATATTATCCATCCCCCCTTCTTCCCGATCCACAAGGACAATCACCCGGCAGACCTCAAGTCCAGTTTCCTTCGCCCGCTCAATGGCCTTGATGGTCGAGCCTCCGGTGGTTACGACGTCATCAATAATAACGACCCTGTCTCCGGGGTGCATATCTCCCTCCACCCATCGGATAAGACCATGATCTTTTTGTTCTTTCCGGATTGAAAACGCCTGGATGGGAATATTTTGAAGACCGGACGCAAAGGCTGTTGCCATGGCTACGGGGTCGGCACCAAAGGTAAGCCCTCCAACCCCGTGAACAGGGGTGTCCTTCAGCTTTTCAAGTATGAGGTGTCCGATCAGAAACATGCCCTGAGGGTGCAAGGCCGTTGGTTTGCAGTTGATGTAAAAATCGCTTTTTTTTCCCGAAGCCAGGGTAAAAACAGCGCCTGATGCCACCTGAACGGATTTTTCGCATAAAAGAGCCAGCAATTCTTGTTTCATGGCATCGGGATGGTTTTTGATTTCCTGGAGATTCATGAGTATTTTCCGTGTTTTTATGAAGGATTAGGACGCCAAACCTCCGCAGGACTGAAAGAAGTCTTGGGGTTGGGGATCCTGCGGAGGTTTGCGGCGGAAAAAACCGTTGTGCGGCCCTCCCCGCAGTCTTCCAGATACCATGAACAATCAAGGGGGGTCAATGTTCCAGTTCCAGGAAACGGGGTATCCCATGGCGGGATAACTTGGACTTTTTACAATGCTTTGAAATATGCTAATAGAGATTCCGGAAACAGCTGATTTTAAAAAAAACGCTGATTCTGAAATCCGTATCTGCTGCCAGAATGTTTTGGCAACGCATCTTTACCATGCACAGGTGTCTTGCCCGGTCAGGCAGAATACATGCAGAAAAACTCTAATTTTAAAAACGGAAGCTTTCTGGATGAATGAGGTATCAAGAAACCATATTGTTCGCATGTTCAATGTATATAAAGCCTATGGCAAGACATCGGCATTAAGGGATATCAGTCTTGATGTGGGGACAGGTGATATTGTTTTTGTCACAGGATCCAGCGGTGCGGGAAAGTCTACCCTGCTGAAGCTGATTTACAAAGCGGAACAGGCCAGTCAGGGGCAGATTCTTGTGGATGGAATGAATCTTGCCAGAATCAGCCCAAGGCAGGTTCCGGAGCTGAGGAGGCGTATAGGTGTTATTTTTCAGGATTTTAAACTCATTGCCGGCAGAACTGTTTACGACAATGTGGCACTGGTTCTGGAAGCTGCGGGAGAAAAGCCCAAACAAATCGAAAAAAAAGTCATGAGCACCTTAAGAACGGTGGGGATTGAGGATAAGGCAAAGGTTTACCCCCCTTCCCTTTCAGGTGGAGAGCAGCAGCGTGTAGCCGTTGCAAGGGCTGTTGTGGGGTCTCCCCGTCTTATTCTGGCCGATGAGCCTACCGCCAGTCTGGATCCCGATTCCGCAGCCCATATTATGGATCTTCTCGAAACCTTTCATGACCGTGGTGTCACGCTGGTGATCGCCACCCACAATCGTTCAATGATTTCCCGTATGAAGGGGCGGGAACTTCGTCTTGAAAACGGATCTGTAAGGCAACTGGATTCTGCACAGGAAGAGATGAAGGAGATCTGATGCAAAGGGAGCTTTGGATACGTCATTTGCGTCATGCGCTGAAGGATATTCGCAGACATCATTTTCTGTATGGTATCACATGGGTGACCATCGTTCTTTCCGTGATCCTGTCCGGTACCTTTACCCTTTTTGCATCCAATGCCGGAGACGTACTGTCCTCCTGGAAAGCCGGTGTACGTATCATGGTTTATCTGGATCGGGGTATGGTGGAAAAGGATATTGTCCGTATTAAAAATATGCTGGCGGAGATGCCCCTTGTTGCGGACAGTCGTTTTATTTCAAAATCAGAGGCCCTGGAATTTTTACGTATACGCATGCAGCGCCATGCCGCAGTCTTTCATAATCTTCCTGAGAATCCCCTTCCAGATGCCTTTGAGCTGCGTGTCAAGGTGGAGGAAAATGGATGGCATATTGTAGAGGAAGTTGCCGTACAGGTTGAGAAAATAGAAGGCGTTACGGATGTTGAATATGGCGGGCAATGGGTAGCCCGTTTTTTTCAGGTTATCGGTATGCTCCGTTTGGCGGCCTTTGGTATGGGGAGTCTTTTTTTTCTGGTTTCCGTTTTTATTGTGGCCAACAGTATTCGTCTTGCCTTCTATTCCCGCAAAGAGGAAGTGGAAATCATGCGGCTTGTGGGAGCGGCTGAAGGTTTTATTAAGGCTCCTTTCTATATACAGGGACTGCTTCTGGGGTTTTTCGGGGGGACGGGTGGGATGCTGGTTCTTTTTATGGCCTATACCACCCTCACCCTTCGTATGGATGCCACGTTCAGCGCTCTGGCCTTTGATTTTTCCTTTCTTTCTTCGAATACCCTTGCAAGTATTATCGGTCTGTCCACCCTTGTAGGCTGGGCAGGAGCCTATCTTTCCTTTCGCCAGGATGTTGTTGAATGAGGGGCTGTTTTTTTCTTTTCGTATTCTTATGCGGTATTTTGATTACGGGTCACGCGTTTTGCCAGGAAATGGTGATTGTGGAAGCGGATCGTCTGAACATGCGCAGTGCTCCGGATCGCAATGCCAGTGTGGTGACCGTGCTGATCCGGGGAGAACGTTTGCGCCTTATCGGAGAAAAGGATGGCTGGATACGGGTTGTGGATGGGCGCCGGGAAGGGTATCTCCGGGATAGGCCCGTATATATCCGCAGAGTTTCCCGCAGGGAGATCGAGGTGGAAGAAGCCCGGAAGGAAAGGGAGGGCGTTCGGGCTCAGATAGAACAGCAGCAGCGTATTCTGAGCCAGTATAAAGAAAAGGAGACTGATGTCATTGCAGGGCTGAATGCCATTGACCGGGTATTGAATGAAGTGAATGCCAGGCTTTCCTCCATCCAGAAAGAACAGGCGGATCTGCTGGAGCAGCGTCGGAAAACCCGTGAAACCATGGCTGTCTTGGAAAGGGAAAAATATAAGAAAAGGCAGGTGGTGGGGCAGAGGCTGGTGGCTTTCTATAAAATGGAGAGTACGGGACGCATGAACCTGCTGGCCGCAGCAGACAATGTGTATGATTTTTCCATTCACAAGAAGGCCGTTGAAGGGATTCTGCAACAGGATGACCATATTCTTGGAGAACAGAGCCAACGTATCCGGGAGATGGGTCTTCTTTCTGAGCGCTTAAAAAAAGAAGAGCATCGTATTGCTGAGGTTGCCCAGAGAGCTGCGGATCAGCTGCGCATCCAGAGGACGGAAAAGAGCAAGCGCAGCGCCCTGTTAGACGATATCCGGACAAAACAGAAGCATGGCCTTTCCGCTGTTGCTGCTCTGGAAGATGTCAAAAAAAAGCTGGATCAGACCCTTGAAAGACTGAGCAGACAGAAAGTAAGCCCCTCCCCTTCCAGAAAAGCCGGAACCTTTGAAAAATACCGGGGCTTGCTTGATCTGCCCGTGAACGGTACAATTACTTCCCGCTTTGGGCATAACAAAAATCCGAAACTGAATATCCAGACATTTCAAAGCGGTATCGGTATACGGGCCGACAGGGGGGAACCCATCCGTGCACTGTTTTCCGGAACTGTCATTTATGCGGACTGGTTTAGTGGATACGGTAATATGATGATTATTGACCATGGGGATCATTATTATTCCGTTTATGCCCATGCTGAAGAGTTATTTAAAAAAACTGGAGATGGTGTAGGCCGTAATGAGGTGATTGCAACGGTGGGGGATGCAGGATCCCTTGCCGGCCCCATGCTGCATTTTGAAATTCGTCAACAGGGAAAACCATTGGATCCCATGCTTTGGGTAAAGAGCGGTTAAACAAGGAGTCCTCATGTCTTTTAAAAATGTGAAAGTGCGTTATTTCATGGCGGCAGCAGCCCTTGTTGCCCTTGTGTTTCTGGGATCTTCAGGATTCCACAGAACGGTTTCCGCAAAGGGCAATGCGGAAACCTATAAAGGACTCAAGGTTTTCAGCGATGTGATTGAAGAAATTGAAGCCAATTATGTGGATGAGGTCAAGACTGAAGATCTGATCCAGAAAGCCATTCAGGGAATGGTCAGCAGTCTGGATCCCCATTCCTCTTTCCTGCCGCCGGAAGCTTTTGAAGAGTTGCAGATGGATACCAAGGGGGAATTTGGGGGAATCGGGATTGTCATCACCACAAAAAACGGTCTGCTCACGGTGATTTCCCCCATTGAAGGAACTCCGGCCTTCAAAGCGGGAATTCAGGCTGAAGATGTGATTGTCGAGGTGGATGGAGAATCCACCAAGGACATGATGCTCTGGGAAGCAGTAAAAAGAATGCGCGGCCCCAAAGGAGAAACGGTTCTCATCAAGGTTCTCCGTAAGGGAAGCTCCGATCCCATGGAATTCTCTCTGGTACGGGATATGATTCCCATTGACAGTGTGCGTTACGCCCTTGTCAAACCCGGATATGCCTATATCTGGGTTACCAATTTCCGTGAAAGTACCACAGATGATCTCAAAAAGGCTCTGGATGAGGTAAAAAAGGCAGGGGAGCTGAAGGGGCTTGTTCTGGATCTGCGGGGGAATCCCGGAGGGCTTCTGGATCAGGCGATTTCCGTGTCTGATCTCTTCCTTGATGAGGGGGATATTGTTTCCATTCAGGGAAGAAAAAATGTTACGCCCCAGGTTTACAAGGCCAGAAAAGGGGGAACGGAACCGGCTTATCCCATTGTCGTACTCATCAATGCGGGCAGTGCCAGTGCATCGGAGATTGTTGCCGGTGCCCTTCAGGATCATAAGCGGGCCGTGATTCTGGGAACCACTTCCTTTGGGAAGGGCTCCGTTCAGACCGTTCGTCCTCTGAAGGATGGCTATGCCCTGAAATATACCATTGCCCGTTATTATACCCCATCGGGGCGTTCCATTCAGGCAGCAGGGATTGAACCGGATATCCGGGTGCCCCATGGCATTCTGGAGGAAGAAAATACGGAAGAAAAGATGATTCATGAGAAGGATCTCAAAAATCATATTGAACAGAAGGATGCCCCTGCTCCCAAAGAAGAAAGCCTCCCTGCCATTGCCTCCCCAGGTCTGGATATGGAAAAATTGCTGAAGGATCAGCAGGTTCAGCGCTCTCTGGATATCCTTGTGGGGTACAGCATTTTTGGTAAGGGAAAATGAGGGCCGTGAAAAATTTAACGGGTCTTTAGATTCTTTTTCCATTTTCAGGAAAAAACCGCCGCACAGGAGTCTTGCGGCGGTTTTTTCATTTACAGGCCTGGTGCCCCTGGTGAGAAAACTCCTATGGCAAAAAAAACAGCAACAAAGCCCGGAACCGGAAAGAAGGAGCGTTCCGGTTCCGGATCCCGAAAGACCACAAAAACCCCGTCTCCCCGCAGGGAGGTGAATCAGGGCCCCCTTGCCCTTCTGCTTCTGCTTGCCCTTGTCCTGATACTGGGGCTGGGGGCTCGCTATTTTCTGCGTTCACCATCCCATACGGTTCCGCCAGACATTTCGAAAACGCATAAGCAGCCAGCAGTGGAAAAACCGACAAGCCCACCCAAGCTGACGGAAAGAGGGGATAGACCTTCAACGCCCCAGCAGGAACTTCCCCGATATGAGGTGTTTCCCAAACAGGATATGGACAGAAAGCGCAGCAGCTCTTCTGAGGGAAACATGCCGGAAAAACCGAAGATCGCCATCATCATTGATGATATCGGGTATGATATGGCCATGGCGGATGCTTTTATGGCCCTGGATATTCCCCTGACCTTTTCCATTCTGCCCCACAGTCCCCATGGCATACGCATTGCTGACAAGGCCCATGTCAGGGGCTATGAGATCATGCTGCATCTGCCCATGGAGCCGGAAGAGTATCCCCGTATCGATCCTGGACCCGGCGGTCTGTTTCTGTCCATGCAGGCGGATGATCTTATTGCTGTGCTGCAAAGCAATCTTGGGCTCATCCCCCATGTCAGGGGGGTGAACAACCATATGGGGTCAGCACTTACGCCTTCAGAGCCTCACATGAACCAGATTTTCAGTATTCTGAAAAAAAAGGGCCTGTTTTTTATCGACAGCCGTACCGCAGCGCAAAGCCGCAGCCGGGCAGCGGCGCGTATGTTTCAGGTTCCCTTTGGGGAGAGGGATATTTTTCTCGACCATGTGCAGCATGCGGAAGAGGTGAAAACATCCCTGGAAAGGCTGTTGCGTATTGCGGAAAAGCATGGCAGCAGCATTGGTATCGGCCATCCGCATCGGGTGACTCTGGAGGGCTTGCAGACACTGCTTTCCGGTATCCGGAACCGTTATACCTTTGTGTATGCATCTGAACTTACCGATTTTGTGGAGTAGTTATCCGGACGGGCAATTCTGGTTCGCCTCAATGACCATGACATTCATCATAAGGAAAAAAGCATGGAACATGTATCGGTTCTTGCGTTGCTTTCAGCAGAAAAGGAGCTTTCGGATATCACCGTCATGGGCTGGGTGCGTACCCGGAGAACGGGCCGGGAAGTCACCTTCCTTGAAATCAATGACGGTTCCTGCCTCGGGGGGCTTCAGGTGGTGGTGGAGGCTACGCTGCCAGGCCATGAAGAAATTTCCCACATCACCACGGGAAGCTCCCTTGCCGTGAAAGGAGATTTTGTTTCCTCTCCGGGGCAGGGGCAGGCCTTTGAGCTGAAAGCCCGGGAAGTGATCCTGTTCCAGAAGGCACCCGATTCCTATCCCCTGCAGAAAAAGCGGCACAGCGATGAATTTTTGCGTACCATCGCCCACTTGCGTCCCAGAACCAACAAGTACGGAGCCATGTTCCGTATCCGTTCTGAACTGGCCTTTGCCATTCACTCCTATTATCGGGAAAAGGGCTTTTATCTTCTTCACACCCCTATTCTTACAGGTTCGGACTGTGAGGGGGCGGGAGAAATGTTTTCTGTGGGAACAGGAGAAAAGGGAGAAAATTTTTTCGGTAAACCTGCCCATCTGACCGTATCCGGTCAGCTGTCTGCGGAAATGTTCGCCCTGGCTCTGGGCAGGGTCTATACCTTTGGCCCCACCTTTAGGGCGGAAAACTCCAATACCTCCCGTCATGCTGCGGAATTCTGGATGGTGGAGCCTGAAATGGCCTTTGCCGACCTGAAGGATGCCATGGATCTGGCCGAAGATTCTCTGAAATTTCTCATCCACTGGGTAAGGACGCATTGCAGGGAAGACCTTGCCCTGTTCACCCGTTTTGTGGATAAGGAACTTGAAGGGATTCTCGATGGTGTCGTCGAGGGAAATTTTGTCCGTCTTTCCTATACCGAAGCGGTGGATCTTTTGCAGAAAAGCGGGAAAAATTTTGAGTTTCCCGTGGCCTGGGGGCAGGATCTTAAATCTGAACACGAGCGTTTCATCGCGGAAACCCTCTTTGCAAAACCCGTTATCCTTTATGATTATCCTAAAGAAATCAAACCTTTCTACATGAGACTCAATGCGGACGGAAAAACCGTGGCCGCCATGGATCTTCTTGTCCCCCGTATCGGAGAGCTCATGGGGGGCAGTCAGAGGGAGGAAAGGGAGGAGCTGCTTCTGGAGAGAATGGTATCCCAGGGGCTTTCCCTGGAAAACTATGAATGGTATCTGGAATCCAGGCGCTGGGGATCTGCGCCCCATGCGGGGTTTGGTATGGGATTTGAGCGTCTGCTCATGCTGGTGACAGGGGTTTCCAATATCCGGGATGTGATTCCCTTTCCCAGAACACCCGGTAATATTGAGTTTTAGACAAGGCCGATTTAAAAAAATGGATATTTGTCATGGTACGGCCTCCTGATGTTTTTTAAAAACCGGAGACAGGCCTTGCGGGCTGTTTCAGGTTTTTTTCTGTGAAGGGTTTTGCATGGTGCGAAGACGTTTTTTTTTCAGATGTGGCTGGCTCTGGGCCTGTCTTTTTTTTCTTGTTGTTACGGCCTGTACGAACCGGACACCAGCCCCTTCCTCTCTCCGGCCTGTGGGGGGGAAACCCTACAAGGTCTTTGGAAAATGGTACTACCCCATTCCCGATGCCACGGGATACCGGCAGAAGGGAACGGCATCCTGGTATGGCTCGAAATTTCACGGAAAGCGAACGGCAAATGGTGAAATATACAATATGCATGGCCTCACCGCTGCCCACAAGACCCTGCCCTTTGGCACGCTGGTGCGCGTGAAAAATCTTGAAAACAACAAGGAGGTGGTGGTGCGGATCAACGATCGGGGCCCCTTTGTTCGGGGACGTATCATTGACCTTTCCAACGCTTCTGCCAGGGCCATTGACCTCCATATCAAGGGGGTGGCACGGGTGGAGATCCTTGCCCTGGCTTCGGAACAAAAGACCTCTCTGGATATGCAGGAAGGACGGTTTTCCGTTCAGGTGGGGGCTTTTACCCAGAAGAGCAATGCGGATCGTCTTGCGGAAAAACTGAAAAGGGAAGGGCATCGTGTCCAGGTGCTTTCCCATGAAGGGGAAAGTAAGGTTTTTTTCCGGGTACGGGCAGGGGGCTATACCCGGCTGGAAACTGCGGAGAAGGCGGAAACGGATTTTCAGAAACAGGGCTACGAAGGGGCCATGGTGATTGCAGAATGACGGAGGATACCATGGAAACAAAGGGCAGGCGGGTGATTTTTCTGGACAGGGACGGGGTGATCAATGCCGATTCTCCGGACTATATTCGCAGCATCGAAGATTTTCATCTGATTCCGGGCAGTGCCGATGCCATTGGCAGACTTTCCGCAGCGGGATTGGAGGTGATGCTGATTACGAACCAGTCCATCATTGGCAGAAAACTTGTGACAGAAGCTACCCTTCTTTCCATTTTTGAGCATCTGCGCAGAGAACTGCTTCCCTCTGGTGGAAAGATCAGGGATATTTTCTACTGTCCCCACAGACCTGAGGACAGATGTTCCTGCCGGAAGCCGCAGCCCGGTCTGTTTTTTCAGGCCCGAGAGGCCCATGGTGTGGATCTGCGCAGGAGCGTCATGGTGGGAGACAGTGCCAAGGATATGGAGGCTGCCACCGCTGCGGGAGTGGGAACCCGTGTTCTGGTACGTACGGGGAATGGGGAAAGGGATGGACTTCTTTTAAAGGAAAAAGGGCTTGAGCCTGATTTTATTGCAAAAGACCTGTCCGAAGCCGTGGACTGGATCCTGGTCAGCATGGAACAGCTTCTGATGGACAGATTATGATGGACAGACCATGATTGTACTTCAGGGAAGACTGGACAGCCTCCGCTTTTCCAATCCGGAAAACGGCTATACCGTGGCCCGTTTCATGCCTGATGGCTACCAGACGGAGATTACGGCTGTGGGGATTCTGGCCGGAGTGCGTGCTGGTGAAACCCTGCGCATTGAGGGGGACTGGGAAAAACACGCAAAATTTGGAGAGCAGTTCCGTATCAGCCGTTATGAAATCATTCTTCCCGATACAGCCCGGGGAATCAAGCGTTACCTTGCCTCCGGTGTGATTGCCGGTGTGGGCGAGGTCATGGCGGAAAAGCTGGTGGCCTATTTCGGGGCCCATACCCTGGAAGTGCTGGATGCAAGTCCGGAACGTCTGTCCGAAGTTCCGGGTATCGGCAAGGCCAAGGCCCGTGTCATTGCCGCATCCTGGCAGTCCTACCACGCCATCCGCAGCTTGATGGCCCTTGTTGCAAAGATAGGCGTTTCCCCTTCTTCGGGAGCCAAAATCCTTCATACCTATGGATCCGAGGCCCTCACCCTCGTGCGGGAAGATCCCTATCGCATCTGCCGTGAAATTCCCGAAGTGCCCTTTGAGGTGGCGGATCGTCTGGGGCTGGCAGCGGGTATTCCCAGAGACTCGGAATCCAGAATCCGGGCCGGTATTGTGTATGTGCTGGAAAGGGCCGGATATTCCGGCCATGTGTTTTTGCCGGAAAAGGATCTTTTTCCCAGAGCCCTGAAGCTTCTTGGCGTGAGTCGGGAAAATCTGGCCCATATCCTGGAAAAGCTGGGGGAGGAAGGGGCTTTGATGCTGGAAGAGGACGGAGAGCAGCGGTCTGTGTATCTCAAGGACATGCACGGGGCGGAATCGGGCATTGCTGCACGGCTTTCCGCCATGCTCAGTCTGGCAGCTCCGGTGGAATCCAGGCCGGAGGCGTCAGTCCTTGAGGGGGCTGTGCTCAAGGGGCTGGCCATACGACTTTCCGAAGAACAGCTGACCACCCTTTCCAGGCTTCTGGAAAGCCGGGTGGCCATTCTCACCGGCGGGCCGGGTACGGGAAAAACCACCCTGATCCGCAGTGTCTGCGCTGTGATGGGAGAGCGGGGAGCGCGCATCCTGCTTGCGGCTCCAACGGGCCGGGCCGCAAGGCGTCTTGCCGATGTGACGGGCCGCAAAGCCCTCACCCTGCATCGCCTCCTGAAATACAATCAGATGGAAAGCCGTTTTGAGGTCAACACGGACAATCCTCTGGATGTGGATCTGCTCATCGTGGATGAGGCCTCCATGGTGGATATTCTGCTCATGTTTCATCTGCTCTGCGCCGTACCTCTCCAGACCCGTCTTCTGCTGGTCGGGGATGTTTCCCAGCTGCCTTCCGTGGGGCCGGGTAACGTGCTGGGGGATCTCATCGCTTCGGGCCGTATTCCCGCCTTCACCCTGACAACCATTTTCCGTCAGGCCCAGGAAAGTCCCATTGTCATGAATGCCCACAGGATCAACAGGGGGGAGATGCCGGATTTTGCCCAGTCCGAAGACGGAGCCCTGTCCGAGTTTTATTTTATCCGTCAGAGCAGTCCGGAAAATGTGGTTCGCACCATTGTGACCCTCTGTTCCCTGCGGATCCCTGAGCGTTTCGGCTTTGATCCCTTTCGGGATGTGCAGGTACTGACCCCCATGCACAAAGGCGAGGTGGGAACCCTTTATCTGAACCAGGTCTTGCAGCAGGCCCTGAATCCTCCCAGGGAGGGACAGGGAGCGGGAGGCGTTTTCCGCGTTGGAGACAAGGTCATTCATCTGAAAAACAATTATAAAAAAGAGGTGTTTAACGGGGATATCGGTCAGGTCTGCGGCATCGAGGAGGGGGAAGGCCTGGTGCTGGTGGACTTCAGTGACGGAGACGGGGAGCGGGAGGTGGCCTATACCCGGGAAGAGCTGGATGAGCTGACCCTGGCCTATGCCATCAGTGTGCACAAGTCTCAGGGGTCGGAATATCCGGTGGTGATTATCCCCCTGATGCCGGAACATGCCCCCCTTCTGCAACGGAACCTGGTCTATACGGCCATGACCCGGGGCAAGCGTCTGGTGATTTTTGTGGGGATGCCCCAGGCCTTGAGCATGGCCATCCGCAATGACAGACCCACCCGTCGTTTTTCCGGTCTCAGCAGGCGTCTGAAGGGGGAAGCAGATCCTTTGTTATCCGAAGAAGGGACTGAATGATTTCTGCGGTAATCCCCCATACCATGCCTTCGGGGCTGGGCCAGAACAGGACGGGGTGGCGTACGCCTCCCCAGGGACGGGTGTAACGGTCGGGAAGGCCGAGACTTTTGGCGGGCAGCAGCACTTCCCTGTCGCCGTTGCGTTTTTCGATCACGGGATGGGCCATGATCTGAATGGTATGAATTTCCGGAGGATGGGTAAGAAACCAGGTCAGGGGTAAAAGAAAAACCCTTGCCACTTCTGTGGGGTTGGGCCGGAGTTCGTGGATATTTTTTACTTGCAGTCTGGCCACCACAGGGGCTACGGTAAGCCCCATGACGGTAAGAAGAATATCCATTCTCCCAATTATTTCAATATTTTCTGTTAAAATACCCAGTTCTTCCTCGCTTTCCCGGACAGCCGTCTGGCAGGGATCGGCATCTTCTGCGTCCATCATGCCACCGGGAAAACAGATTTCTCCAGCCTGACGGATGCCGTCGGCCCGTTCTTCAAACAGGAGGTAAATACCGTCTTCCAGGGTGACAAGGGGAACAAGCACGGCGGTATTGCGATAGCGTTTGCCGTAGTGAAATCCGGGAATGGCGGGGAGTTTTTCTGCAAGACGTTCAAAGGGAAAGGGTGTCATGGTCTGCTTTCTCAGGGGTTATCGTGAAAGGTGCATTTTTGCTCCGGAAAGAGTGTTCTGGAAAGGATATTGACATGGCATATTTTTTCAAGGGAATTTCTTTTTTCAGGGAAAACTGTGGGGATGAAATGATGCAATATTTTGTAAAGACAAAGGGAAGAATTTTTTTTGCAGGCGTCTTTCTGCTTCTGACGGGAATCGCCTGGGCAGAAACCGCTTATGTGACGGATGAATTGCAGTTTATGGTACGGACGGGCAAGGATCTGTCCAACAAGATTGTGGCCATCGCCCGATCCGGAGATCAGGTGGAGGTGGTGGAAAGGGATGGGGACTGGGCCTATGTCCGCTTTGAAGACAAGGAGGGGTGGATGCTGGGGCGTTTTCTGGTACCGGAACCTCCTGGTAAGGTACGCATGGTGGCCTTTGAACGGGATCATGAACGTCTCAAGGAGCGTTTTTCAAAGCAGGAAGCGGAAAACAGGGAGCTGAAGGCTGAAAACGGGGAGCTGAAAAACCGTCTTTCGGAAAAGGAAGCCGCGCTGGAAACCCTCAACAGGGTACATGAAACCCTGAAGGAAGAAGCTGGGGAATTTCTGGCGTTAAAGGAGGATGCCGCCCGGATACGTCAGAGTCTTGAAGCCCAGAAAGCCCTGGTGGAGGATCTCGATGCAAAGCTGCTTCAGCGGAATATCAAAATGTTCGCTCTGGGTGCCGGTGTACTGCTTCTGGGTATGATCCTGGGAATCTCCATGCGGAAGAAACAGAAAAGTTCTTATTATTGATGCGGTTTTGCCCCTTACCACGGGCTGAGAACCTATCAGGGGAAGGATTGTCCATGCGGATCCACAGTGATTTTCTGGTTTTGGGGTCGGGAGTTGCGGGCCTCATGTTTGCCCTCAAGGTGGCGGATCATGGTCAGGTGGCTGTGGTGACCAAGGCGGAAATTTCCGAAAGCAATACGGCCCGCGCCCAGGGAGGGGTGGCATCGGTTTTCGGGGATACGGATTCCTTTGAGCTGCATGTCAAGGACACTCTGGAGTCCGGAGCCGGACTCTGCGATCCTGAGGTCACGGACATGGTGGTACGCAACGGCCCGGATCGTATCCGGGAACTCATGGACATGGGGGTGCGCTTCAGCCATATGGATCCTGATCACCTGGATCTGGGCCGGGAAGGGGGGCATTCGGAAAAACGCATTGTCCATGCCCTGGACATGACGGGCTGGGAAATTGAATCCGTTCTGGTCAGCCGGGTGAAGTCCCATCCCAATATCCGGATTTATGAGCATCACATCGCCATTGATCTTCTCACCCATGCGACCCGCATCCGCCGAGGTCTTGTGGTGACCAGCCATGAGGAAATCTGCTGCGGTGCCTATGTTCTGGATATTTCTTCGGACAGTGTTCATACCTTCACCGCTCCCGTCACCCTTCTCGCAACGGGTGGTGCGGGCAAGGTTTATCCCTATACCAGCAACCCCGATGTGGCCACAGGGGATGGGGTTGCCATGGCCTACCGGGCCGGAGCGTCCGTCGCCAATCTGGAATTTGTGCAGTTCCATCCTACCTGTCTTTATCATCCGGAAGCCAAGAATTTTCTCATTTCCGAGGCCGTCCGGGGAGAGGGCGGAATACTCCGGAATGCCAGGGGCGAAGCCTTCATGGATCGCTATTCTCCCCTGAAGGATCTCGCCTGCCGGGATGTGGTGGCAAGGGCCATTGATACGGAGCTGAAACGCAGGGGGGATACGTCCGTTTTTCTGGATATTTCCCATAAAAATTCGGAATTTATTAAAAAACGTTTTCCCAATCTCTACGCGCGGTGCATGGAGTTCGGCATCGACATGACCCGGGAGCCCATCCCTGTTGTACCTGCGGCCCATTACATGTGCGGAGGGGTGGCAACGGATCTTTCGGGAAGAACGGATATTTCCTGCCTGTATGCTGTCGGCGAAACGGCCTGCACGGGCCTGCACGGTGCCAATCGTCTGGCCAGCAATTCCCTGCTGGAGGCTCTCGTCTATGCCCACAGGGCTTCGGAAGATGCCCTTCAGCAGTATAAAACGGTCACTCTGCCCCAGGATCTGCCCGAATGGGATGAAATGGGCACAACGGACAGTGACGAGGCTGTTATGGTGGCCCACAACTGGGATGAGATCCGCATGTTCATGTGGAATTATGTGGGCATTGTGCGTTCGGATAAACGTCTGGCCCGGGCAAGGCGCAGAATTGACATTATCCAGCACGAAATTGAGGAGTATTACTGGAATTTCCGTATCACTTCCGACCTTGTGGAACTGCGCAACATCGCCCTGGTGGCCGAGCTGATTATCCGCAGTGCCCAGCGCCGCAAGGAAAGCCGGGGGCTTCATTACTCCATCGACTATCCCCTGAAAGATGATGTCCACTGGCAAAAAAACACCCTTCTCAAGCGCGGTCAGAAGGAATAAGCATCCGCTTTAAGTTTCTGACGCAGACCCTTTGTCCTGAAATCCCGAAAGGGGCCACCTCCTGTGCGGCTGGCCCCTTTCGTATCAATGCCGCATGATACAACCCCCTGTCCCATGCAGAGGATAATATTCCATGACACCCTCCCAAAAGACATCGCTTCCCCTGCCCTACGGGCTGACGGATCTCTCCGATCTCAAAAAAGAACTGGCCCTTCTCGAAACCCTGTCGCCCCTTGAAAGGACGGTGGCGGAAATCCATGCCATTGACTGCAGGCCCAAAAAACGAAGCATTCTCCTGCTGGCCCTTGCTGCCCTAGAGTCTCCTGAGGAAAAAAGCCTTCCCAGGCTGGTGGCCCAAACCACCCAGAAAAAAAAGATGGAGCTGCTTAACAAGACCCTTACGGTACTTCAGGATAAAAAAATTCTTGTGATGCCTGAAAAGGACAGCAGTGCTCTGACCAAACCCTGGCTGCGGGCCCTTGCCAGAATCCTTCTGGCAGAAGAGAGATTTTCTTCCATGGTGGCCCTCCTCAGGCCCTGCCTGAACTTGGCGGATATGGACTTTCGCTATGCGGATAAAGCGCGGCTCACAGCAGAAACCCGGATTGTTCTTTATGAAAAGGGAGGGGATGCTGCGGTCGATTTTCTGACCCAGAGCAAAAAACAATCCCTGTTTTACGGTTTTTCCCTGAAGGATATTTTGGAAGATCTCTGCTTTTCTCCCTTTGATATCCGCCTTTTTTTCATGCTTCCTGCGAATTGGCATACGGAATACATGGCGCCTCTCTATACCCATGCTCTTTTCTTTATGGAAGGCGATATGGCCCGGCAGCCCTATGTGGAAAACCTTGCTCTGGCTGGATCAGACCGCTGTGACATGGATCTGGAGGCCCTGGTGCTCAGTTTCTGGCTGCTGCGGGATGAGAGAAAAAAGCTGGATCTCTGGGAAAAAGTCCATAGACCGGAACACAGGGAAAACCTGCTTTGTCTCCAGGGCTGGCGGGCCTTTTGCGAAGGGAGAAACGAGGAGGCCATTCAGCTCTACGAAGAAGCCCTCCTTCTTCTCAAAAAAAGAAAAGGTAAACGAAAGACTATTTTCTTCACCCATCCCATGGGGATCCCCTGCCTTCTGGCCCTGATCCGGGAAAAAAGCGGAGACTCCCTGGAAAAGGCCAGAACCCTCACCGAGTCCATCCTTTCTGTCGGTGGTTCAGGAGCCCTGCTTTATCATGAGATTCACCATTTTATTCTTTTTCTGGAGGGAAAGGCCCAGGCTCAGGAAAAAATTTTCAGCTTCTCCCTGAAACAACTGGATCCGGACAGGCTGACAGCTTTTTTCTATGCCTTCATCCAGTCCTGGACAGATCCGGAAAGGGCGGCCAGGGATCAGATGGAAATGGTCTTTTTGAAGGAACATGCTGGCCAGGAGGGCTTCATCTGGTGCGAAAGGGAGCTGGATGCCCTGATTCCCGTGCTGGAAGGCGGGGAAGAAAGAAGGGGAGCCTCCCTCCTCACCCTGATCCAGAAAAACAGCGCCTGGGAAAACGCCCTCAATGCCCTTTTGCGGATTCACAGGAAAAAGGGGGCTTCGGACGGAGAAGAAAAAGAGAACGCCGACCCGGAGTTCCGCATGGCCTGGTTTGTCAGCATCAGCGATGCGGGAACCTGTGAGATTGCGCCCAAAGAACAGAAAAGAACAGGCAAGGGCTGGACTGCGGGAAGGGCTGTGGCGTTAAAACGCCTTGCGGAAGAACCGGAAACCTTTTCTTATCTCTCCTTGCAGGACAGGCGCATCTGCAAACACATTGAAAGCGATTATGTCCGTTCCAGCTGGTACGGCACCACCAAGACAAATTATCATTTTAATGTCAGGGTGCTTCCCGAACTTACGGGCCATCCCCATCTCTTCAAAGCAGAGGACGGAACCTCCATTGAACTGGTGGCGGGAAAGCCTGAGCTTATTGTTTCCAAAACCAAAAGCGGAAAAAACAAAGGGAGCCTCTCCCTCTCCCTTTCCCTTTTGCCCCCTCCCCATCCATTTCACGATGTCTTTCCCTACGTTCTGGTTCCTGAAACCCCCACCCGCTTCAGGGTTGTGCATCTGGATGCGGAGTATCAGGAAATGGCCGCCATTCTCGGGAAAAAAATGACTCTGCCCCAGAGTGCGGAAACCAGGGTGCAGAAGGTGATGGAGACCCTTGCCGGTCACATTCCCATCAAGTCCGACCTTGATTTCGGAGGGGAGGCTGCGGGGTTCACCGAGGTTCCGGCGGAAACCCGTCTCCACGCCCTCCTTTCTCCTCTGGGAGAGGGGCTGAAACTTGTCCTTGCGGCCCAGCCCTTTGGAGAGCATGGACCTGCCTATCCGCCGGGAGAAGGGGGACGGAATGTGGTGGCTTCCGTAAAGGGCAGCCAGCTCAAGACCACGCGGGATCTTGCGGAAGAAAAAAAGCGCAGGCAGGCCCTCATTCTCGCCTGCCCCAGCCTTGAAACCGAAGAAAGCCATCCTTCGGAATGGAGTTTTCCCGATACGGAAGATGCCCTGGAGCTGCTTTTGGAGCTGGAGGCCCGGAAAGAAGACATCCGCATCGCCTGGCCTGAAGGCCAGAAGTTCCGCATGGCGGGCAGTCTTTCTCCCTTGCAGTTCAAGGCCAGTATCCGCAAGAAGGAAGACTGGTTTGCCATCAGCGGATCGGCTTTGCTGGATGAAGGCCTCACCCTGGATCTCATGGTTCTTCTTAACAGCACCAGGCGGGTTGGTCGTTTTATCGCCCTTGAAGACGGGGCCTTCGTGGCTCTGACCCGGGAGTTTGAAAAACGCCTGCAACAACTGGAACGCTATACCTCGAAAAAGGGCAGTACCCTGGGTTTCCATCCCATGGCGGCTCTGGCTCTGGAAGGCGTTTTTGAGGATGTGGGGCAGCTCAAAACGGATAAGGCCTGGCAGGCCCATGTGGCCCGTATTCAGAAGGTCAGCGACTCACCGCCTGAGCTGCCCTCCACCCTGGCGGCTGAGCTGCGGGAGTATCAGAAAGAAGGTTTCAACTGGATGGTACGCCTCTCCGAGTGGGGGGTGGGAGCCTGCCTTGCCGATGACATGGGCCTTGGAAAAACCCTTCAGGCCCTGGCCATCCTCATCCGCCACGCCGTAAAAGGGCCTTCCCTTGTCATTGCCCCGACATCGGTGTGCGGTAACTGGATCACGGAGGCGAGGCGCTTTGCACCCACCCTCATCTTCCGATCCATGACGGCGGATACGGGAAAACAAGAACTGGAAGCCCTTGGCCCCTTTGATGTGCTCGTGTGCAGCTATGGCCGGATGCAGCAGGTGAAAAGTGCGGAAATGCTGGCCGGTCTTTCCTGGCAGGTGGCCATTCTGGATGAGGCCCAGGCCATCAAGAACATGGACACCCAGCGCTCCAGGGCGGCCATGAAGCTTCAGGCTGCCTTCAGGCTCATCCTCACGGGAACGCCCATTGAAAACCACCTGGGAGAGCTGTGGAATCTTTTCCAGTTCATCGTTCCGGGCCTTCTCGGTTCTTTGGAAAGCTTCAACCAGCGTTTTGCCCTTCCCATTGAAAAATATCAGGATATCCGGGCAAAAAAGGATCTGAAACGGCTCATCCAGCCCTTCATCCTCCGGCGTACCAAAAGTCAGGTGCTGGAAGAACTTCCCGCGAGAACGGAAGTGCAGCTTGAAATTGATTTCAGCCCCGAAGAAACGGCCTTTTACGAAGCCCTGCGGCGTCAGGCCCTGGAGCGCATTGCAGAGGATACGGAAAGCGGGCCCGGTCAGAAGCACCTCAAAATTCTTGCGGAAATCACCCGGCTCCGTCAGGCCTGCTGCCACAGCGCTCTGGTGAACCCGGACATTGTTCTTCCCAGCAGCAAGCTCGCCGCCTTTTCGGAAATCCTGGAGGATCTTCTGGAAAACCGGCACAAGGCTCTGGTCTTCAGCCAGTTCCTCGGCCACCTTGCCCTTGTGCGGGAGCATCTGGAAAAAAAGGGCGTCCGTTATCAGTACCTTGATGGTGCCACCCCTGCGGAGCAGCGTCAGAAATCCATTGCCGCCTTTCAGGCCGGAGAGGGAGATGTGTTTCTCATCAGCCTCAAGGCGGGAGGTGTGGGCCTGAACCTGACGGCGGCGGACTATGTGATTCATATGGATCCGTGGTGGAATCCGGCTGTGGAAAACCAGGCCTCGGATCGTGCCCACCGCATCGGTCAGCAGCGACCCGTGACCATTTACCGTCTGGTCACCCGGAATACGGTGGAGGAGAAGATCGTGAAGATGCACGAACATAAGCGGGATCTGGCGGACAGTCTGCTGCACGGTGCGGATGTGAGCGCAAAACTCTCTGCGGAAGTGCTGCTGGGGCTGATCCGGGGAGAAAACGGGGAATCCTGAACAGACTCCCTCCTTCAGAACAGTTTCAATAACTACAGCGTAAGGGCACACAAGGCGGATTGTACGGCCTGTGTGCCCTTTTTTGATCGTATCGGAAAAAATAACCTGATTATTCCTCCGTTCCCACGCTGGAGCATGGGAACGATAGCTGAAGCAAAAGGGTAATCAGTAAAAATAAAATAATCGGACAGTAATCGTCGCACCTGTCCCGTAAACTGCCTCCATAAAGTTTCATGAGAACAGCAGATTTTCCTTTTGATTTCCGGAAATCTGTCCGCCATGACCAACCCGCAAAAGCCATCTTCCGATGGCAAACAAGGAGGCCGTATGTCCGACATCCATGCCCTGAAAAACGAAGTGCAGTCCAAAACCCTCACCCTTGTGCTGCTTACTCTGGCCACGATGGGGATTTATCCCATCCTCTGGCTCCAGAAAAACCAGCCCATCCTGAACCGTATCACCCAGACCCGCATTGCAGGAGACGGCTATGTCATCTGGATCGCCGTATGCGCAGGGTTCAACAGTGCATTTACCTCCATGGCCCTTTCGGCGGCCAGTGAGATGGCGTTTGACCTTGCCAATGGGCTGAGTGCCTTCAGCGTGCTGCTGGGACTGGCTGCGGGTATTCTTTATATCGTATGGGCTTTCATGGCCAGAAAAGCCCTCCAGAGCTATGCCCTGAATATCCACCACATGGATCTGCGCATGAATCCCTTCTACACCTTTTTCCTCAGTATTTTTTACATCAATTACTGTATCAACGATCTCGCGGAAGAAAAGAAAAAGCAGGAAATCCTGAGAAGCAAGCTTGCCACAGGTGTGTCTTCCTCAGAAGCATGATTTTCTGATCCGTCTCCCCGAAGCCGGGGAGACCCTCTTCTTGTTGATGTGAAAGGATTTTATCATGAAAAAAATACTCCTCTTCTGTTCCATTGCAGGTCTTGTCCTTATGACGTCCTGTTTTCAAAACGATATTTCCAAGGTGAAAAAAAGCCTTTTTCCCGGAAATGACAGTGTCCGCATCGGTAAAATTCTTGACACCAGCCTGGATGACCCGGAGTGGATACGTTTTGAAAGTGATAAGGGACAAAATGTGGTGCAGTGCTCGGGCAACATTTCAGAGGCCTTGCATGACAGGGCCGTATTTTATCTCACGGAAAAAACCATGGTGGATGTTATGGAAAGTCTTTCCGGTGACAATCCCTTTGCCATGATCGGTTTTACGATGGGTATTGAAAAATTTATGCGATCCCTGGGTACAGATGTGGACAAAAAATTAGGTCAGAAACTGGAAGAGCTGGAAGTTCCGGAAGATGCTGTCAGCCTTGCCGCCTTGTATCTCATGCTGGATCAGAAGGTCTGGCTTTCCGGAGAATCGGTTCAGATTCAGTGGGTTCAGCAGCTTTCCGATGGCAGTTTCACCCTGAGCTATCTGGGAGGCGATGGCCCGGGAGACAGTGATGGGGATGATATTCTTGCCATCCTTTGCGATCAGCCCGTGACCTATGCCCATTCAGGAATCCAGAAGAATCTTGGGCCAAAGATGGAAAGCCTGCGCCTCCATGGAGAAAAAATTCGGATGGCCCTGCAAATGGTACTTACTGAATTTTCCTTTGACCTGAAAGGTCTTGAAGAAGTGGAAACCCTTATTGCCACTGAAGCCATGGGCCTGTCCTGATTCTTTCTGAAGAAAATCTGCATGGTGCATCATCGTGCCATGCAGAGGCCCATATCCGTACAGCAGCAGGTATTCAAAACCAGGACAATCAGGAGCGCCCACCGTCTTTGTTTCCCCCATCTTGTTTGAGAAGAAAGCGTGAAACCGTTTTTGCCCTTGGTTTCCTTGAGGCTTTTGTATAGACAAAGACACTCTTTATTTTCGCAGTGCATCCCCATCCGCCATGTCTTGATTCAGGGAGATTCTTTATGAGCAGCACCTATCGCCAGTGCCTTATTTTACAGATGCTCCCCCGTGAGCCGAGAAAGACCGACACCGCAAGCCTGGAGCGTCAGCTTCGGGAACAAGGGGTGGTGGTTCACCGCAGAACCATACAGCGGGATCTCGAAGAGCTTTCACGCCTTTTTCCCATCGCCAGCGATGAACGTGACAAACCCTACGGCTGGTACTGGACAAAAGAAGGCGAAACCATCCATTTTCCCCAGATGGATCCGGTCACGGCCTTTTCCTTCCGCATGATTGAGGCCTTTCTTCATGCGGCCATGCCCCCTGCGGCCCTGAAATCCCTGGAGTCTCA
The DNA here is from genome assembly GCF_059569355.1 of Desulfobotulus sapovorans DSM 2055. Lineage (NCBI taxonomy): Bacteria > Pseudomonadati > Thermodesulfobacteriota > Desulfobacteria > Desulfobacterales > Desulfobacteraceae > Desulfobotulus > Desulfobotulus sapovorans. Next base: position 776 of record NZ_JCANVJ010000035.1, on the reverse strand, counting down.
TTTCAGTGTAGCGTCAAAAATCCTGGAGGCTGTGCGAGCCGAATCCTTCCGCGCCTGGCCGGAAAAGGTGAAAATCTTAAGCCGTACCCAGCCCCTGAAACCGCCCCACATTGATGCCCTCATCCTGGATACGGTATATGAAGGCCTCATGGAGGGAAAACGCATTCAGGCCAGCTACAGAAAACGGGGGGAGGAAGCCCTCCAGGACTACACCATTAACCCTCTGGGCATCGTGCTGCTGGATTCGGTGATTTACCTTGTCTGCACCATGAGAAACTACCAGCGTATGGAGGATGTGCGCCAGCTTGCCCTGCACCGCTTTTTTTCCGCGACCCTTCTGGATGAACCGGGTCTTGTTCCCGAAGGGTTTTCCATGCAGGGCTATATTGACAGCGGAGCCTTCATCTATCTTCAGGGAAAGCAGCCCATGACCCTTGAGTTTCTGATGGAAAAATCCATTGCCGCCCATCTCTTTGAAACCCCCCTTTCCGAGGATCAGCGCATCACGCCCCACGATGAAAAGCGGGTGAAGGTTGAGGCCACGGTGCTGGACACGGCCCAGATCCGCTGGTGGCTTTTGGGGTTTGGCCCCCAGGTGGAGGTGCTCGGGCCGGAGTGCCTGAGGGAGGAGTTCCGGAAAAAAGCGGAAACCCTACAGGCCCTGTATGCGCAGAGTTGATGCCTTAACCCAACTTTGTCATTTTTTTTGAAAAACACCCGCCTGGCAAGGGTTTAGCACAAATCATGGTCACTACTTATTTTATATGAGTGATTTT